>NZ_CP019300.1:1310623-1638279 GCF_001953955.1 Prevotella intermedia ATCC 25611 = DSM 20706
TCGTCGAAAGCCCCCGAACGGATAAGTTTAAAGAAATTGCGTTGTATAATGTCCATTTTTATTCTCTTGGTTTATATCATTCAGATAGGAAATCTAAATTCGCGTGCGATGATAGAAGTCCATATTTTCTTTCGATAAAAGTTCTATCGACATATAGTTGATAGGACGAACGTCTTTCTTTAAGACAATCTTCTGAAACAATGTATCCACACTTGAAAAGCCTTGTTGGTAAGCGTGCTGTGCGATAAGGAAGGAAATACTGCCTTTTCGCATACATTCTGCGTTTCGGGGAACCATATCGTAGCCCATAATCTGCACGTTTTTTCGGTTTGTTTCTAAAATGAAATCGCCTACAATGTATGCCTTTGAATTGATGGTGAAACAATGATGAACATCAGGATTGGCAGTGAAAAAGTCTTCCAACATCGCATTGTAGGTTGCCTTGTTTTTACCCATAGGCAAATCCAGTACCTTTATTTCAACTTTCGGATAGAACTTTTCCATATAATTGCGAAATCCCACCTCGCGGTTCTCCTGCTGTCGGCTCGTAATTTTCCCTTCAAAGGTTTGCCTCATCAACATTATCGACTTTTCTTTTTGTGCAATCAGCATCAGCATCTTTGCAGCAAAATAGCCACTTTGAAACGAATCCTGTCCATAAAACGACAGTGGGTTCAAGTCGGGCATATACGAATCTAACAATACAAACGGGATATTGCACTTGTGGAGTTCGTCGGCAAAGACCTTTGTAGCCTCTAACGTTGTTGGAACCAATATAACTCCATCGGGCTTTTCGTCCAAACATCTTTGGCAAGTTTCCAAGTACGATTCTGGTTGGAGGCGGCTAAAATGCCTTAACTTTATGTTCAAATGAAAGTCGCGTCTGAATTCAACGGCCTTTATTGCTCCTATTTCAATCTCTTGCCAATAGGCTTCGCTCGTGTGTTTGGGCAATATGCAATATAAAGTATAGCTCTTGTTGTATGCCAATGCGCTTGCGTAAACATTGGGTTGGTAGTTTATTTCCTTCAAAACCTTCTCTACTTTCTCCAATGCAGACTTAGAAACATTAGGGCGTTTGTGCAGAACTCTATCCACAGTACCAACGCTCACGCCCGCCCTTGCAGCTATATCTTTTATTCTTATTCTATCACCCATACGGCGTTTCCTATTTTATTTCTTGCAAAAATAATAATAATAGTTGGGAATTAAGGTGTATTGAAGCCTCTTTTTCAGCCAAAGCAATATAAAAAATGAAACTATTTGGTATTTTATCCAATTATCTTTTGTATTTTTGTATCAAATATAAGAGTTATCTTACAAACGAGGAAACATAAACCAGGAACATACCTTATAATTATATTTATATTGGTTTTATGTTCTTTTCTTTCGGCTTGTTCACGAGTAGATACGGATAAAGTGGACAGGTTGAATAGTATTTCCTATTCTTACCACTATCGGAATATAGACACAGCATACGTGTATGCTAAACGTGCATTGGAACTTTCAAAAGGCTATGATGCAGGAAAGGCAGAGGCATTGAACAATCTGGCCTTTGTTGATATAGTAAGAATGAATTATAAAAGTGCCTATGAGAAGTTGGACAGTGTGCTTTCCATAACGAACAATCAGGTAGAACTTCTGATTGCCGATGTTCAGTTGATGCGTCTATGTCAGAGAGAATCGAAGAATAAAGACTTCTATGACTTCAGAGAAAAGGCGATTAGGCGGCAAAAGCGTATTGCTGAAGAGGAGAAACTGCTGACGGAGCATCAGCGAAAACGAATGGTTTATGCCAATTCCGAATTTAGTATTGTGTCTTCTACCTATTATTATTATGTGGGCTTGCGTGCACAATCGGCGCAAGCTATGGAAGATATAAACGAAGAACTGATAGCTCGTGACGATACGGCACAATATCTTAATTATCTTTATAATATTGGTGCCGGGGGCATTATAAACAAGGGGACACAGCAAGAAGTCAGCCAACAGGAGTTTGATTATTTGATGCGATGCTTCATAGCAGCACAACAGCATGGCTATATATACTGGCAGGCGAACTCGTTGCAAGGTTTAAGCGAACATCTTATTATATCTGAAATGCGTGATAAATTAATAGCAGACAATTATGCGTCTATCCGATTTATCAACGCAGATAATGTTCCTGACAGCTTGTTGGCAGGAAACTTAGCAGAAAGAGCTACCGATTTATTCATAAGATATGGTGATGTGTATCAAATTGCGGGTGCTTTTAGAACGTTGGCGTCGTGTTATTGGCAAATCAACAATTATCCATCTGCCATCATTTGTCTGCAAGATGCATTGGAAAAGAACAAAGCTATCAATCAAGCACCCGACTTGGTGGCTTCTATTCGCGAGCAGTTGAGCGTGGTTTATGCAGCTGTAAACGACAAGCAAGGCAGCGATTTTAACCGCAATATCTACCTCGACTTGCAGGAACAAACACGCCAAGATAGGTATTTGGAGTCGCGTGCAGGAATCCTTGAATCAACTTCGCAACAGCTGAATCTTATGATAGTTGCTGTCTTGGTAATGATAGCATTGGTGCTGGGCTTGCTTTTACTATTCCATTATCTAAAGAAAAGAAATACAAATGGCAACTCATTAGACGACCTACTGCTACCATTGAAAGAGTGGCAAGTGCAAAACGAGAAAGAACTTGAAGACCTTGAGGAAGAGTATCAGGAGGTACAAGAAGCCTCTTATATAACGCATACCAACGTAGTAAAGAATAAAAAGCGAAACATAGAAAAGCGTGCGAAACTGTTTCTTGTCAATACACTGAACCCTTTGATTGATAGAATGATTCACGAAATCAAACAATTGAAAACCAACAAAGGGACAGAGGCATTAAGAAACGAACGATATGCCTATATTGCAGAACTCACAGACGACATCAATAAATATAATAATGTATTGACGCAGTGGATTCAGTTGCAACAAGGAGAACTCTCTTTGCACATTGAGAGTTTCTCGTTGCAGCAAGTGTTTGATGTTGTAGCAAAGTCGAGAAAGGCTTTTGAACTGAAAGGTATAACATTAAACATAGAGCCAACGCAGAGTATAGTGAAAGCCGATAGGGTACTCACGTTGTTTATGATAAACACGTTGGCAGAAAATGCTCGCAAGTTTACGGCTGAAGGGGATATGGTTTCCATATCTTCAAAGGAAGAAACAGATTTCATTGAAATATCTGTGAAAGACACAGGGGTAGGGATTGAACCTGAAGCATTGCATCATATCTTCGACCGAAAGGTAATTGTGGACAATAAGGAAACAAACTCTCACGGCTTCGGGCTTATGAATTGCAATGGCATCATTAATAAATACAAGAAAGTAAGCAAGCTGTTTGCCATATGTTCGATAGGTGTAGACAGTAAATTGGGCGAAGGCAGCAGGTTCTATTTCCGTCTTCCGAAAGGAATTGCTCGCATTTTGGTATTGCTTTGCCTGCTCTCCACTTCTTTGCTTTCGTATGCCAACGAACCTGATATACCTGTAAATGCAGACGCAAGCGAGCAGAATAATTCTTTAAGAGAGTTGGACATTGCGAATATGTATGCCGATTCGGCTTACTTCAGTAATATAAAAGGAGATTATAAGCGAACTTTAGACTTTGCTGATACCTGTCGTTACTACTTGAACAAGTATTATTTGCGATTAAATCCGAATGGCAGACATCTGATGAAACGCATTGCCGACGACAACATTACGCCTGCAGAAGTGCAATGGCTGTACGATGATTTGCCAACAAACTTCAGTATTATACTTGACATTCGTAACGAAAGCGCAGTCGCAGCATTGGCTCTTCACGATTGGGCGTTGTACAGATACAACAACAATGTATATACATTATTATTTAAAGAAAACTCAGCCGACAAGAATTTGGGCGAGTATTGCCGTATGATGCAACGTTCGGAATCGAACAAAAACGTAGCTATTGTTTTATTGATATTGCTTCTTTTATCCATATTCCCGTTGTATTATTTTATGTATTATCGACAACGGTTCCGTTTTCAGTCATATGTTGAGAGCATTCGGCAGATAAACGCAATACTTTTAAGCAACGGAACGCCCGTCGAGAAACAGCAAATGATAAGTGCCATTGCAACAAACAAATTCCCAGAGAGCTTGAAAGAAATAACGCAGAAGATTAACGAGGCACTGAAAAAGTCTATTGAAAGTTATAATACAAGCTCAACAAACATAGAGTTGGCGCAAGACGAATTGCGAAGAATGGAGTTTGAAAACAACAAGCTGCACGTAAGTAACAATATATTAGATAATTGTCTTTCTACATTGAAGCACGAAACAATGTACTATCCATCAAGAATAAGTCAGCTTATTTCCGAGAAAGACGCCGAATTGGAAACGATTGACGAGCTATCCGTATATTATAAGGAACTCTATTCTATGCTGAGTATGCAGGCTATGCACCAAGTTTCGGTTATCAAACCAGTGTATAGGCGCATAGAAGTCAGCGAACTGCTTGCCAAAAATATGGAACTTTCATCGCCGGAAATGGGAAAGTTAGCCGTCTTGGGCGATGTAGATTTACTGAAATACCTATTTGAATTGTTACAGAAACAAGATGCTAACGAACGCATCAAAGTAGATGTGGAAAGTTTATCGCCCGAATATCTAACACTCCATTTATATATGTCGCAGTTGCAACTGTCCGATGAAGCCTGTGCAAACTTATTCGTTCCAAGCATCGAGCATTCACCTTATATGATATGCAGGCAGATTGTACGCGAGAATGGAGAATTTTTCAACCGCCACCGTTGTGGAATCATCGCCCACAACACCGACAGGGGGACCACATTGAGTATAACATTATCACAAGCAAAGAAAGAACAATAAAAAGATATGGAAGATTTTAAAGTAATTATTGTTGAGGACGTACCTTTAGAACTTAAAGGAACAGAAGGCATTTTTCGTAACGAAATACCAGAAGCGCATATTATAGGTACTGCCGAAAACGAAGTAGCTTATTGGAAACTGATGAAGGCTGAGTTGCCCGATTTGGTATTGTTGGACTTAGGTTTGGGTGGTTCGACGACAATCGGCGTAGAAATTTGCCGTCAGACAAAAGAGTTATATCCCAACCTAAAGGTATTGATTTTTACGGGCGAGATATTGAACGAGAAACTATGGGTAGACGTTTTAGATGCTGGAGCTGACGGAATTTGCCTGAAAAGTGGGGAACTTCTCACACGAGGCGATGTGTCAAGCGTTATGAGTGGAAAACGTTTGGTTTTCAATCAGCCTATTTTGCAAAAGATAGTAGAGAAGTTTAAATACAGCATTAACAACCAATTGATGCGCCAAGAGGCATTAATCGACTACGAAATAGACGAGTACGACGAGCGTTTCCTGCGCCATTTGGCTTTGGGTTACACCAAGGAACAGATTACAAATCTGCGTGGTATGCCTTTCGGGGTAAAGAGTTTGGAAAAACGCCAGAACGAACTCGTGCAGAAACTATTTGGCGACGACCGTAGAGGACAGAGTGTTAATGCTACTCGTTTGGTAGTGCGTGCGTTGGAATTACGGATTATAGACATAGACAACTTGTATTCAGATGAAGAATAAGTATGGAATTATAGCATTGGGCTTAATGATGATGCAGTTGCTAACCGTGTTTGGTTCATGGTTGGTAACTGCAGCATTCCCCGATGTCAATATTAATTCTTTACTCAGCGGCAGGGGCTTTCGATGGTTTGTAGGGCAGTTTACGAACAATCTGAAGAGTGATATGCTTGTGTGGCTGTTACTTTTTTCTATTGCTTGGGGCGTCTATAAAACAAGCGGACTCCACGATATGTTATGTAAATTGATATGCAGGAAAAATAAGTTTGCCGATTTCCGTTATAGAGAGAGGGTAGGGATAAGGCTTGCCTTGTTCGATTTCGTATTCTTCATAGCATTGAGCATCATCTTCACGATGTTGCCCGAATCCCCTTTGCTAAGTGTTACAGGAAGTCTGTTCCCCAGCAGTTTCTCTTTAGGACTTATTCCAGCCCTGTCTTCCATCGTCATTGTTTCTTCTTTATCGTATGGCGTTGCGTGCGGAAAACTGAAAACCCTGTCGGAAGCGTACGACTCTATTTCAAGTGGTTTGGTTTTTTGCAGCAAACTGTTTCCTATGTATATTTTAGTTGTTCAACTATTTTATATGATAGCCTACGTATTCAATTTGAACCTATCAATATATTAATATGGTATAAACGATTGTGCTTCCAATAAACAGTAATACTTGTCAGTGCTCGTTTTTCTAATTTTTTTGCTTCTTGGTTCATACACCATTATAATTTCGTTTATAGGGTATTGAATTTACCTTTTTTGCTCAATGCAGATGCTGGAAATAACTCTTACATTGTAAAGATAATTCTGAAGAAAAACGATAATTTCGATTTAGCATTGCGAAAGCGCCTGTTTTGCACGGTAAAAGCGTAGGTTTTGCATCGCAAAACAGCCGCTTTTGGAATGTAAAACAATAGCTTTTATAACGTGTTGATAATTAATGTATTACACAATAGTAAACCCTGTGAAAAATATTTACACTCTTTTTGTCTTCTTTTTCCCTATTAAATAACTTATTTACTAAAGTTTTACTCTTCATTGTCTACTCGGTTCTCCATAGCAAAAAATCTTCTGCGTTTTCAGTACAACAATACCATATAAAAACAGTGAAAACACTAAAATGAAGCCAAAGCAAGAATAAAATATGAAGTTTTTGTATTTGTATAACTTCCTCAAAACTACCAATATAGTTGAGAAAGCAGTTTTTATCCATAAAGAAAGTATGAAAAAAAGCGTAGTAAAATTTGGAGGAATAAAAAGAATACAGTACCTTTGCACTCGCAAATCAGAAATAGAGTAATCTATGAAGATAGCAGCGGGGTGTAGCGCAGCCCGGTAGCGCGCCTGGTTTGGGACCAGGTGGTCGCAGGTTCGAATCCTGTCGCCCCGACTATTTAAAGCATTTGGTGAAATGTTTGTTTTGCGGAAATAGCTCAGTTGGTAGAGCACAACCTTGCCAAGGTTGGGGTCGCGAGTTCGAGTCTCGTTTTCCGCTCTTTTTTGAAATATTGGTATAAGTAGATAGAGACCTGTTCTCAAAATGCCCAGGTGGCGGAATTGGTAGACGCGCACGTTTCAGGTGCGTGTGTTTATACGTGCAGGTTCGAGTCCTGTTCTGGGCACTACTACTTATATAGCAAAATACTTGGAGAGGTGGCGGAATTGGTAGACGCGCTACTTTGAGGGGGTAGTGAAAATTGCTTCGTGGGAGTTCGAGTCTCCTCCTCTTCACTTAATAAGAGAAATCTTATTTGTTTTGCGGAAATAGCTCAGTTGGTAGAGCACAACCTTGCCAAGGTTGGGGTCGCGAGTTCGAGTCTCGTTTTCCGCTCTTATTTTAGAGAAACATACTAACACCGACTAAATGAATTTATACTTAAGATATTTCGATAACGAAACATTAGCATATAATGTTGAAGAAGCTTTAGATTTTTTAGCATCAATTCCTGATATTCAGCTCACACCTGAATTGGAAGACGATATACGTTTATATGCCGAAAGCGATGTTTACTATCCAAAGCGTTACAAAGTACGCCCACGTATTTATTTCATTATCATTAAGACCGAAGCTGAAACAATGCTCGATTTCAAGCAGAAAAAAGCTGTAAGAACGGGTGGGGTGGCATTGAAGAAAGACAATCCAACCATAATGCATCTTAACGAAGAACGCGATGGCTGGTACGAAGGTACTCTGAGTTTCAAGCGTGTGGTTTATATTGCAGCAACAGGAAAGCACGAATATCGTGATACAACATTTGTAGCGCAGTGCAAATCTGTTTCTGGTATCGATTGCTGTAATCGTATTGTCGATTATCTGAAAGACCGTGTAGATTCTCGTAGCCAGTTCCCTTCTGCCAAAGGCAAGAACTTTAGCTTCAGATACCTTGGTATGTGGAAGTAATTCCCACTATCAAGTAAACAATAAAATATTCACCCATGAACAAGGTTATGTTAATAGGTCATGTAGGAAAAGACCCTGAAGTGCATTATTACGATGCCGATCAGTGTGTGGCGTCTTTCCCTTTGGCAACAACCGAAAGGGGCTACACTTTAGCAAATGGAACGAAAGTTCCCGATCATACCGACTGGCATAATATCGTATTGTTCAAGAGTTTGGGTAAGTATGCAGAGAAATACATTCATAAAGGCGACAAGCTGTATGTTGAAGGGCGTGTAAGATACCGAAGTTATGACGATAAGAAAGGTGTCCGACGACAGACTACGGAGATTTATGCCGACTCTTTGGAATGGTTAGCTGCACCTAAGAAAGCGGAAAGTTCTAATGTTGAGAGTGGAGAAACATTATCAACGATGGACGAAATGGAAAATTCCAAATTACCATTTTAAATGAACGATTTAGTTACATTTGTTACTTCCTCCGTAGAAATTCATACACCAACAGTAGGAGTTGTTATTGCAGCAATATTAGTGTGCCTGCTTCTTTATGTTTCAGGCTTTGCCAGTGGCTCTGAAATCGCTTTTTTCAGTTTGTCTCCAAACGATATTGACGAACTTGAACCAACAAAAAGTAGTACCGATAAGAATATTCAAATACTGCGAGACGATAGTGAGCGCACATTAGCAACTATCCTGATTTTAAACAACTTAGTGAATGTTACAATCGTTATGCTTTCAGGTTTCGTGCTGAGAGAGGTTGTTGAGTTCAAAGTTGCTTGGGTAGAAATATTGTGTGCTACCGTTCTGCTTACTTTCCTTCTTCTTCTTTTTGGCGAAATAATGCCGAAAGTGTACAGCAGTATGAATCCTTTAAGATTTTGTCGGCATGCAGTTGGTGGAATAATGGTTGCCCGCAAACTCTTTTGGCCAATCGAAAATGTATTGATGCGCAGCAGCATTCTTGCTGAGAAAATGCTGAAGCAAGAAAAGCGAAAGCTGTCAATGGGCGAAATAGAGCAGGCATTGGAATTGACAAACAAGAACGAAATAAGCAACGAGCAGGAAATGCTTGAAGGCATTATTCGTTTTGTTGATGAAACAGCCAAGGAGGTTATGACATCGCGTCGAGACATTGTAGACCTTGATATACGTTCCAACTATGCGGAAGTTTTGAAGTGTATAGTAGAAAACAACTACTCGCGAATACCTGTTTATCAAGATAACGAAGACAACATACGAGGAATCTTATATATCAAAGACCTTTTGCCGTACTTGAATAAGCCTGCTAATTTCAGGTGGCAGAGTTTGATACGTCCTCCTTATTTTGTTCCCGAAACTAAAAAAATCGATGATTTGTTGCGTGAGTTTCAAGATAATAAGGTGCATATAGCAATCGTTGTTGATGAGTTTGGAGGTACGAGCGGACTTGTAACGCTTGAAGATATACTCGAAGAAATTGTGGGCGAAATTAACGACGAGTTCGATGACGACAAATCGTTTTATCGGAAGCTATCGCCTGGAGTATATTTGTTTGAGGGAAAAACATCTATTGGCGACTTTACAAAGGTACTTGATTTAGACGATGATACATTTGAAGAACTGCAGGGTGATGCCGATTCTATGGCAGGATTGTTGCTTGAGTTGAAGGGCGAATTTCCTGTTCTGCACGAAAAACTAAGCTATAAGAACTTCCTTTTTGAAGTAATGGCTATTGAAAATCTTCGTATTAGCAAAATCAAAGTAACGATTCAAGATGAAAAGTAGCATTAGTTACCCTGCTGAAGATATTGTTTTAGGTATTCTTGAAATAGAAAACGGCAGGGAAGCAGAGAAGCAAGGCGAGCGAGAACTGCTTAAACAAATGTTAGGCTACGATGTTGTATTGAATCACAATGAAGATGGAAAGCCTTTTATAGAAGGATATAATATCAGTATTTCACATACGAAAGGCTTTGTTGTCATACTCTTGTCAAAGGGTTTAGAAGTAGGAATTGATATTGAATACCATTCGGACAGAATACAAAAGATAGCCCAAAGGTTTCTACGACCAGATGAAACATACACCACTACTTCCGATTTGTTAATTGCTTGGTGCGCTAAAGAAGCTGCATACAAGCTTTTTTCTGAAGAACATCTCACTTATCAGGAAATGAAAGTAAATATATCTGAGAACCAATTAATAGATTTAAAGACAACCGTTACCATAAATTTTATTCCTTTAATACATTCTGAATACGTAATTGTAATGTGTTGGGCAAATAAGTGAAAAAAAGTTTAGATTCTTGGAAAAGCCACTTGAAAAGCGTATCTTTGCAATTAGAGACAATTATAAATGCAAATGAGGAATCTATATATCACAATAATATTTTCAGTAATGCCATTCTTTGCTATGGCGCAAAGTGGAGAAGTAAAATCTATTGTTTCAAAAACTGGCGACCGATACAAAGGAAATGTTGCAAACGGCAAACCATCGGGACGTGGCAAGACAACTTATAAGAATGGTGATGTTTACGAAGGTGAATTTGTAAAAGGAAAACGCCAAGGAGAAGGTACTTATACTTTCTCAGACGGAGAGAAATATACAGGACAGTGGTTTCAAGACCAACAACACGGCAAAGGTGTATTTACATTTAAGAATGGAAATGTATATGACGGCCTTTGGTACAAGGATTATCAACAAGGACGTGGAATAATGCGCTATTACAATGGCGATGTATATAATGGTGAGTGGGTAATGGACAAGCGAAATGGTATGGGACGTTACACATTTGCCAATGGAGCGTATTATGATGGAATGTGGAAGAACGATGTTAAAAGCGGACACGGTCGCTTCGTATGGAGCGATGGCACAACCTATGTGGGCAATTGGGTAAACAATGTCAAAGAAGGAAAAGGCGTTTATATTTATCAAGGTGGCGAAGAATATAATGGCGATTGGAAGAACGACTTACGTAACGGAAAGGGAGTGTATAAGTTTAGCAATGGCGACATCTACGAAGGCGACTACCTTGATGACGAACGAACAGGACAAGGTATATTGCGTTATAAAAATAGTGAGCACTATACAGGACGCTTCTTGAAAGGCTTAAGGTCAGGAACAGGAACAATGGCGTGGAAGAACGGCGATGTTTATGTTGGAAACTGGGAGAATGGTTTACAAAGCGGACAAGGAAAGCTGACCAAGAAAAATAAAGATGTCATTGAAGGGCAATTCCGTAATGGCAAGATGGACGGTCAAATTATAATCCATTATGCAGACGGAAGCAAGTTCCGTGGTATGTATCGCGATGGAAAGCGCAACGGAGCCGCCATAGAGCAAGATAAAAAAGGAATACGTTTTGAAGGTTCTTACCGTAATGATGTGCGAGATGGGAAGTTTACTGAAACTGACCGCAATGGAAAAGTAGTCGCACAGGGTTATTACGAGAATGGTATTCGACACAATAATTAATAGCAAAACGAAATGATTATGAAGGTTCAGGGTAGAGCAACTGCTGCAAAAAGGGCAGAAGATAATACTCACTTGATGGGTATAGTAAAGAACGATAGTTATTTAGCTCCTTTTAATGAAGCTATTTCTGGCAGACATAATCATGCCGTAGAACGCATTAAGGAACTTACCAATGGAGGAAAGCAGACTCTTTCCGAATTTGCTAACGGATATAATTATTACGGATTGCATAAAGTAAATGGTAAATGGATATTCCGTGAATGGGCACCCAATGCCACAAATCTATATTTAATAGGTGATTTTAATAATTGGGAACGCAGCGAAGATTACCAATGTAGAAGAATAGAAGATACTGCTGGTGATTGGGAATTAGTGCTTGATGAAGAGAAAATACATCACGGCGACTTGTTTAAGATGTATGTCTTGTGGAATGGGGGAGAAGGCGAACGTATTCCCGCATGGGCACAACGAGTCGTTCAAGATGAAGAAACAAAAATATTCTCTGCTCAAGTATGGTGTCCTGAAGAAGAATACCAATGGAAACATAAGACCTTTAAGCCAAACAAATCTCCACTTCTTATTTACGAATGCCACATCGGAATGGGGCAAGATGCAGAGAAAGTTGGCACCTATGTTGAATTTAAAGAGAACGTATTGCCTCGAATAGTAGAAGAAGGCTACAATGCCATTCAGATTATGGCAATTCAAGAACATCCCTATTACGGGAGTTTTGGCTATCATGTAAGTTCGTTTTTTGCCCCCAGCTCTCGCTTTGGCAAACCTGAAGAACTTAAAAAACTTATCGATGAAGCACATTCCAATGGCATTGCAGTCATTATGGACATTGTTCATTCGCATGCTGTGAAGAATGAAAGAGAAGGATTGGGAAACCTTGCTGGCGACCCTAACCAATATTTTTACCCTGGCGAACGCCACGAACACCCTGCTTGGGACTCGCTTTGTTTCGATTATGGCAAGAACGAAGTGTTACACTTCCTCTTGTCGAACTGCAAATACTGGCTTGAGGAGTATCATTTCGATGGTTTCCGTTTTGATGGTGTTACATCAATGTTGTACTACAGCCATGGCTTAGGCGAAGCATTTTGCAATTACGCCGATTATTTCAACGGACATCAAGACGACAATGCCATTTGCTACTTGACATTAGCGAATTGCTTAATACATGAAGTAAACAGCCACGCCATAACAATTGCCGAAGAAGTTTCGGGTATGCCAGGATTAGCAGCAAGATTTAAAGATGGAGGCTATGGCTTCGATTACAGAATGGCAATGAACATTCCAGACTATTGGATAAAAACAATAAAGGAATTACCCGACGAAGCGTGGAAACCCTCGTCTATATTCTGGGAGGTAAAAAACAGGCGTAGCGATGAACGGACAATATCTTACTGCGAGTCGCACGACCAAGCTTTGGTTGGCGACAAGACTATTATATTCCGCTTAATAGATGCCGATATGTATTGGCATTTCAAGAAAGGCGACGAGAATGATAGGGCAAGGCGTGGTATTGCATTGCATAAAATGATACGATTGGTTACTGCTGCTACCATCAATGGTGGATATTTAAACTTTATGGGTAATGAATTTGGACACCCAGAATGGATAGATTTCCCCCGAGAAGGCAATGGCTGGAGCCATAAATATGCACGCCGTCAATGGAATTTAGTAGATAACAAGGAACTCTGCTATCACTTCCTTGGCGATTTTGACAAGAAAATGCTGGAGGTTATAAAGAGTGAGCCTAACTTTAGTGATACACCTTTGCAAGAAGTATGGCACAACGACCTTGACCAAATACTGGCTTTCAGCCGTAACGATTTGTTATTTGTTTTCAACTTCTCGCCTTCACGTTCATTTTCCGATTATGGTTTTCTAGTTCCTTATGGAGTTTATAATGTAGTATTGAATACTGATTCATGGGAATATGGTGGTTTTGGTTTTGTTGACGAAAATGTAAAGCATGCTACTTTAGCTGATCCACTTTACGAAAAAGAAGGAAAGGGTTGGTTAAAACTGTATATTCCTGCTCGCAGCGCATTGGTTTTAAGAAAGAGAAAATAGTACTAATGAGATTTGAAAGTAAGTTTATGCGCATCTCTTGCGCCATTGTTTTTTGTGTGTTCACATTCTGTTATCTGTACTTTTATCAGGCAGATATCTTAGTACTTACACAGCATTTGGCATCAAATGGGCAAACTCATTACGTTCCGTGGTTAGGTGCAATCTTAATAACACTTGTGTTGCAACTATGCCAAATTGGTGTTAATTCCTTGTTGAAATTGAGCAAGCGTGGCTATGCACTCACTTACTTTCCCTCTGTGCTTTTGCTAACGATACTCACCGCCATTAGTTCAGATGTAACAACATCAATTACTTTTGGAGTTTGGGCGTGGCTTGCTCCGTTATTGTTAATTCTTTATGTCGTGCTCGTGCTGTATGTACGACGTTACGAACCATACGAACCAGAAGTACGTGGCGTAGGATTTATTTCTCAGCTATTGTGGATAAACCTCGGTACGATGTTTGCTTTTTTCTTGTTTGTTGGAGTGTTTAGCAATTCCGACAAGCATTTTCACGAGAAAGTAAAGGTAGAAGTTTTGGTGCATAACCACAAGTATCGCAATGCTTTGCGTACTATAAGGCAGATGCAAACTGTGGATTCTTCCACCACAATGCTTACAATATATAGTGTAGCTCGCATAGGACATCTATCCGATAGCCTTTACGAATACCGTCTTGTTGGTGGCAGCGATGTGTTGCGTCCTGGCAAAGTACATTCATTGCTATTACCCGATAGCGTTATTAACAAAGCAACCAAGAACTCCATACATTATCAGTTAACAGGTTTCTTGCTTGACCGAAACTTACCGAAATTTACTCGTTTCGTAACGAAATACTATCCTGTTGATAGTATTCGTCCTCGATATTATGCAGAAGCCTACAAGTTGCATACGCTATTGTCGAAAGGCTTAACACCGAAACCACCGTATGCTAAAGGCAGCTACGCTCACTACTACTTTGCAAAGAGATAATGAAAGTAGTACTTGCTTTCGATTCTTTTAAAGGTTCGCTCACCGCAAAGCAAGCAACAGACGCAGCTGGTATGGGCATAACAGATGCCTTTCCAACAGCCGAAGTCGTATGTTTGCCTATGGCAGATGGGGGTGAAGGCACTACCGAAACGCTTGTTCGCCACATAGGGGCGGAATGGACGACGTGTAAAGTCCACGGCCCTTTAATGCGCCCTCTTGTTACTCGCTATGCTATTGAAGTAAATCGACGTGTTGCAATTATGGAAATGGCAACGGTAGCAGGACTTACACTCTTGCAAACGAATGAGCAAAACCCGATGAAAACTACTACTTTCGGTGTAGGCGAAATGCTTCTTGACGCTGTCAGAGCTGGGATTCAACATGTTCTTATTGGAATTGGCGGAAGTGCCACAAACGATGGCGGAACAGGAATGCTGGCTGCCTTAGGTGCCAAGTTTTACATAAACAATCGTGTCATTGATTGTCCAAGAGGGGGCGACCTTATACATTTAACTTCCGTAGACCTTTCTTCGCTTGCTGCTTTCCGCAATGTTCAAATCGAAGTTCTTTGCGATGTCAGCAATCCCTTATTTGGTTGTAATGGTGCTGCATACGTTTATGCGCCCCAAAAAGGAGCAACTCAAGACGAGGTAAAACTATTAGACAGTGGTTTACGTAACCTTGCTCGTCTCTGCAAAGCAGACCCTTCAATACCTGGTTGCGGTGCAGCAGGTGGCTTGGGGTATGCGTTTTGTTTACTCGGTGCGCAATTGCGTAGAGGCGTAGATGTTATTTTGGAGACGGCAGGTTTAGCTACTCACTTACACAATGCTGACCTTGTGATAACTGGAGAAGGTAAAATAGACAGTCAGACATTGAACAACAAACTCCCCTTTGGCGTAATGTTAATGGCCAGAATCTACAACATTCCTACAATAGCACTTGCAGGTTGCGTAGCCAATCACGACCTATTGGTGTCGGCAGGCTTCCATAATGCTGTTGGAATTAATCCGCCAGACTCTCCTCTTAGCAAAGCTATGAAAACCGAAGTAGCTGCTCATCGTTTGCGTAATACAACAAAAGAAATTATAAAAGAAATGTTCTTAAATGGTAATCATTAAGCGAAATACAGCTAACAAATATAGAAATAAAACTTATCAAGTATTGTTATGGCTCTTTGAAAGAAACGAAAACTTTCAAAGAGCCATATTTTTTTATAAAAACTATTCGTGGTATTGTCGAAATTCGGCGAAAGATAAATCCCATAGTCGAATCCGTCTGAATAGAAAGTACTCTTTTGTCTGCTACTTGCTTTTCTTTCTCTTACACCTTGTTATATATAGGGAAATGAAATAATAAAGCTGTAAAAATATTTCACAAGAATATCTATTATTTAACTCGCTCGTTGTCAACGCTTTACAAAACCTGTTGTTTCGCATTTCAAAAGCGGCTGTTTTGCACGGTAAAAGCGTAGGTTTTGCATCGCAAAAGAGCCGCTTTCGCAACGCTAAATCGAAACTATCGTTTTTCTTCAGAATTATTTTTACAAGTATAAGGGAAAATGTCGAGCAAGAGAAAGGAGCTTGTTAGTCATACAGAACTTCTACCAAGCTTAAATATTATAATATAATTATGGCTCTTTGAAAGAAATAAAAGCTTTCAAAGAGCCATATTTTTTTAATACGAGAATTGCTTATTCTATTCCTCTTGCGGTTAATGCTTTAGCATATTTTTCTGCATTAACCGAATGTTCCTCGTAGGTTTCTGCAAAGTTGTGTGTACCGCTGAAATCTTCTTTTGCGCACATATACAGATAGTTGTGGTGCACATAGTTTAAAACAGCATCAATAGCAGCAACGCAAGGAATGCGGATAGGGCCTGGGGGAAGTCCTTTATATTTATAAGTATTGTATGGACTGTCGTAGCTTAACCATTTGTGATAGATACGATGCGCCTCGAATTTTCCGAGTGCAAACTTCACTGTAGGGTCGGCTTGTAGAGGCATTTTTTTGTTTAGACGGTTGATATACATACCTGCAATCTTGGGCATTTCGCCCTCGTTGTCGGTTTCTTCGTCTACAATACTTGCCAAAGTCATTACTTCTTCTTTGCTGAAACCATTGTTTTCAGCTTTTTGGGTGCGCTCGAAAGTCCAAAACTTCTTGTTTTCTTTTTCCATTTTCTTCAAGAAAGTTGAAATAGAAGTGTCCCAATAGAAATCGTAAGTGTTTGGTACGAACATAGCAATAATATTTTCACGGGTATAGCCATATCTTTTACAAACGGCTTCGGAAGTGAGTGAATCCATTAACTCTCTCTTTGAGAACATCAGCTTTTTGCTTACATCGGAAGCCAAGTCGCCCAGCGTACGAACTGAACGTATGGTAAGCGAGATAGAGGCTTGTCTGCCATTCTTAAAGTTGCGAAATGTCAACAATGCGCCCGAGCTGCCAATGGTGTATCTGCCTGGCTTGATGTTATCTTTATAAGAGAATACGGCTGCCATTTGTTTGAAAGCCCATAAGCTATGCTTGGTAGATACTTTTTCCAACTTGTGGTAAACAGAGTCTATGTTATCGTTGTGGTCGATAAAAATATACTCGGTTTTACCGCTGCTCGACATAGAAGAGAATAAGAAGAAGTAAGCTACTAAAATACCGATACCGACGATAGTGCCAACTATCTTCAGACTTTTATGATTGTTCTTTTTACGTTTCGATTTTGCCATACTGCTGTTTTTATAATGCGTGCAAAGATAAGCATTTTTGTATGAAATCTGTACTAACTTGCAAATCAAAAGAAGGCTATTTTTCTTCTTTTAAGTTCTTTTTAAGGTAATATCAGTATCTATTTTAACCTTTTAGATTGATAAATGTTAATTATAATTTCATTTTATAGTTAATATAAATAAATATAGCAGTGATAATTAACTTTTGATTGTTAATGGCTTAAGAATTTTATTACCTTTGCTTCCAGTTAAAACAAATGTAAGCATTACGTGGGCGTAGCTTAACGTTTTCAATGTAAGTTGTAGGTAAATAATATGAATAAAAAGACGATTTGGACAATTGCAATCATAATGGGACTCTCGTTCCTTGCCCTTCTTTCGCTTCAACTCAATTATATTGAGGAGATGGCAGAGATGAAGAAAGAGCAATTCGACGAATCGGTGAACCGCGCACTCTATCAGGCTTCTCGCAATATGGAACTTAACGAGACGTTAAGATTCTTGGAGAAAGATGTGAACAATAACGAATTGAAATCCACAAAAGCTGATTCTGCACAACGAAAAGATATAGCGGGGGCACATCAGGTACCAACTATAACCGATGAAAGTGATTCTTATTCTTCGTTTGAATCGAAATTGGCGCAAAGCAACCCCTCGCTGAGAATGAAGGCAACCATACTTCGCAACGATACAGGAACCATTTCAGCAACCAAACGGAAGATGCAGGAAGTGGTGCGAAATCGCTACGTTTATCAGAAAGCCTTATTGGAAGAGGTGGTTTACAACATTCTTTATGCTGCTTCTGACAAGCCTTTGAATGAGCGTATTAACTTTAAGATGCTCGACCAAGACTTGAAAGCGGAGATGATGAACAACGGAATTAATATTCCTTACCACTTTTCGGTGCTGACACAAGATGGACGCGAAGTGTACAAGTGTCCCGACTATGTTAGCGATGGGGAAGAGAATAGCTATTCGCAAGTGCTTTTTCGCAACGACCCACCAAACAGAATGGGCGTGGTAAAGGTGCATTTTCCAGAAATGAACAGCTACATCTTCTCGAGTGTTCGTTTTATGATTCCGTCAATCATCTTCACCATAGTATTGTTGGTAACGTTCATTTTCACGATTGTGATTATCTTCCGACAGAAGAAATACTCGGAGATAAAGAATGACTTTGTAAACAATATGACGCACGAACTGAAGACGCCGATAGCAAGTATATCGTTGGCGGCACAGATGATGAACGATAAGAGTCTGACAAAGTCGCCCAAAATGATAGAGCATCTTGGTGGGGTGGTGAACGACGAAACCAAGCGTCTGCGTTTCTTGGTAGAGAAAGTGCTACAGATGAGTATGTACGATAGCAAGAAAGCCGTGCTGAAGAAGAAGTATGTGGACTTGAACGAGATGGTGGAAACCATTGCCCATTCGTTCACACTGCGTGTAGAGCATACAGGTGGCAAGGTATATACAGAAATAGATGCAATAGATTCTAAGATGTATGTAGACGAAATGCACTTCCAAAACGTAATATTCAACTTGTTGGATAATGCTGTAAAATATGCAAAAGCAGACCAACCGTTAAATGTTTACTTGAAGACTTGGAATACAAACGACCACCTCTATTTATCAATACGCGATACGGGGCAAGGTATAAAGAGAGAGAATTTGAAGAAAGTGTTTGAAAAGTTCTATCGTGTACATACGGGAAACCGACACGATGTGAAAGGCTTCGGGTTGGGTTTAGCATACGTTAAAAGAATGGTAGATCTGCACGAAGGCGAGATAAGAGTAGATAGCGAATACGGCAAAGGTACAAAATTCACAATCATTTTGCCAGTGCTGTTAGACAAATAAACAAGAATAAACAATTTAAATTAAAGGAGAAAAGATATGGAAGAAAATTTCAAGATTTTATTGTGTGAAGATGATGAGAATCTCGGAACATTGTTGAGTGAGTATTTGCAGGCTAAGGGCTATCAAGCAGACCTCTGTCCTGATGGTGAAATCGGATATAGAACATTCTTGAAGAATAAGTACGACATCTGTGTACTCGACGTGATGATGCCAAAGAAAGATGGTTTTACATTGGCACAGGAAATCCGTCAGACAAATGCAGAAATACCAATTATCTTCCTGACAGCCAAGCAGCTTAAAGAAGACATTCTTGCTGGCTTCAAGATTGGTGCAGACGATTATATCACGAAGCCTTTCTCAATGGAAGAACTTGTATTCCGTATTGAGGCCATTCTTCGTCGTGTACGTGGAAAGCGAACAAAGGAATCAACGCTCTACCAAATTGGACGATTTGCGTTCGATACACAAAAGCAGTTGCTTACACTCGACAACGACCCAGAGAAGGCAACTAAGCTTACGACAAAAGAGAACGAATTGCTCGCTCTGCTTTGCGCACACTCCAACGAAATTTTACAACGCGACTATGCCTTGAAAACAATTTGGATAGACGACAACTATTTCAATGCACGCTCAATGGACGTTTACATTACCAAGTTGCGCAAGCATTTGAAAGCCGACGACCAAATCGAAATTATCAATATCCACGGTAAGGGATACAAACTCATCGTACCAGACGAAGAGTAAACCATAAATACAAAAAGCTCAATGGACAATTTCATTGAGCTTTTTGTTTGTAATATACGCTACACTATGAGTGTTTTTCTAATTTTACATAGGCGATTGTTCCGCCTATTACCAATGTTAATCCAGAAAAAAGCAGACTATTCCCTTTTATATTTAATAAGATGTGAATGGCAAACAACATAATGCCTGCCAGCACGGAAAATAGTCCTAAATATTTGATATATCCTTTCATAGAATGCAAAAGTACGAAAAACATTTGGTTAGTTCATAAAAAAACAGTACTTTTGCACCGCATTTCAAAATAGAGGTGCATATTTTTAATAAATAAATTATTCAATAAGTAGTATGAATCAATACGAAACCGTTTTCATTTTGACTCCCGTTTTGTCTGATGAACAGATGAAGGAAGCGGTCGCTAAATTCAAGAAACTGCTCACCGACAAAGGTGCTGAAATCTTGAACGAAGAGATTTGGGGTCTCAAGAAGTTGGCTTACAACATTCAGAAGAAGTCTTCAGGCTTCTACGCTATGTTGGAGTTCAATGCAGAACCATCAGTTATTAAAACTCTCGAAACAGGCTTCCGCCGCGACGAGAAAGTTATTCGTTTCATTACCGTTAAGCAAGACAAGTACTCAGCAGCATACGCTGAGAAGCGTCGCGCTAAATGGGCAGCTAAAAAGGAGGCTTAATTATGGCAGAGCAGAAAAAGACAGAAATTCGTTATTTGACCGCACCGTCTATTGACACTAAGAAGAAAAAGTATTGTCGTTTCAAGAAGAGCGGTATTAAGTACATCGACTATAAGGACGGCGAATTCCTTAAGAAGTTCTTGAACGAACAAGGAAAGATTCTTCCACGTCGCATTACTGGAACATCTTTGAAGTATCAGCGTCGTGTAGCACAGGCTGTTAAACGTGCTCGTCAGATTGCTTTGCTTCCATACGTAACCGATTTGATGAAATAAAAGAGGAGGCTAAAGATATGGAAATTATACTGAAAGAAGATATTATCGGACTTGGTTACAAGAACGATATTGTAAATGTAAAAAGCGGATACGGTCGTAACTACCTTATTCCAACAGGTAAAGGTGTAATCGCTTCTCCTTCTGCAAAGAAGCAATTGGCTGAAGACTTGAGGCAGCAAGCTGCAAAGATTGCTGCTAAGAAAGCTGACGCTGAAAAGCGTGCTGCACAACTTGATGGTGTAGAGTTGGTAATTGCAGCAAAAGTATCTGCAACTGGTGTAACTTACGGTTCTGTTAATACTGCCATCGTAGCTGAAGAATTGGCTAAGAAGGGTATTGAAATCGACCGCAAGATTATCACAATGCGCGATATTAAAAAGGTTGGGACATTCGAAGCTACTATTCACTTCTTCAAAGATGTTGAAGTTAAGCTCCCTGTAACAGTTGTTGCAGAGAACCAACCAGAATCTAAAGCTGAAGAAGTAAAAGAAACTGTTGAAGCTCCAGTAGAGGAAGTTGAAACAGCGGAAGAAGAAGCTCCAGCAACTGAATAATATAAATTCTCGAAAGAGAGTTTGTGCAGATTGATTTTTAAAGCACTATAATAAAATTATCCCTTTCATCTTTAATAGGTGTAAGGGATATTTGGTTTATGAAGAAAATAGTACTTACAGGTGGACCGTGTGCAGGTAAAACGACCGCCTTGGTGAAAATTATGGAACACTTTTCGAGCATAGGCTACAAAGTGTTCATTATTCCAGAGCTGCCTACATTATTCTTGCAGGCGGGTATGGACTATCTTACCGACAATAAAGACTTCTTTTATGAAGGCGAGAAGGCCACTTTAGAAATGCAAATTGCATTGGAAGATAAGTTCCAACAAATGGCGAAAAGTATAAAGCAGCCCGTTCTCATCGTATGCGACCGCGGAACGATGGATATTTCAGCCTATATGAAACCAACTCTTTGGGAAAGTATTACATCTGCAGTTGATACAAACAATGAAATATTGCGCTCTCGTTACGATGCCGTTTTACACTTGGTAAGTGCAGCAGATGGTGCAGAACAGTTTTATACAACAGCTACGAATAAGGAAAGAACGGAAGGCATTGAATTGGCACGCGAACTCGATAAGAAGGTTATCCATGCTTGGTCGGAGCACCCTCATTTGCGTGTTATCAATAATCACGAAAAGTTTGAGACTAAACTTGAAAGAGTTTTGCAGGAAATTTCCGATGTACTGGAAATCCCACGCCAAGCTATTCAAGAGCGAAAGTATATTGTTCGTTTAAAAGGAGAGATACCTGAAGTAATAACAAGTAAGATTATACAGACCTATCTTACTTCAGACCCGCGCAGCGAAGTCCGTTTGCGTCGTCGCACACTGAATGGTATTTCTGTCAATGTGCGCACTACGATAAAAACGTTGCCAAACAACGAACAGGTAGAAACCGAACGACAGATAGACAATAATCTTTATGAATCGTTACTCAGACAAGCCGACCCATACCGTCAAACAATTCATAAGACACGTCAAACTTTTATTTGGAAAGGACAGTTCTTTGAATTAGATTCCTTTATCCAACCTTATAATGGTTTGCAGATATTAGAAACGAAAGGAGTTATCAAACACGAAGACATTATTTTTCCTCCATTCATAGAAGTGGTTGAAGATATTACAGGTATAACAAAATATTATAATTACAATTTAGCCTTAAAGAAATAAGACTTAAGGATAATATTGGTATAAAATATGGTGAAATAGCAAAAAGTGGCTTTCTATCAATGAATTGAAGATAAAAATAATACTAAAAATTTGGCTAATCATTGTAAAAGCCGTATCTTTGCAGCCGTTTAATAACAAAAAATAAAACTTTAATATAGTTGAATGAAGAATGACAAAATGAAGTTACAGTACCGTGTGAATGAACAAATCCATGCACGGGAAGTACGTGTGGTAAGCGAAGGTAATGCAGAAGTAATGCCTACTCGCAAAGCATTAGACATTGCTCGCAAAGAAGGTGTAGACCTTGTAGAAATATCTCCTAACGCACAACCTCCAGTTTGTCGTATCATCGACTATTCAAAGTTCCTTTACCAGCAGAAGAAACATCAGAAAGAGATGAAGCAGAAGCAGGTGAAGCAGGATATTAAAGAGATACGTTTCGGGCCTCAAACCGATGAACACGACTATCAGTTTAAGCTGAAACACGCACAAGAGTTCCTCAATGAGGGTAATAAAGTGCGTGCATACGTGTTCTTCCGTGGACGTTCAATTCTCTTTAAAGAGCAAGGAGAAGTACTATTGCTGCGTTTTGCCAACGATTTGGAAGAACTTGCAAAGGTAGAACAGTTGCCAAAGCTCGAAGGAAAGAAGATGTTTCTTTACCTTTCACCCAAGAAAGCAGGCATAACGAAAAAGAGCCAACAGCGTCGCGACCGCGAAGAAGCAGAAGGCGCAGCAAAGAATGCCGAAGCTGCCAAGGGCGAAAATAGCAATAATAGTAATGTTGACAATGGTCTTTTTGCAAATGCGAAGAACGGTTCTGCAGCACTTGACAAACTAAAGAATGAATAAGAAAGCTTGATGTATCTTTGAAGAGAAGACGCAGAAAAGTGCCTGTGCGTAACGTCTTGGTATATACGTTGCCACAGATGAATATCAATAATAATTTTAAAAATTAAGAAAAATGCCAAAACAAAAGACAAACTCTGGAGCAAAGAAAAGATTCAGCTTCACGGGAACAGGTAAGGTAAAGCGTAATCGTGCTTACCACAGTCACATCTTGACTAAGAAGACAAAGAAACAGAAGAGAAATCTCGTTCACAGTGCAATCGTGGACAGTAGCAACATGAAGCAGGTACGCGACCTGTTTAATCTTCGTTAATAAACATTAGTCAAACAAATTAAAAGGAAAGAAAACTATGCCAAGATCAGTAAATCATGTTGCTTCTAAAGCAAAGAGAACAAGAATTCTTAAGAAGACTAAGGGTTACTTTGGTGCCCGTAAGAATGTTTGGACAGTAGCTAAGAACACCTATGAGAAAGGTTTGACTTATGCTTACCGCGACCGCCGTAACAAGAAGCGCACATTCCGTGCACTTTGGATTCAGCGTATCAATGCTGCTGCTCGTCTTTACGATATGAGCTACAGCCAATTGATGGGCGCATTGCACAAGTCAGGTATCGAAATCAATCGCAAGGTGCTTGCTGACCTCGCTGCAAATAACCCTGAAGCATTCAAGGCTATTGTAGAAAAGGTTAAGTAATTAATAGCTTAAAAGCATAAAATAAAGGTTGTAAATCGCAAGATTTGCAACCTTTTTTCATTTATTAATCTGATGCAGTAAACGCTTGTTTATTGCTTTACATTCTTCATACTCAATCCTATTCGGTTGCGTTTATAGTCTATTTGTGTAACCCTAACACGCACGTGCTGATGCAAATGTACAACAGTGTTGGGGTCAGAAACAAACTTATTGCTTAGTTGCGAAATGTGAACAAGTCCATCTTGGTGGACACCAATATCTACAAATGCACCGAAATTTGTTATGTTCGTTACGATTCCAGGCAGTTCCATACCTTCTTTAAGGTCGTCGATGGAGTGCACAGAAGTATCAAACTCAAATTCTTCCAATTGTTCGCGTGGGTCGCGCCCTGGCTTTTCCAACTCTTGCAGAATATCGTTCAGCGTTAGTAGTCCTACTTCATCTGATACATAACGATTTAAGTCGATACGCTTAATAATTTCTTTATTGCTGATTAGCTCACTAACACTGCATTTCTGCTCTTCTGCCATTGCCTCAACAATGTGGTAACTCTCTGGGTGTACCGCCGAATTGTCGAGCGGATTTTTTGCGTTTGGTATGCGAAGGAAGCCTGCACATTGCTGGAAAGCCACTGCGCCAAGGCGTGGCACCTTCTTCAGTTGCGCGCGCGAAGTAAATGCTCCGTGTTCTTTTCGATAATCGACAATATTCTGTGCCAATGCAGAACCTAACCCACTGACATACATTAATAGATGTTTTGAAGCTGTATTAAGGTTCACTCCCACCTGGTTTACGCAACTTTCCACCGTTTGGTCTAACGAATGCCTTAGTTTTGCTTGGTCTACATCGTGCTGATATTGCCCCACGCCGATATTCTTAGGGTCGATTTTCACTAATTCTGCTAATGGATCCATCAGTCTTCGCCCAATAGAGACAGCTCCACGCGTCGTTACGTCCTCATCGGGAAACTCTTCTCGTGCTGTCAAAGAGGCAGAATAGATAGATGCACCGTCTTCGCTGACTACAAATACTTTCGGTGTTTCCTTTCCTTCTTCAGCTAAATGCGACAGACAATCGGTTATGAACTCCTTCGATTCGCGGCTTGCCGTTCCGTTTCCTATTGCAATTGCCTCGATATTGTATTGGCGAATCATTCGCAATACAGCTACAGTAGCTTGTGCGTAGAGTCGTTTTGGTGGGTGCGGATAAATAATTTCGTGGTGCAAAAGGTTGCCCTGTGCGTCTAAACACGCTATTTTGCAACCATTGGCAAATCCTGGGTCAAGTGCCAATACACGCTTTTGTCCGAGTGGGGCAGACAGCAACAGCTGACGCAAGTTTTCGGTAAACACCTTAATAGCTTCCTCGTCGGCTCTTTCTTTGCTCAATCCTGCAAACTCGTTTTCAATGCTTGGGTTGATTAAACGCTTGAAACTATCTTCAACTGCTTCTGCTACCAAAGTCTGGCAAGCACCTCTGCCGTGTACGAACTGGCGGTTCAGACGGTCGATACATTCCTCTCCGTCAATCGAAATACTTACCCGTAAAATGCCCGCAGCTTCTCCTCGCCGCATTGCCAACAGACGATGGCTATTGCAACGACGCAACGGTTCAAAGAAATCAAAGTAGTCTGAAAACTTTTGTGCTTCGTCCGTATCTTCTACTTTCTTTATCACCCTTGACGAAATCATCGCTTCACGCTTGTAAGCATTGCGCACCGTGTTGCGTGCTTGTTGGTCTTCGCTCACCATCTCAGCAATAATGTCCTTTGCACCTTGCAGTGCTGCCGCCTCGTCCTGCACATCGTCCTTTACAAAACGCTTGCTGGCAGCCATTGGATTCTGCTCTCTTTGCATCAACAGCAGTGTTGCAAGTGGTTCAAGTCCTTGTTCGCGTGCTATCTGTGCCTTTGTTCTGCGTTTTGGCTTAAAGGGCAAATACAAGTCTTCCAGTACGGAATTGTCCCAGCAATTCACGATTTTATTTTCTAATTCTTCCGTCAGTTTTCCTTGTTCGCTTATTGTTTTCAGAATGGTTTCCTTACGCTTGTCGGTTTCCATCAAGCGATCGTTCATTTCTGCAATACGTGTAATCTGCACTTCGTCAAGGTTTCCTGTGCGTTCCTTTCGGTACCTTGCAATGAAAGGTATGGTGCAACCGTCATTCAGCAATGTTAGCGTTGCATCGACGTTTTTCTCCGATAGATTAAGCGTTTGCGCTATATGCTTTGTATATGCGTTCATCTTATGCGATTTTTGGTTTTATACAAAGATACTGTTTTTCTTTATATATTGCATTACCTTCGCCGATATTTTAAGAAAAATAAGCGAAAGCATCGTTGTTCTTTTGCTTCAATAGAAAGATATTGGTGAAGTAAGGATTCCCTTCCTTGTTTAAAGAAGATTCTGAAAACCACCCTGATTTTGTAAAGATAATTCTCTTAATAAGTGATAACTTCGTTTTGGCATTGCGAAAGCGGCTGTTTTGCGATGCAAAACCTACGCTTTTACCGTGCAAAACAGCCGCTTTTGGAACGCAAAACAATAGGTTTTGCAACGCATTGACAAGTAGATAGTTACACGATAGATTCTCTTATAAAAAATATTTACACTTTTATCCTCTTTCTTTTCTCCATAGAACAGGTTATTGAAACTGATTTCCCATTGTTTCATTCTTTTTCCTTGATTTTACCGCAACGCATCTGCGCACTAATAAAAGTAAGGTTGGTTGCGGTCAGTTACAAAAATATTGCGTATCTTTGCAATTGCAAATTAAGAAGAAAAGAGAATAGGATAAGATGCTGTCAATCGAAGGTTTAAAAGTTGAGTTTGGTGTAAAACCACTCTTCCATAATGTTTCTTTTGTGGTAAACGACCGCGACCGCATAGCGTTGGTGGGTAAGAATGGTGCAGGAAAATCTACAATGCTTAAAATTCTTTGTGGTTTACAACGCCCCACAGCAGGTGTTGTGGCTGTTCCGAACGATACTACCATTGGCTATTTGCCACAGGTAATGAAACTGTCGGACGATACTACGGTAAAGGAAGAAACACGCAAGGCATTTGCAGATGCTACCAAAATGAAAGAAAAACTGGAGCGTATGCAGCAAGAAATGGCTGAACGTACCGATTATGAAAGCGAAAGCTATGCTGAATTGGTAGAGAAGTTTACGCAGGAACACGAACGCTTTATGCTGCTTGGCGGTGAGAACTATGAAGCAGAAATAGAGCGTACACTTGTCGGTTTAGGTTTCGAGCGTACCGACTTCGACCGTCCTACATCTGAATTTTCGGGTGGTTGGCGTATGCGTATCGAATTGGCTAAGATACTTTTACGCCGTCCCGATGTACTGTTACTTGACGAGCCTACCAACCATTTGGACATCGAGTCAATACAATGGTTGGAACAGTTTCTTGCTCAAAGTGCCAAAGCGGTGGTGTTGGTATCTCACGACCGTGCCTTCATAAATAATGTAACGAACCGTACATTGGAAATAACTTGCGGCAGGGTAGAGGATTACAAGGTGAAATACGACGAGTATCTTGTCTTGCGCAAAGAGCGTAGAGAGCAGCAACTGCGCGCATACGAAAACCAACAAAAGGAAATAGCCGATATAAAAGCCTTTGTAGACAGGTTTCGCTATCAGGCTACGAAAGCCGTTCAGGTGCAACAACGCATAAAGCAATTAGAGAAAATCGTTCCGATAGAAGTAGACGAGGTGGACAATTCGGCTATGCGCTTAAAGTTTCCACCGTGTTTGCGAAGTGGCGATTATCCCGTTATCTGCGACAATGTACGCAAGGAGTATCCGCCACGCCTTGTATTCGACAAGGTAGACATGACCATTAAGCGAGGCGAGAAAGTAGCTTTTGTAGGCAAGAATGGTGAAGGCAAGTCTACTCTTGTAAAGTGTATTATGGGCGAAATACCTTTCGATGGCAACTTAAAGATAGGGCACAACGTGCAGATTGGTTATTTTGCACAGAATCAAGCCCAGCTTTTAGACGAGAGCATAACTATTTTTGAAACCATCGACCAAGTAGCGAAAGGCGATATGCGCTTGAAGATAAACGACCTTTTAGGTGCGTTTATGTTTGGTGGCGAAACGTCTGAGAAGAAAGTCAAAGTGCTTTCGGGTGGCGAACGTTCGCGTTTGGCAATGATAAAACTGCTGCTGGAACCTGTTAATCTCTTAATTCTCGACGAGCCTACCAACCACTTGGACATAACTTCAAAGGAGGTTTTGAAAGAAGCGATTAAGGCTTTCGATGGAACAGCCATTATCGTTTCGCACGACAGAGAGTTCCTTGATGGTTTGGTAAGCAAGGTGTATGAATTTGGCGGAGGCAAGGTGCGTGAGCATTTGGGTGGCATTTACGACTATTTGCGTGCCCACAATGCCGAAACAATACAAGAAAGTTTAAGCAAGGCAAGTACGAATACCGTTGCTTCCGTAGCAGAAAACGCTGCCAATGCGAAGCCAGAAACCACTGTTCAATCAACATCGGGTGCAGCATCGTACGCCGAACACAAGGAACAACAAAAGAGAATAAGAAAGACGCAGCGTGCCGTAGAAGATTCGGAAAAGAAGATTGCCAAGATGGAAGAGCGCAAAGCCGAACTCGACGAACTGCTGATGGCGGCAGAGAATGCATCGAATATGGAACTCGTTACTGAATACACCGATCTGCAACGCCATTTAGACAAGGAAAACGAACAATGGCTTGAACTTTCCGAAGCATTGGAGGCATTGCTGAATGAATAAATTAGAGTAAACAAAATCAATAAATAATTCAACCAACTTTGTTCGCTTATATGAAACTTTTAAAACGCATACAGGTTTAAAAAGAGAAGTATAACGAGAAGTTTAAAACTAAAAACTTTTAAAATGAACATTAAAACAATCTTACCGATGATGATGATTGCTGCTGTTCCACTGACGGGTTTTGCACAAAAACAAGCTGGAATCAAGGAAAGCAATCTCGACAGAACGGTTCGTCCTGCTGATGATTTCTATCAGTTTGCGACAGGTGGCTGGCAGAAAAACAATCCATTGCCAGCAGCTTATTCACGTTATGGTTCGTTCGACCAGTTGGGCGAGGACAACAACAAGCGTATCAACACCATTCTAACAGGTTTGCTTAAGACGAAAGCAAAGGTTGGAAGCGTGGAACAAAAGCTGAGCGATTTCTACAAACTCGCTATGGACTCTGTGCGCCGAAACAAAGAAGGCGTTGCACCCGTAATGCCGTTGCTCAACGAAATGGAAGCTGCCAAGACGTTGGACGACCTTCGTGCCATTCAGCTGAAGTATGCAAGTCGCAGCTATGGTGTGCCCGTGAGCTACGGATTTGGTGCTGACGAGAAGAACGCAAAGATGAATATCCTGAATATCCGACAAAGCGGGCTCACGTTAGGACAGAAGGATTACTATCTTGACAACGACAAGTCTACCACCGAAATACGCAATGCGTTCAAACAGCACATTGTAAATATGTTCAAGCTTTTCGGCTTCTCGCAGGCTCAGGCAGAGATGAAGAGCAAAGCCATTATGCGTTACGAAACTGCCATTGCGTTGATTTCAAAGAGCAGAACCGAACTTCGCGATTCGAAAGCCAACTACAACAAGATGACTTTGGCAGATTTCAAGGCTAAATATCCTAATATCCGTTTGGAACAATTGGTAAATGCCGACGGTGTAAAGTCTGAATATATACAGGAAATGATAATTGGTCAGCCAACCTTCTTGGCAGGTGTAGACAAGCTTACAGAAACCGAAACAGCCGATGAGCTTCGTGCTCGTATGGAGTGGGAGGTAATGCTCGAAGCGGTAAATTATCTCAGCGACGATGTTCGTGCCGAATACTTCAACTTCTTCAGCAAGACAATGCGTGGCACAAAGCAAGATTACCCACGTTGGAAGCGTGCCACACAGCAGGTTGAAAGCCAGATGGGCGAAGCACTTGGCAGAATCTATTGCGAACGCTACTTCCCAGCGAGCAGCAAGCAACGTATGGAGGAACTCATCAAGAACCTTCAAGTAAGCTTGGCTGAACGCATCAAGGCACAAAGCTGGATGAGCGAGGAAACAAAGCAAGCAGCACTCGAAAAGTTGTCTACTTTCTACGTTAAGGTGGGTTACCCTAACAAATGGCAAGATTTAAGCCGTCTTGGCATCGACCCGACAAAGTCATACTACGAGAACGTAATGAACTGCCGCAAGTTCTGGCACGAAGTGCATATTGAGGAAACGGCAGGTAAAGCGGTAGACAAAGACAAGTGGTATATGAACCCACAAACGGTAAATGCGTATTACAACCCTACGACCAACGAGATATGCTTCCCAGCTGGTATTCTTCAATACCCATTCTTCGACCCTAAGGCAGACGATGCCTTCAACTACGGAGCTATCGGTGTTGTGATTGGACACGAGATGACACACGGCTTCGACGACAACGGCCGCAACTACGACAAGGACGGAAACATGAAAGATTGGTGGGCAAAGGGCGATGGCGACAAGTTCAAGGCACGCACAACACCATTCGGTCAGTTCTTTAGCAACATCAGCGTACTGCCCGACCTCAAGGCAAACGGAAACCTTACAATGGGCGAAAACCTTGCCGACCATGGCGGTCTGATGGTTTCTTTCAACGCATTGAAGAATGCAATGAAAGGCAAGAAAGCACAAAACATCTACGGCTTCACACCCGAGCAACGCTTCTTCCTTGCCTATTCAGGCGTATGGGCGGCTAATATAACAGAGGCTGAAATCCGCAATCGCACCAAGAGCGACCCTCACTCGTTGGGAGAATGGCGCGTGAATGGTGCTTTGCCACACATCGATGCTTGGTACGACGCTTTCAACGTGCAGCCAAACGACAAACTTTACTTGCCAAAAGAGCAGCGTCTCGACCTTTGGTAATTCGCAAATCCAAACATATTGCTTTCATTAAGCACTGACAAAGAAGCAATATTATTCCTATAAGCCCTAATAAGAAAGCTTATTAACAAACACTTATTAGGGCTTTTTATTCAAAAAACATAGCACCACTTTAACTTTTTTATGTTATTAGTTTGTAGGATTCGGAAACTTTAACTATCTTTGCAGTCAAATTATAATTAATAGAATGTGAATGTATTAAGGAGACAGTATAAACCACTGAATTTTTCTCCATCTTTTAAAAAGATGTGTGTAAAACGAGAAAAATAGTACACGTCTCTATTTCTTTTATTATACATAATGTTATCACGCATACGAGCGCGAAGAACTACCGCAAATTACAAGATACAAGGTAATCCCAATGGATTTCTTTGCAGATATTTTCGTGTTGTTTTGTTTCAATGCAAAAGAGAGAATAAACCAACCACTTACGTAATATTACACCCATAAATTCAAATTAAAATGAAAGAAATGCAATTAAACAGAAAGGCTTATCTTAAGCCGGAAGTCGAAGTAATCGGTGTCAATGTGGAAAACTTACTAACTACGGTTAGCGGTGATCATGAACACATTGGACAGGGAGGCATCATAGAAACTGCCAAGCAAGGAGAGTTCGATGAAGAACAATTCGGAAACTAATTAATAACAAATAACAAAATGGAAATGACAATGAAGACAGTCAAATTATTCTTCAAAACCACATGTCTGTTTACGGCAGCGATATTGACTGGTTGCACTGCCGATGTGGCACAAGAAGAGGAAAAAAACAAAGAACCGAACCCCGCGGCTACTAACATAACTTTCACAAGTGAAAATCCATCTACCCGAACCTCGATCACCCATTCTATTGGCAAAGGTGCGACACCATTCTGGTCAACAGGAGACAGGATTTGGGTAAAAAATATTAGTAATCAATGGCAACAAAGTAGCGCGGGAACATTCAGCAGCGATATGTCTAATGGTGTATTCTCGTTTTCATCGGGTACATTCAAAGACAATTGTGAAGTTCATTACACTGGTGCTAATAGTACAGCAGGAGATAAGGTAACGATTGCCAATGAACAAACGCAATCTACTCCCAATGACTTTAGTCATGCCGGAGCGTCAGGCGACTGTGGAGTAGGTAGAGCTAAGGGAAACGGGGAGAGATTCAAGTTTAAGCTTTCGCATAAGTCTTCTTACCTTTGTTTTTTGCCGACAACTTCCAATGAGTTGTTGGAGAAAAATGGCAAGCTGTTCAAGATAGAGGTAATATCTAGAGATAATATTGCAGGCACATACAATTTCAGCAACGGTGTACTTTCCTATACACCTACGCGGATTAATAATAGTGATAAAATTATTACACTATTCATCAAGGGGGACGGATTTTCTATTGAAGGTTCAACCAATATTGAAAAAAATGGTTCCTATATCGTTATTGCACCGGGAGACCATGAACTGACAGTACGTTATTGGTTACGCTATAAAGAAAATAGTTATAGTGAAGAAATAAAAGGAACTGTAACCAAGACTTTTAAGCTTAATTGCGAAGCTGGTAAAATCTACGATATCAAAGCCAAATTAGACCCAACCGATTATTCAGATAAAAAATATTATATGTGGGATTGCGACAACGGACAACACTATTGGAAAGGATATGAGAATGAGCAACCCAAGACCACCTATGCCCTCCCTGGAACACATTATCCTATGAGTGTTAAAGATCCGCGTTGGTATAATGAAAAAGCGTTCCCTGCCCCAGCATATCGCAGTTGCAAAGACTGTCCGAACGTTAATGAAGCTTGGTGGTATATTCAACACGGCGACCCGCATTGGGATTCGGAAGAACTTTGGGTGATGTACAAACATTTATATACTGGCGGAATGTGGTTTAAGAAGAAAGACTATATCAGTCCGACTTTCAGTTCTACATCTGCTCCTAATGGAACAGATTATACCACACAAGCAATATCAGCTTCTTATGACAACACTAATGTGCCATTTGGTCGTCCCGATGATATAAAAAAATGTTTCTACCTCCCAGCTTTGGGTGGTTATGATAATGGTCGTTTCTATAACATTGGAGAAGTCGGCAACTATTGGACTTGTACTCCTACTCCATTGAACAATTCGCCTGGCGTTGCTACCAGAGGTGCATATTATCTTTACTTCTATATAGATGATAAAGATCCTAAAAAAGTTACTGCATCTATATACGGTGGTGAAAATCGTTATAAGGGATTTACTTGGTGGGAGAAAAAGTAAAAAGACAAAAATATTTATCTAAATAAAAATAATAGCGGCAGATTTCCCAATTGGAAATCTGCCGAATGAAAAATGAAAAAGCGTAACAGAATTTTCCTACGGTTGGAAGAAAATTTCTCTACGGTGAGAATTTTACGTGACTACGGTCGGAAATAAATTTTCCTCAAAGAAAAATTTTCTTCCGACCGCAGGAAAATTCAAATACTATGAGAGTGCACAAAAAACAGATACTGTGAAAAGTGCCAAAGGCGACATGAAAACAAAAAACGACGGAAGAGCACGGAGCGGAAATGGTTCCTCGGAAAGCTCGGAAGTCGTGTAACATTTAATATAAATTCTTAAAACAAATTACTATGAAGATCAAGCTTCAAAAGAAAAAGAATCCGCAGAAGCGGTCAGAGGAAAAGTATTATGCAAATCCTGTGAACTTAGGACGGAAAACACTACGCGACATTGCGCACGACATTGCCGGACGTTCGTCGCTGACGCGAGGCGACATCGAAAACGTGCTTTTAAACTTTATCGACTGTCTGCCCCACTATCTGCGCGACGGTTTCAGCGTGCAGTTGAGCGATTTCGGCACGATGCGCCTGACGCTCTCGAGCGAGGGTTCGCTGACGGAAAAAGCTTTCAAGACGGAGAGTATAACCCCCCGTGTAACCTTTACACCAGGCGTGGAACTGAAAGCTACACTCAGGGACAATTCGTATGAAACGGTGAAGGAGAAAGACAAGAAAGAAAAAGAAGGTGGAGGCGAAACGCCAAGTCACCCATAGAACTTTGCCACTTAACAAAGTCCCCGTTCCGTGAGGAGCGGGGGCATTTTTTCGCATGACTGTCTGCTGTGTGTGCGTCGTCTGCCGTAGGGGCGTATTTCTTGTATTTAGCTGCTACTAAGAACCGTTGTTCTTGCAAGTATCACATTATTATTGTACCTTTGCGCCCAAATAAGAAAATAGGATTTAAAACAAACAATGATTACACTTTCAAACATTGCCGTTCAATTCGGAAAAAGAGTTCTGTACAAGGACGTTAATATCAAGTTTACTCCGGGAAATATCTATGGCGTTATCGGAGCTAATGGCGCAGGAAAATCAACACTGCTTCGTGCCATATCTGGCGATTTGGAGCCCAACAAGGGAACCATTACGTTAGGAACAGGAGAACGTTTGTCGGTATTGGAGCAGGACCACTTTAAGTACGATGAATTTAAGGTAATGGACACCGTGCTTATGGGGCACGAACCGCTTTGGAAGAATATGAAGGAGCGCGAGGAGCTTTACGCTAAACCGGAAATGACAGAAGAGGACGGAAACCGCGCTGCCGACTTGGAACTGAAGTTTGCCGAAATGAATGGTTGGGAGGCCGAAAGCGAAGCTGCCCAGTTGTTACAGCACTTAGGCGTGCAGGAAGACGCCCACCAGAAACGAGTTGGCGAACTGTCGAATACGGAAAAGGTGCGTGTAATGTTGGCAAAGGCATTGTTCGGAAAGCCCGACAACCTTTTGCTCGATGAGCCTACCAACGACCTTGACCTTGAAACGGTGGAATGGTTGGAAGATTATCTTGGCGAAATAGAAGAGACACAAACGGTGCTTGTTGTATCGCACGACCGCCACTTCCTTGATGCTGTAAGTACACAGACGATTGATATCGACTTCGGTAAGGTTACGGTGTTTGCCGGTAACTATTCGTTCTGGTACGAAAGTTCGCAGTTGGCTTTGCGTCAGGCACAGAACCAAAAGTTGAAAGCTGAAGAAAAGAAGCAGCAACTGGAAGAATTTATCCGCCGTTTCTCTGCCAATGTGGCAAAAAGCAAGCAGACTACTTCGCGCAAGAAGATGCTTGAGAAACTGAATGTAGAGGAAATCCGCCCGTCAAGCCGTAAATATCCAGGCATCATCTTCCAAATGGAGCGCGAGCCGGGAAACCAAATCTTGGAAGTAGAAGACTTGAAAGCCGTTGATGAAGACGGAACAGTATTGTTCGACCACGTGAATTTCAATGTCGAGAAAGAGCAGAAAGTAGTGTTCTTGTCTCGCAATCCGAAGGCAATGACGGCTTTGTTCAACATTATCAATGGTGAGCGAGAAGCCCAGGCTGGCACTTACAACTGGGGCATAACCATTACAACGGCTTATTTGCCACTCGACAATACTAAATACTTCGACTGCGATATGAATCTTGTCGATTGGCTTTCACAATATGGTCCGGGTAACGAGGTTGTGATGAAAGGCTTCCTCGGTCGTATGCTGTTTAAGCAGGAAGAGGTAGAGAAGAAAGTCAATGTGTTGTCTGGAGGCGAGAAAATGCGTTGTATGATAGCACGTATGCAGTTGCAAAATGCCAACTGCTTGATACTTGATACTCCTACAAACCACCTCGATTTGGAGAGTATTCAGGCATTCAACAATAACCTTGTTGGCTTTAAGGGTAATATTCTCTTCAGTTCTCACGACCACGAATTCATCGGAACTGTTGCCAACCGTATCATCGAATTAACACCGAACGGTACGATTGATAAGCTTATGAGCTACGATGAGTATATTCACGACGAGCAGATAAAGGAACAAAAAGCTAAGATGTACCAAGTTTAAATTAGCAAGATAATAGTTCAAGGACTGCTGACGAATTGTATTTGTCGTGCAGTCCTTGCTATGTTGGCACACTATTTGTATAGTTTTGTTGAAAAAAGAATACATTATTATGAGCAAAAAGAATAAGAAGATAGAAATAGAAGACGAAGAAACAAAGTTGCAGGACGAAGAAACCGTGCAAGAAGAAAATACTGCTTCAGAGGAAGAAATATTGTCAGAAGCTGATAACGAAGAAACTTCGGAAGCTGAAACCAATGAAGAAGACGAAGCAGAGCAGAAAGACGACAGCGCAGAAGCTGAAGAGTGGAAAGACAAGTATATTCGTCTTTATGCTGAATTTGAGAACTATAAGAAGCGAACGCTGAAGGAAAAAGCAGAGCTTATACTTAATGGTGGCGAGAAAACCATTACAGCAATTCTTCCTATTCTCGACGATTTTGAACGCGCCATTACAGATAAGACAGAAGATGCAACAGCCATTAAAGAAGGTTTCGACCTTATTTTCAAGAAGTTCTTAAAGACTTTGGAAGGTATTGGCGTAAATAAGATTGAAACAGAAGATAAAGATTTCAATGTAGATTATCACGAAGCAATTGCAATGGTGCCAGGAATGGGCGATGACAAGAAAGGCAAAATCATTGATTGTGTACAAACTGGCTATATGCTGAATGATAAAGTAATTCGCCACGCCAAGGTTGCAGTAGGACAATAATATATAAAGAAGTAAATAACCTTAGAGTTTTTAGAACTTCAGGAGTTTACAAAACTCACAACAATTAAGGAATGGCAAAAAGAGATTACTACGAAGTCTTGGGCGTGGAAAAGAATGCTTCGGACGACGAAATAAAGAAGGCGTATAGAAAGCTCGCTATTAAATATCACCCAGACAGAAATCCTGACGATGCAAAAGCAGAGGAAAAGTTCAAGGAAGCTGCAGAAGCATACAGCATTTTGAGCGACCCACAGAAGCGACAGCAATACGACCAGTTCGGATTTGACGGACCAAGCTTTGGTGGTGGCAATCCATTTGGTGGCGGTGGCTTCTCAATGGACGATATATTCTCTATGTTTGGCGATGTCTTCGGTGGGCATGGCGGTAGTGGCTTTGGAGGTTTCGGCGGTGGAAGCCGTCAGGCTCCTAAATATAAAGGTGCCGATTTGCGCCTGAAAGTCAGACTTTCATTGCAGGAAGTAGCTACGGGGGTTACCAAGAAGTTCAAGGTACGCAAAGATGTAGCCTGCGAACATTGCCACGGAACGGGTGCCGAAGGCGGTAGTGGCACAGAAACGTGTCCTAATTGCCATGGTAGCGGTATGGAAATTCGTACCCAGCAGAGTATCTTCGGTATGGTGCAGACACAAACAACCTGCCACGTATGTGGTGGAGAAGGTACTGTTATAAAGAACAAATGTACACATTGCCACGGCGACGGTGTAGTGAAAGGCGAGGAAGTTGTTGAAATCAACATTCCTGCAGGTGTTGCCGAAGGAATGGTCGTGAATGTTCCAAACAAGGGAAATGCAGGTAAACACAATGGCATAACAGGCAATATACAAGTTTATATCGAAGAAGAAGACAACGATACATTCATTCGTGATGGACAGAATGTTATCTACAACTTGTTACTCGACTTCCCCACGGCTGTCTTGGGTGGTCAGGTTGAAATTCCAACAATAGATGGAAGTTCTGTGAAAATAAAGATAGAAGAAGGCACACAACCTGGCAAAACGCTTCGTTTAAGAGGCAAAGGACTTCCTGCCGTGCAGGGCTATGGCAGAGGAATGGGCGACCTTATCGTACAAATAAGTGTTTATGTGCCAAAGACACTGTCAAAATCAGAACGCAATGCCATTGAAGAATTTAAGGAAAGCGACAACTTCAAGGGAGATAGCTATACGAAACGTTCCATTTTTGATAACTTCAAGAAACTATTCAGCTAAGTTGTAAAGACTGAAAAGTAATGAAAATGACTTACAAGGAAACAACAGAATACTTATACAACAGCACCCCCGTCTTTGAGCACGTGGGTGCTTCTGCTTATAAGGAGGGTTTATCTACAACCCTCGCATTGGACGAATACTTCGGGCGACCGCATCAAAACTTCCGTTCTATCCATATTGCAGGAAGCAACGGAAAAGGTTCTTGCTCGCATACATTGGCTGCAATACTCCAAGCCGATGGCTATAAAGTAGGGCTTTACACAAGTCCACACCTCATAGACTTCAGGGAACGCATCAGGGTGAACGGCAAGATGATTTCCGAACAATACGTAATTGATTTTGTTGAAAACCATCGTAACTTCTTCGAACCATTGCACCCATCGTTCTTTGAACTGACTACTGCAATGGCTTTCAAGTATTTTGCCGAACAACAGGTAGACTTTGCCATTATAGAAGTGGGCTTGGGCGGTCGGTTGGATTGCACCAACATTATCAATCCCTTGCTCTCCATCATTACCAACATTTCGCTCGACCACACCCAATTCTTGGGCGATACATTATCAAAGATAGCATACGAAAAGGCTGGCATTATAAAACAAGGCACTCCTGTCGTAGTTGGCGAAGCACTACCCGAAACCCGTGTCGTGTTTGAAGCAAAGGCACAGGAGATGGACGCAATGATTGTATTTGCCGAAGACATTCCTATGGTACAATCGGCAAGTGTCAATCCGAAGAGGGGACGCATATACCAGACCCGCTTATTCGGTACGATAGAGGGCGAATTGGGTGGAATCTACCAAGACAAGAATACCAACACGCTGCTAACGGCAGTGATGCAGCTTTACAATAAGCAGATAATCAGGAACATAGACAGCGTTGCAAAAGGTTTCTCAAATGTGTGTGAAGAGACGGGATTAATGGGTAGATGGCAGCAGATACAGCAAAACCCGACTGTCGTCTGCGACACTGGGCACAACGAAGCAGGCTGGAAAGACTTGTCATTGCAAATTAAAAGTCAAAAGTATCGCACGTTGCGCATTGTCTTTGGTATGGTAGACGACAAGGACATAGAGGCTGTTATGGCACTTCTGCCTGAAAATGCCATTTACTATTGGACACAACCCAGCACAAAGCGTGCATTCTCGGCTGACAAGGTAGCAAGAATAGGCAAACAATACAACCTTGAGGGCAGGACGTTTGTAGATGTTGCAGAAGCTTACGAGCAAGCATTGAGCGAGGCAGAAAGCGACGACTTCATATTTGTAGGTGGTTCGAGCTATATTGTTGCCGACTTTTTAAGCAAATTCTAATAGCAATATAATTCCCATTAAAGGCAGGATTTTTCAATCTTGCCTTTAATTGTTTTTAACACACAACAAATCTCCTTTTGACTTAAAATAGTTTGTCGTTATCATTTATTTTTGCTTTCTTTGCAGAAAATAAATTGCTAAACAATGAATAATACTAAACAAAATGGAAGCATCATTGCGATTATTACAATGATGTTTCTTTATGCAATGATTTCGTTTGTAACAAATCTTGCTGCTCCAATCGGAGTTATTTGGAAAAATATCTTTGGTGGCGAAAGTGCCAATACGGTGGGTATGCTTGGCAATGCTATGAACTTTCTTGCCTATTTCTTTATGGGAATCCCCGCAGGAAAGATGCTTGTGCGTGTAGGATACAAGAAAACGGCTCTCATTGGTATTGCCATTGGTTTCTTCGGCGTACTGACTCAGTTCTGCTCGGGCTTCTTTACCGATGCGAAGATTACAGGATTTGTTATTTATCTCTTAGGAGCGTTCATCTCAGGTTTCTGTGTTTGTATGCTGAACACAGTGGTTAATCCGATGTTGAACCTTATCGGAGGCGGTGGAAATCGTGGAAATCAGCTTAATATGATAGGTGGAACGCTCAATTCGCTGTCGGGAACCCTTACGCCGCTTTTTGTTGGCTCGCTGATTGGAGAAGTAACAAAGAACACATCTATCATTGACGTTAATCCAGTTCTTTACATTGCAATGGGTGTATTCGTGGTAGCATTCGTTATTCTATCGTATATTCCTATTCAAGACCCAAAGAACAGCAAGACAGGAACCAATGTTACATTTGAACATTCTCCTTGGAACTTCCGCCATTTCGTATTAGGCGCAATCGCTATTTTCGTGTATGTGGGCGTAGAAGTAGGTATTCCTGGAACACTTATTTACTACCTTTCTGATACGACTGCCATTGGTGGAGGACTTCCTAAGGCTACAGCCACAGCCATTGCAGGTTCTGTTGCTGCAACCTATTGGTTCTTAATGCTCATAGGACGTTTCATTGCAGGTTTCATTGCCAGCAAAATTTCGAGCAGGACATTAATGTCGTGCACCACCATTCTTGCTATGATACTCATCACCACAGCTATTGTATTAGGTAAGAGCGCAGCCGTTTCGATGCCTGTATTCACTGGTTCAGCTTTCAATATGGTAGTTGTACCTGTTTCTGCATTGTTACTTGTACTTTGCGGACTGTGCACCAGCGTTATGTGGCCGTGTATCTTCAACCTTGCAACCGAAGGTCTTGGAAAATACACAGAGCCTGCTTCGGGTATATTTATGATGATGGTAGTAGGTGGTGGCTTGCTTCCGTTGCTCCAAAACTTCATAGCCGACCAGTCTGGCTATCTTGTTTCATACTTTGTTCCACTCGCTGGTGTGGCTTATATGTGCTTCTACACTCTGATAGGCAGCAAGAATGTAAACAAGGATATTCCTGTTGATTAAAAAAGAAATACATTGTAATATTACTTATAAAAGGCGTTATACCATTGGTGTAACGCCTTTTTCTAATCGTGAAGATAGAGCTGAAGCAAAACGTTTTTGGAAAAATAGTTTTCTTTTTTGCTGCTTGTGTCAGATACTAAAAACACTTTGGCTTTGTAAAAATAATTCTGATGAAAAACGATAATTTCGTTTTGGCATTGCGAAAGCGGCTCTTTTGCGATGCAAAACCTACGCTTTTACCGTGCAAAACAGCCGCTTTTGGAATGCGAAACAATAGGTTTTGCAAATCCCTGATAATTAAATGGTTATACGATAAATATATTTACGAAAAACATTTACACTTTTATGCCTTGTTTTTATTTAGAAAACGAATAATGGAGGCGAAATAAAGTTGCACCTAAAGAAGTTTGTATGTTCGGAAAAATAAAGCAATGTACTTCGCCATAGTAAATATTGCTTACTCTGAAAATAGCTTTGTACATATACTTTTAACGATGAAAGAAAACGAAAAAGATGACAGCTTTTCTCCTCTTTTGATAGGTACTGAATACTATCAACTTTATTTTTGTCTTATAGATTTGTCGGTTTCCTTTTTTTTTCCTACTTTTGTATTTCTCTATTGGTTATAAGAAAATGATACAACAAGAAGATATTAGAAAGGCGGTTGAAGTGTTGCAAAAGGGTGGGGTGATACTCTATCCAACCGATACTGTATGGGGAATTGGCTGCGATGCCACCAATCCCGAAGCTGTGGCTAAGGTTTATGAGATAAAACGTCGCGATGATTCCAAGGCATTGGTTTGCCTTGTCGATTCCGATGCACGCTTGCAACGATATGTACGCAATGTTCCCGATGTGGCATGGCAACTTATTGATGCCGTGGTAAAGCCGACGACATTGATACTTGACGAAGCTGTAAACCTTGCGCCCAACCTTATAGGCGAAGATGGTTCTATCGGTATAAGAATAACCAACGAACCTTTCTCGAAAGAGTTGTGTTACCGTTTTCAGAAAGCAATAGTCAGCACATCGGCAAATATTAGTGGCGAACCTGCTGCACAGAACTATCGCGACATTTCAGAAGAAATATTGTCGGCTGTAGACTACGTTTGTACTTCTCGCCGACAAGAGCATAAGCCACATCAACCATCTACGATAATAAAGGTTGGTGCGACAGGCGAAATAAACATAATAAGAAAATAAATCATCGTAGCAGCCTTATATATACATATCTATATAGAGGAGCAGGCTTGAAAAATGGCAAACGAGAATAATAGCAATATAATCAGTCGAATAGACGAATGGCGTAAGACAAATATTTCCGACCGCCAGTTTGTATTGGTGCTTGCGTTTATTGTTGGCTTCTTGGCTGCCGTGGCAGCATACGTACTTCATATTATTATTGGCGAAATAGAAAAACTCATTACGTCAGGATTTCGTATGACTACCATCAACTGGCTGTATCTTCTTTATCCAGTTATTGGTATTTGGCTAACCAGTTTGTTTGTTAAGTATGTTGTCCGCGACCAGATTTCGCATGGAATTACGCGTGTGCTGTATGCAATTTCCACAAAACGCTCTAAACTGAAGGCGCACAATACGTGGACTTCCATTGTAGCATCGGCTATTACAATTGGTTTTGGTGGGTCGGTAGGAGCAGAGGCTCCTATTGTACTGACAGGGTCTGCCATTGGCAGTAACCTCGGCAGGATTTTCAATATGGACCGTCGAACGCTGATGCTATTGGTTGGTTGTGGTGCTACAGCTGCTGTTTCGGGTATTTTCAAAGCACCGATAGCAGGACTGGTGTTTACTTTGGAAATACTGATGGTAGACCTTACCATGGCATCTCTGTTGCCCATCTTGATAGCTTCGGTTACAGCCACTTGTTTTTCATACTTCTTTACAGGTGGCGAGCCAATGTATAACTTTAAGATGGACTATCTTTGGAGTCTTAGTAAAGTGCCGCCAACCATACTTTTAGGTATAGGCTGCGGTTTCCTTTCGCTTTACTTTATGCGTGTTATGTCGTGGTGCGAAGACCGATATGCAAGTCTTTCCAATCGTCCTTACCTTAAACTGTTGGCAGGTGGCTTGGTTTTGTCGTCGCTTATCTTTTTGTTTCCTTCCCTTTATGGCGAAGGTTATAGCAGCTTGCGCCTTTTTATAGAAGGTAATGGCGAAGCCGACTGGAATCAGGTGCTGCGAGGTTCAATGTTTGCAGGGCAAGCAAAGTTCTTGTTATTGTATGTTGGATTGGTAGCATTGATAAAGGTTTTTGCCACCAGTGCGACCAATGGGGCTGGCGGTTGTGGTGGTACGTTCGCCCCATCGCTGTTTATTGGCGGATTCGGAGGTTTCTTTTTTGCACGACTTTGGAATGTCCAACAGATAGGCGAGTATATTCCTGAAAAGAATTTTACGCTTTATGGTATGGCAGCAGTTATGGCAGCAGTTATGCATGCGCCATTGACTGGGGTATTCTTAATAGCCGAGCTTACAGGTGGTTATCATCTTTTCATTCCACTAATCATTGTAACCATCAGTTCGTATCTTACCATAAACATTTTTGAACAGCACAGCATTTATGCCGTTCGCTTGGCTCGACAAGGAAAACTCTTAACGCACCACACCGACAAGGCTGTAATGACAATGATGAACATGCAGAACATTATCGACCGCGACTATACTTCGGTAGAGCCAAGTATGGAAATGGGAAAACTTGTACACGCCATTAGCTCAAGTCGCAACAATTATATTCCGGTTCTTAACGATGGTGGAATACTATTAGGAGAAATCGACATTACAAAACTTCGACATATAATTTTCCGCACCGAACTGTACCATCGGTTTTTGGTGGAGCAGCTTATGACACCTCCACCGGCAACAATAGGCGTGAACGACCCAATGGCGAGCGTTATGAAAGTGTTTGAAAAGACAGGAGCACAGGTATTGCCTGTAACTGAACTTGACGGCAGACTTGTTGGTTATATTTCGCGTGCACGACTGTATAACCTGTATCGACAGCTGGTAGCCGACTTCAGTGAGGAATAGTTTGCAAGTTTATTTCTATAATTTTAAATGAGCAGTATGGACAAGAAAGATATGAGAATCGTTTTTATGGGTACACCGGAATTTGCCGTAGAGTCGTTGAAGGCTTTAGTAGAAGGTGGTTATAATGTTGTGGGAGTTGTAACACAGCCCGATAAACCCGTAGGACGACATCAGGAAACACTCCAACCACCTGCCGTAAAGGTATATGCCGAATCGGTGGGTTTGCCAGTATTGCAACCTGTTAAAATGAAAGATGTTGAGTTCTTAGAGCAGTTGCGTGCTTGGAAGGCTGATTTGCAAGTGGTTGTAGCTTTTCGTATGCTTCCCGAAGTGGTCTGGTCGATGCCACGTTTTGGAACATTTAATGTTCATGCAGCCTTGTTGCCCCAATATCGTGGCGCAGCCCCTATAAACTGGGCAGTGATAAATGGTGAAACCGAAACAGGGGTAACAACTTTCTTCCTCGATAAAGATATTGACACGGGGCGAATTATAAATCGAAAGTATTTTCCTATTCCAGATAGCGCAAATGTAGAATATGTTTACGATGGACTGATGCGGTTAGGAGCAGAGTTAGCCATTGAAACGATAAACCTTTTGTGTGAAAAGGTTGCAGATGATTTTGATGCAGATAAAATCCTATCAGTGATGAACGAAATAACCGAAGCACAAGACGAATCATCAGACTTGCGCCATGCGCCGAAGATATTTAAAGAGACTTGCGAAATAGATTGGAAACAGAAAGCAAGTACAATTTATAACTTCGTTCGTGGACTTTCGCCTTATCCAGGATCGTGGTCAAAGATGGTTTCATTAGACAATACCGCTGTTCCAGCCACTAAAATGGTCTTGAAAATATTTGAAGTTGCAAAAACAGAGAAAGCTGTAGTAGCTGAACCAGGCACGTTTATAGTAGAAAATAAAAAGGTATATGTAAATACAAACGATTTTCTATTAGAATTAAAAGAATTGCAGCTTTCAGGCAAGAAACGTATGGATAGCCGTTCTTTCTTGAATGGCTTTAAACAGGTTGAAGAGTATAGATTAGAGAAAGAATAATTAAAGTTGTATTAATTATAATTTTATAAAAGTGTGTATTAATAAGAAAAAAATTGTACTTTTGCATTTATTATAAACTATAACGAAATAATTATTTGACAGATTAGTAAAATATGAAAATTATAGATAAAATCTTCCAATGGTATTTTACAAAGAATGCCCTGCCATATTGGGTAGTATTGGCTATCGATATTTTTATTTGTTATTTGTCTGGAATACTTGTGTTCTGGTTCTATTATCATGGAGCCGTTGACTTTTCTAATCTGTCTATACTTACGAGGACTATATTTGTTTATATGGTTTTCGCACTTGTGGGTTTCCGAGTCTTTAAGACTTATTCTGGTATAATACGTTATTCTTCTTTTGTAGACTTACAGCGTGTCGGCCTTGCTATGCTTTTATCGTTAGTCATAGCAGAAGTAATGCACTATGTAATGTATTCTTGGGATATTAAATTTGTGCGTTTTCAAGGTCGCCAAATTGCTGTTATGTATCTTGTTGCTACCATTGGATTGGTTGTTTTCCGTATTTTAGTAAAGGCAATTTATGATGCATATTTAAACCCCAATAGGCGAATTAGAACGCTGATATACGGTGTTAAGGAAGGTGGAATAGGGATAGCAAACAATATTTGCAACGATAGAAATACCAACTTTATGTTGAAAGGGTTTATATCTCATGATGATTTATATTCTGGAAACACGCTGATGGGCGAGAAAATATACACGATAAATGATAAGCTGGAAGAAGTTATAGAATCAAATGATATAAGGGCTGTGCTTGTTTCGCCCATGCAAGTAGATAGATTTCGAGCTAATACAACATTGCAGGACATACTCATTAATGCCAATGTCAAGATATATCTGACAGAACATACCAAAGAGTGGACAGGCGAAAACGATTTGGAACATGTGCAGTTCAAGGAAATAAACATCGAAGACCTGCTGCCACGCGATGAAATAGTTGTAGATATGGACGCTATTGGCAACTTGTTGAATGATAAGTGTATAATGATTACAGGCTCAGCAGGTTCCATTGGCTCGGAAATAGTACGACAGATTTCCATTTATAAGCCTGGAAAACTGATTCTTATCGACCAGGCAGAAACCCCACAGCACGATATCAGGTTGATGATGGGCTTTGATTATCCTAATATTAAGGTTGAAACCATTGTTGCAAACATAACCAATCTTGACAGAATGGAAACCATTTTCAAGCAGTATAAGCCCGAATACGTCTTCCATGCTGCCGCTTACAAGCACGTTCCAATGATGGAAAATAATCCTTCGGAAAGTATTCAGAACAATGTTTGGGGAACAAAAGTCATTGCAGATTTAAGTGTAAAGTATGGTGTAAGAAAGTTTGTAATGGTTTCTACCGATAAAGCCGTGAACCCTACAAATGTTATGGGTTGCTCAAAGCGTATTTGCGAAATATATTGTCAGAGCCTAAATAAGAAAATAGATAAAGAAAGTAATAAAGAAGTATCAACACAGTTTGTTACTACCCGCTTTGGTAATGTCTTAGGTTCAAATGGTTCGGTTATTCCATTATTTGAAAAGCAAATAAAGAATGGTGGCCCTGTAACAGTAACCGACCCTAATATTATTCGCTTCTTTATGTTAATTCCAGAAGCTTGTAAGCTAGTACTTGAGGCTGGAACACATGGAAAGGGTGGGGAAATATTTGTGTTTGATATGGGTAAACCTGTCAGGATAGCTGATTTGGCAAAGAGAATGATAAAGCTTTCAGGAGCGGAAAATATAGAAATAGAATATACTGGTCTACGTGCAGGAGAAAAACTTTACGAAGAAGTGTTGAGTACAACAGAGAACACACTACCAAGCTTCCACGAGAAAGTGAGGATAGCGAAAGTGCAAGAATATGATTATGATGTCGTAAACCAACAAATAGAAAAACTCCTTCAAATAAGCCGTACATACGATAGTATGCAAATCGTAAAGATGATGAAAAGCATTGTTCCTGAATATGTCAGCAACAACAGTATTTATTCAGTATTAGATAAGTAGTAAAACAAAAAAACAAAAAAGCGCGAGTGTATCCCTCTTGATACACTCGCGTTTAACATTCTATAGAAGTATATATCCAAATCTTTAGTTCTGATACACATTCATTATCATCAGTATGATAATAGATAGTCATTAGTATGACAATTGATTGTCATCGGTATGATAATAGATTGTCATTAGTATGATAATAGATTGTCATTAGTATCATAATAGATTGTCATTAGTATGATAATAGATTGTCATTAGTATGATAATAGATTGTCATTAGTATCATAATAGATTGTCATTAGTATGATAATAGATTGTCATTAGTATGATAATAGATTGTCATTAGTATGATAATAGATTGTCATTAGTATGATAATAGATTGTCATTAGTATGATAATAGATTATCACCAGTATGATAACAGACTTTTGCCAGTGAAATAAAAAAGGCAACCAAGCATCGTTACTTAGCTGCCTCAACAAAAATTATTCTTATGAAAAGAGTGTGTAAAGATTTTCTTTTTGTTTATTGGTTGTTTTATATTACTGTACGTATCACCTTTTTATTGCTTGGAGAATCTTTTTAGGAATCTCTTTCGCAATAAGTGCAATGTTTTCTTTTCTGCTAAGATTAAACAGATGATAATAATGAGATAGTTTTATATTCGTTTGCTCAATATAATACTTTATCCCTGACCTTACTTTTGTTGTGCGACCATATTTCCCAAAGTTTCCTCTCTTATACACAAGATTAAGAATGTATTTCTTTCTTTTATAATCTTTCTTCGTCAGTGTATAGGGAAATTCTGCTTTTGGCAAACCTATCTCGTCTACGAGGACTGTTCCAATTGCAGTAAATGCCTTGAGGAAATCTAATCGTGTTAGTATTTCTATAAGCTTTGCTTTATCAATACAATTCTTTCTGTCTCCTTCTTGTTCAGCCATCGCAGCTATGTGGCACAATATTGCAACATCGCAGAATTGACGAAGCCCCACACCTAATTCTATAAGGTGATGAAACAGATGAAGAAAAGTATAAGCAAGATTTAGTGTTGGATTTAAAGTTGGGATTTTTTTATTATCAATGAATGTATAACTCAGCGGCTCGGAGTTTATCAGATTATCGAAATATTGTTGATTTTCTGTATTTGCAAACTTGTAAAGTGTAAAATGTAGTTCGAATAAGGTTTTATTAAATAGGAAAGTATAATGCTGTTCCGATTCATCACGTTTCGGTTCTACATTTAATTCTTTATGCAATATATTAAGTAATCTTTCTAAATCTTCAGCAAAACAGTAGAAATCAATATCTCCACCTACTCGATGAAGTGGGCGAGGGTAGGAGTTTGCTATTGTTTGTCCTTTTACAACAAAGAACTTTATATTATGTTTCTCTAATAATTCGGTAAGGAATATTAGGTTTTTATTAAGGAGTAGATTTGCTTTCTTGGTGTTTTCCAAACTTCCAAACGCAACCAAAGCTTCTTGTTGTGGAAGTTTTACGTTGTTGTTGATAAGTGAAGAATATACCAACCCATTTACAGTCTGCATATTTGCAATATTCTGTAAAGCAGAGAAATCCTTTTTATCTATTGACGAAAAACTAAGCTGTTCGCCCCATAGTTCATTCTTTATTAACTCCTTTAGCAGTTTAGTAACACACATAAAGTTATTATTGTAGAAGTATAGAAGTTTATTCTATGATAGATTGTTTTATCGACTCGATAATAAATCTTGCATCTTCATCACCAATCATTGGACCAGAAGGAAGACAAAGACCTGTCTTAAAGAGTTCTTCACTTATGCCATTAATGTAGGCTGGAGAGTTTTTATAAACAGGTTGTAAATGCATTGGTTTCCAAAGAGGACGACTTTCTATACCTAATTTATCCAATGCCATACGCATCGCCTCGACATTTGTGTTTGGTTCGCAATCGGTATGAGCCTTTCCTGTTGAGTGAACTACACCAGCGGCACCGCCAACAGCACCAGCAATTGCTTCGTTATAAGCATTTTCTTGACCTATAACCTTTAAATCTTTATCTAATGTGATGGTATTCAACCAGAAATTAGAATCATATTCTTCATTTGGATTGTTATGGAATGTAATGCCTTTTACATCTTTAAATCCTTCTTTATAGAGATTTGCCAGATGTTTATGATGCGCAATATGTTCATCAAGTACCGTCATTTGTCCACGCCCTATACCTGCACAAATATTACTAAGACGATAATTATAGCCAATTTCTTCGTGTTGGTAGTATGGAAAAGCCTCGCGTGCCTGTGTTGCAAAGAACATGATACGTTCTTCCGCTTCTTTGTTAGGACAAATTAATGCACCGCCACCGGAAGTGGTTATCATCTTATTGCCATTGAAACTCATCACACCATATTCGCCAAATGTACCGATAACTTGCCCATTATACCGACTGCCAAGTCCTTCAGCAGCATCTTCAACGATAGGAATACTGTAGTGTTCTGCAATTTCTATGATTTCTTTTATCTTTGCAGGCATACCATAAAGATAGACTACGATAATGGCTTTAGGCTTTCTACCTGTCTTTTCTATTCTATCCTTAATTGCTCTTTGGAGTAATTCTGGAGACATGTTCCATGTATCAGCTTCAGAATCTACAAAGACAGGGGTTGCACCAAGATACATTACGGGATGAGAACTTGCACAAAAAGTAAAGCTCTGACAAATAACTTCATCGCCAGCCTTAACTCCTAAGTTTACCAATGCTAAATGAATAGCTGATGTGCCAGAACATAGTGCAACAACTTCTTTGTTCTCCAACTCTTTATATCCATCGTTCCATAGTTCATCAGGATTATCGTTGTGTGCCTGAATACTTTGTGGATAAACTTCATTAGAGAAATCTATATTGTTTGGTTTGGATTTACAAAACCTTGCTAATTCTTCTTCAAATGCATTCACATTTGGACCTAATGGCACCACCCAATTTGTGTCAAATGCTTCTTGAATATATTTCTGTTCGTTGCCACTCATATGGGCAAGACATAGATATTTTCTTTCCATCTCTATAATTTATTTTATTCTATAAGCAGGGAAGAATGAAGTTGAAGAGTCAAATGTCGGATCTTTTTTCTTCCTAAGCTCTACTAGATATGAATATTTATTTTCATCAAAACAATCCTTTGATATACAAAATCCAATATCTCCATTTTTGTTAAAAGCTTTTTTAAACTTGTACAATGGATCCTCACCACTACCAACTCCTCCACCAAGGTGTAATAATTTATAACTATGTTGAGCTCCATATTTTGCAGCTTCATACAAAATAAGATTAGTGGCATTAAGATTACGGAATTCCATAACACTACCAGAAAGATGATAATGCATTCTTCCATTACACATAAGCATAATACTCATTGCAATGATTTCTTCACCAAGTACTGCATAAAAGAACTCCCACTTTCCTTGTAAGTTCTCTGTCATAGATTTATAGAACTCTGGCTTAAAATAATAATAATCATCTGCATTATCTTTATCCATCGTTGCATTGTATATAGAATAGAATTTTTCAAAAAGAGTTGTATCGTCACTATGTTGCACGACTACACCATTTTTAATAGCTTTTCTTATAGTAGCACGATCCTTACTCTTTATATTTTGGAAAATACCTTCTTCCGATGTACAATCAATATAAATAGTATTTCCTAAATCGATAATATTCGACCAACCTCTTAAGTATTCTTGATTCTTTAACCAAGGACTCCATCGAGTAAAAGCATTAATAATATGTTGCTCATGCATAAATGTTTTTACTTCTTTCCAGAAAATATCTATTTTTTCTTTTGAAACATTTCCATCTAACAGCCATCCTCCATATCCGTACGGAGTTATCGCATCAAAAAACACTCCTCTATCAATATAACCTTGCGCCCATGTCTCATTTGATACATCTCTAAGCATAAAAGCACAAATAGCTCTTAGTCCTTCTCCTTGATAATAAATCAAAATAGGCATACCATCTCCATGTACTTCGAATGGAGCTAAATATCCACTAAGATAATATACATCATGATTAGGAAAGGAAAGAACTATTTTATCCCATTCCATTCTATGCTCAAAATTTATAATCTTCAGCATTTATCAAAATGATTTAAAAAAAGTTGTATATAATATTTCCCATCTCTTTTATATCTTCACTGCTGTACCTTCCATCACAATGTATTGAAAGCATTTTGTTCGATATATCTTTAGACCTATTCGAACAACTTTCTGGCAAATTCCATAGGATTGCTGGATAAATAAAATGCTTTATTAAATGTAATCTAAACGAATCTCGCTGTTGAGTAGTGCGAAACAATAGTACAAAAGAAAACAGAATACATTTCTCACTGCTTGGATAGAAAATACGAATGTCTTTGGACATTAAAATTTTTGAAAGTGTATGGATAAGTAATTGCCAATTCCGTAATTTTCTATTATACCATTCTTTAATATCAAATTTTTCTAAGAAAAGCTTATCAAGTGTAGATATACTGCTGATAGGCAAGTGATCTAATTCTTCTTCTGTTTGTATATATTTTGCTCTGAAAGAATCCTTTAGTTTTAAATTGCATTCAGTCTCATTTATATTAAGATAGTGAGCTTTTTCTTCCATTGCTTGCCATCTTATTCTTGCAAGTTGCTCGTTTTGCTGAGAATCCTCTATAAGAGTTGATAATTTTGATAAATCATGAGAGTTACTCCAAATCATTCCACCTCCAGCTAATGGAAGAGTTTTTCTCAATGAGGCTATGCAGAAATCAGCTTTACTATTCCGACTCCATTCATTGAAAATATTGTGTGAATGATCTTCAATTACAGGAATTGAAATATTAAGACAATCTCTATATTGTCTTAACCCAAAATAATTCATTCTAAGTAAGATATCACCGTCTATAAATGGAAGCTTTTCCACAAGATGAAGTCTCTCATTTAAGGGGTTGTCAAAATATGTTTTAACTTCTATTTTACAACGACGTTGAATATATTCAATGATTTCCCAACAGAAATATTCTGGTACCCAAATTCGTTTCCATTTATAATGAATGATTAATAGTTCTATAGCCTGTCTCCCATCTGCTAAAAACAAGGCATTGGGATAATAAGAAAAAATGGTATTATCATATACTTCAGAAGTATTCAAAGCATGAAAATCAGAACCAAACTCTTTCATATTACTCCTCTTTCAGTCTTCTTAGTTTCTCACCAAATCCAAGATCGTCTACCAACTCGTCTTGAACTTCTCCTTCTCCAACGCCCTCTCGCTGTATGACGTTGAGAAAAGTTTTCCAGAGAATTTTAATATCAAGTCCAAGAGAGAGATGGTCTACATACCATATATCATATTCAAATTTCTTACTATACTTTACAAAGTTTCTGCCATTAACTTGAGCCCATCCTGTTATACCTGGTCGCACTTCATGCCTTCTGATTTGAACTTCATCGTAACATTTCAAGAAATCATCGTACAATGGGCGTGGTCCTATTAAGGACATATCTCCCTTAAGTACATTAAACAACTGGGGAAGTTCATCTAGCGATGTACTGCGCACGAAACGACCAACTTTCGTCAACCTCTGACTATCAGGTAATAGGTTCCCATTCTCATCTTTTTCATCGGTCATTGTTTTAAACTTAATAACCTTAAAAACTCTATTATTCCAACCTGCCCTAGAATGGAGAAAAAAGGAACCGCCTCCCTTATTGGCAAAATGCAACCATATTGTAACTATTAATAGTAAAGGAGAAAAAATAACCAATGCTATAAATGAAGCTATAAAATCTATTAATCGCTTAAAAAAATGTTTATACATAATGAACTCTAATTAAGTGATTTATACATATCCAACAGTGCTTTCCATACTTTTTCCTGTTCATACCTTTCCTGAATGAGCCTCCTGCTATTATTTGCCATATGCTCAACATCAAATAAGTGTGTCAGCATCCAGTCCATAGCAGAGAAAAGAGATTCCGAATCACGAGGTGGTATAATTCTACCATTAACTCCTTCCTTTATAATTTCATTGCAACCATTAATGTCGGTAACAATTGAAGGTAATCCCATACAACCTGCTTCAAGTACAACATTGGGAAAGCCTTCTCTATAAGAAGGAAACACTAAGGCATCTGCAGCCGCAAGATAAGGACGTACATCTTTCTGATAATCAACAAATAGAACAGAACTATTATTTTTAAAGAAACTTTCATCTTCAGGGGATAAAGGATCTAACTTAGACTCAAAATCTCCAACTAATAGTAATTTGGGAGTTAAATGATAGTTCTTCTTAAGCAGGGATTGCATAGCCTTAGACAGTTCTTTCATTCCCTTATCATTAACTATTCGCCCGACAAAAATAAAAACAAAATCATTTGCAGTAATATGTAATTCCTTTCGTAGTACGTCCTTAACAGACTCTTCTTGTCGGATACTCAATCGCTTGTTTCCATTTTCCAATTCACAATTCTCGTACAAGCTTTCCACACTAAAAAAGGACGTATCTTTACCATTTATATTACCATTCAAAATAACTTCTAATGGTTTACTGGTAATATGGTCATTCTTCAAAGTTTTTAAAACACCTTGCCCCTCTGGAATCACCTTAGTTGCACAAGCACAAGTTATTCGCTCCATTGTTTGTAAGATAAACTTAAACTTTCCAGTAGCACCTTGATATCTAAGCCCTGTAACAGTATAAATACGATGCGGGACGCGACAAATCCATGCCGCTATCATTGCTAATAAAGATCCCTTTGGGGTATTAGCATGCACACACCATGGTTTCTCTTGCTTGAAGAAATTTATCAACCATCTCAATGCAATAATATCCTTTGATAAGGAAATAGGACGCTCAATAGGAGCATCTACAACTCTAACTCCTTCCCGCTCTCTTACTTTTTGTAGGCGTCCGTCATCTTTTGCAACTGCAATAATATCAAAGTATTGATTTAAATACTTTAGTTGTCCTATTAAAAGGTCATCTAAACTTTCGCCAGCAGTGGTCAATCTTATTATTTTTTTCTTATCCATAGCTGTATACTTATATCAATCTATTCAAAGTTTCCAATTACTTTCTGATAGACTTGATTATAGCCGTTTACCATCTTACTAATATCAAATTCCAATGCTCGATTATAACAGCGGTTGGCAACTTCATCATAATATTCCTCGCTTTCTGCTAATTGTTTAATCTTATTAGCCAAAGCCTTGGCATCTTCATGCGAAAAGAGAATACCATATTCTTTTGTAACCTCTCGTAAGCCATTTACATCAGAGGCTATAAAAGGTTTATGCGCACTCATACCTTCCACATTACTAAGACTCAAGCCTTCCCAGTGAGAAGACATAACGATAATATCTGCAGCCTTCAAAACATTTGGTATATCTGTTCTTAATCCAAGAAACCGAACCCTATCATCTACACCTAACGACTTAGACAACTGTTGAACCTCTTCCATACGTTCGCCAACTCCAGCAAACCAAACTTCAAATTTATCTTTATCTAATTGGTTTACTGCACGAAGAATAGTATCTTGATCTTTTTGTTCACGAAAGCCAGCCACCATTAGAATAGCCTTACGTGTCTCTTTCTTACTTAATAGATCCTTGCAAGGAAATGCTTGAGAAATTGCATTGACATCAATTCCATTATTGATAGTAGTAATTGTTTTATATCTATTTGAAGATTGAACAATCCATTCTCCTTTCATATATTCTCTCAACCTTTCTTCTGCAATCTTACTAATGCATATAATATGGTTGTACTTCCCATACATCCAACTCTCAATAGGACGATACCACTTCCAGTTACGCTTGCGGTTTGACGTATTATGTTCTGTAGATATGAGTTTTGTATGGCGATACAAATTCGCAATTGCAACAAATAACTGTGGTGAAGAATTATGTGTATGAACAATATCATATCCTTTCATAATCTTCATCAACTTTAATATATAAAGTGGATTGTATACACTATGTCCCAATGCATATATCTTCGTCTGTGGACTTTCAACTTTCAATTTTTGCATTAATGGTGTTTCCGTACCATTAAAGATACATAAATCCACTGTATGCCCTAATGCGCAAAATCTTGGAATCAAGTTAACAACCAAGGTTTCTGCACCTCCTATTTCTAATGATGTAATGACTTGAAGGATTTTCATCTACTCATATTAAGTTAAAGAATTTAAGCTTTAAATGTCTCTTCTTGAACAGTTTTAATAATGGAAGAAAGAAGTATATTTTGTAAAAAGAATTTTATCAAAATACAATAAATTCATTTTGGCAATACAAAAGCGGCTGTTTTGCGATACAAAACCTACGCTTTTACCGTGTAAAACAGCCGCTTTTAGGATGCGAAACAATAGGTTTTACAATATCTTGATAAACAACAAGTTAAGCAACAGCTACGCTTGTGAAAAAGATTTACAACTATCAAGCCTTTTTCCCATCTATAGTTTACTTCTTTTTAATTCTTATTCGATCTTTTATATGAAAAGCCCAACCTATTGGTAATAGTCCTAGCCACAAAAGATTTATTCTTTTTCTTATTTTCGATTTATCTTCAATGCAAAAATAGAATCTCCAATAATTTATAGCTGCTTTTATTTTACTTTTAATTGGAATATGTAAATCTAACATTTCACCATAACATATCGTCGTTGCAATTGGGCTCTTCATTCTGATTTCAATAATCTTAGATGTAAGTCCACCTTCTTGATATTCTACTTGATAAATCGGTTGATTGATATATCGTAATTTATATTTTTGTGCTATTCTATTCCAAACTAAAACTTCTGGCACAAAATGCTCATTGACAATCTCAGGGAATGGAAATTCCTTTAATACATTTGTATAGAAAACTTCTTTTAAATCGCCTGTAACGTGATGATAATTTCGTATTTCAATGGAATTACTATCTATAAAATTCTTCTTTAAACCTGTCCCAATTATCTTCCCATTAGCATAACAATCCAAACCACAAATACCTCCAAAATCTTTGTTTTCTTTTATTTTAGAATACTGTTGATATACTATTTCTAAAGAATTAGGCAGCAGGACATCATCGCTGTCTGCTATAAAAAAGAATTCTCCTTTCGCTTCTTTTACACCTTGGTTTATTGCTGTATGTTTCCCCCCATTCTCTTTATAGAAATATCGAATTGGAAAAATATTCCTTTGCTCTATTATTATTTTCTCTATAACTTCTTTTGTATTGTCGGTACTCCCGTCATCAACAATAACCCACTCAAAGTCTTTATTAGTTTGCTCTTGCAGGCTTTTATGCAACCTTGGAAGCAGTTTTGCCCTGTTATAGGTTGGAGTGAATACGGTTATCAGCATATAGTATTACTTATAAAATTTATCTTTGTCGTAATTATAATCGTATTCATATCTTTCAAAAATATAATCATTTTCTCTATGCCCATTAGTGAGAAACGTTTTATACGGATATAATAGAACTCCCCATGAAGTGAGAATACGCAAGAAAAGAACAAAACTAACAATAGAAAGCTGTAAGCCCATCTTTATTTTTTTTCCATAGCTGGTAGTTGATAACTGTGTCAGTGAAAATATTAAACCATATACAAAATACCAACTTAAGCGTCCTCCGTTTTCAGACCGAATAAACAATAATAAAACAGCACAAAATGCTAAAGCTATGTTGTATAAAACTATACTTTGTTTGGTATCTGGTAGATGACAATAAGACCTTATAAGGAAAAAGAGGAAAAATCCGACCTCTAAAATATAGGCTATTCGCGCATCTCCTTGAGTTGCATAATCACTATGTGCAACACGAGTTGACACATTATCGAAAAGATTATAGAGGCTACTTGATATTCCTGTCACACCTATAATAAAGCATACAGACATTAATAATAATATACGTGCTTTTGAGTATTTCTTATTTGCAATGAAATACATGGGGAAGAAAATAATAGCAGAATTATGGAATGAAAATGCTGCGACGATAATTGCACAATACTTTAAAAACTTTCTTTCAATGATATATTTAATAGAAAGTCCTATAATAGCAGCAGCAAACATTTGTCGAAGATATGTAAAGGAAAAATAAAATACTAATGCCATAAACAAGATAGATGCCAAAGGATAATTTTTAGCATACTTTCTAAAACTATGTAAAATAATGGCATACATACAGATAGTATAGAGGAAAATAAAAATATATCTGTTGCTTGTTATATGAGCTATTGCCCAATTAAGTCCTATATAGCCAAATTCAGTATTATATGCTTGATAAATACTGGAAGATGTTATTGGAATCCCTATTTTTAACTGGTCTGCTAGATTATCAAACAGGTCGCCATAGATATAGCGGTCGTAGCCACCTAGCATATCTCCCAATCCAACAAATATAGCTAATGAAATAAAAAAGAATAAAAAGGGTTTGTAAGAAGCCAGTTTATCATTTTTATAATAGAAATATAAGATGACTGGAATAAAAAAAAGAATGATATATATAATCATATTAAATATTATTTAAGTAGCTAAATTAGCAAACTATTTAACTCTATGAAAACAATCCAAATACTCCTTCAAACCTTTTCTCTGTTATATCTGACTATTTTCAGATTTTCTACTTCCAACTGTAACTACTTTATATTTTAAGGATATTGAATATTATTTAAATGGAGTGGATATATTATCTCTTTATTACGAACATATCCAACATTCTCTTTACAAAGAGAACTATCACTTCGCAATTAACCAACAGAACAAACAAGTTGGCTTTTCTGCTATATGTAAATTTTACAGGATAAAGTCCCTGGGCACGATATTTATTTATTGCTCGACGTAAGCTGTTTACGGAATATAGCCTCATCAGGCTATATAAATGACCAATAATGCTAAAATTCTCTATAGACAATAAAACTTCTCGTTTCTTTCCATCTTTGGTATCAAGATAGTGTTTCAAGGCTGTATGTATAGTAAAAGAGTCCTGATTTAATTTTACGAGGTTCCGATTATCCCTGCGACGAGAAGTTGACGATATATTAAGATTATTGTATGCATAGCCATGTATAGGTTTACAAAGAATGTTATTCATATTAACAATAACCTCCAAACAAAAGAGCATATCTTCTATATTTTTAGTACCATTTAAAAAACGAACATTACCAATTGCAGAACGTTTAAAAATTTTATCCCACAAATATAATCGATGGTGAAGCTTTAGATATCCAACACCATCATAAGATATTGACTGGCAAAAGTTTTCAATTTTATCTTTAGATTTTTCGTTTTCAACATAGTAGTTAAAGCAAAGCAAATCAATATCGTCAAATGAGTTTAACTCTAAATTTAAGATAAACTCTCTTGCATCAGATTCTATCTTGTCATCAGCATCAACAAACCAGATCCATTTACCCTTAGCAATATTTAATCCTTTATTTCTTGCAGCAGAGGCTCCGGCATTTTTCTGACTCAACAAGTAGAAATTAGAATGAGACGTCTCATACTCTTTGCAGATTGAACTACCATCATCGGTACTACCATCATCAACTACTATGACCTCAAACTTATCTTCGGCTAAATTTATTGTATAAATGCTATCCAAACATCTTGTAATAAATTTCTGGCAGTTATATAATGGTATTATAAAAGAAAGCAACATAGTATAATTTGTAAAAGTAGAGAGTTTTTAATAAACGGAAAATATTTAATTTACAAATCCTAAATGATATTTGATGAAGTTCGAGATTTTCCATAGATAGGCTATTACTCTTACAAAAAAAGAAGATTTAACATATAATAATAACCATTCAGAAAAAGAGCAATGATAATGATATCGCTCTATATCATTCATAAGCTTCTTCATGTAGGGATGCTTTTTTTTACAGATAGTCTTTGGATTACTAATTGCCACTGATACTAAACCATTTATCCTACTATGTAAGATAGAAGGCATATATGTATCTCTCAAAGAAGAAGGAATGGATAGAGAACGGACAGAGTCAAATATATCTTCATGTTCTATACTACATTCTTTTGTATGTGAAACACTTATTGTATTACGTCGGAAATTATATACCTTTTTAAATATAAAGCGAGGAGCACGATCTATTTTAAAAAATAATCGGATATTCATAATCATATCCTCTTCTCCGTCTATTTCTCTAGGAAAATCAAAAATATCATCAGACAGTATAGATTTTCTATATAGCTTTGCCCACGGAGTTGGTGGTATTCTTCCTCCAGAGATAAGAAATTGTCTGCATTCCATAAGTGTTAACTGCTCTTTATGTTGAGGAATCTCAGGAAATCCTATAACAATATCAGTATTATCTGTAAAACGATACATATTACTTAATGCATCTTGTGGTAAAGAATCATCATTATCGCAGAAGCAAACCCATGTACCTTTAGCCTCATGAACTCCACGTCTTCGAGTTGCATTTATACCTTCATTTTGTTTATGAATAATACGAATACGTTGATCTCGTTTTGCATATTCATCGCATATTTTTCCTGATTGGTCTGAGCTTCCATCGTCAAGCAATATCAGCTCAAAATCACAAAAAGTTTGATTAATAATACTATCCAAACATTCATGAAGGTAGCGTTCTCCATTATATACAGGAACAATAACAGATATTTGTGGATTCATTCTTTACTATATTTATTCCATTTACGATTCCATCTTTTCCAAATAAGAAGTCCAGATTTCTTATGTGATATGACCTTTGCTGGATTCCCTGCTACTGTACATCCTGCCTTAACATCTTTGACAATGACAGATCCCGCACCAATAGTTGCACCATCACCAATTTTCACATTTTCTACAATACATACAGAAGGCCCAATATAGACATTATTTCCAATCTGTGCTGCATGCATAAACATACTGCCAATAGTAGTATTTTGATAAATATCAACATTGTCACCTATGATTGCAGAAACATTTATAACGATTGGACCATTATGCACAATTCTAAACCCATAACCAATCTTAGTGTGTCGTTGTATGGATATATGCATAATAAGTCCTATAATTTGATAAAGTAACCTACCTGCCAATCCTAATAAAATATTATTATAATTAGAGAGACGTAGCCAAAACAAGAAATGAAAGCCTCCGTCAAGAATGGTTGTAAACCACATTCTAAAGATACCAACATCTTTCTTTTCTGTTATACGATAATAGTCACTCCGAATATAATCTAAGCATTCTATGTATTTCATTATTTTAATAAATCATTTATTAACTGAAGCCATTTGTTCTTAATGGATTCTCTACTGAATCTTTGTGAATAGTCTGTAGCTTTCTTTCCCATAGATTCTCGAAGTTCTTTATCCTCTATTAACGTACAAATACGGTGTGAGAGACTATCTATATCCCCAACAATATTAATGATGAAACCATTTTCACCATCTACTATAATTTCTTTTGGTCCTTGGGGACAATTAAATGAAATTAATGGTAATCCACAACTTGAGGCTTCAAGTAAAACTAGTGGGAAACCTTCTGCACGCGAACTCATTATATAAAAAGAGTGGTTACAATATTCTTGTTCTATATGTTTAGTCACCCCGCAAAGACTTATATTACCTTTCAAACCATAGTTGTCAATTTTTTCTTGTAACATATCCCTATCTGGTCCATCTCCATAAATATCCAAATGCCAATCTGGATGCTTAGTTGCCACTATTGCCCACGAATCAACAAGATAATCAAAACCTTTTTGCCAAGATAACCGTCCAACAGCTATAGCTGACTTACTAGAAGTATTCGAAGTAGACATTCCTTTTATTGTAATAGGATTATAAATGTAAGTAACATTATTACAGAATTTACTCCATGAATTGTAATCAGCTTTAGATAGCACAACTAATTTGTCGAATTTTTTTGCATAATATATTCGACGGAAAGTATGTAAATAATATAAGAGTTTCAACTTTCCCCCATGGTATCTCTCACTTAGAAACATATGGGAAACATCAAAGGCAAAATGAAACCACATAACCTTTTTACTCTTATCTTTAATTTGGGGCAAGAAAAACATCTCCAAACCAGCTAAAGAAAATACGATATCAAAACTATGATTCAAAAGATATTCAGATAGGACCTTCTGATATTGTAGTTTATAATCTTTCAGCCCAATATGTAAATCAACTACTTGAATATTTTCAGACAATTCGTATGCATAAGGCTTATTACACTGGTTAGCTATTATTAAAGTTATTAAATGGTGTTCAACTAACAGGTTAGCACAAACGGATAGTATACGTTCCATTCCGCCACTATTGTGAAAGGATTCTATACAATATGCTATCTTTCTTCTCATTCTGATTGAACAAATTTAAGGCAACGATCTTTCAAATTTGATGCAAGCTTACGCCAAGACTCTTTATTGGTAAATTTAGTATCTAAAGAAATAGGCAATGTAATTGGAAATAAAGGATGTAAAAAACCATTATCGTTTTCTATTATATTAAACAAGTCCCTTATTCCATCTAAACGGCAAGAGCTAGTTTCTGATTGTTGCACATTCTCAATATACAAGACAGGAGTTTCAACTCCAAGACAAGGCAGAGCACAATGAATTCTTGATGTTACAACATATCTTGCTTGAGAATATTCTTTTACTAACCGTTGTGCTTCTGAAAAACGTTCCTCTTCTGTTTTGAAGTTCTTTCTATACCGTCTACTCTCTTGGCAGACATACTCCGCATTTAATAATACCTCTTTTGAAAATAACTGAATATACTGTCGATAGAAAGATGTTATTACAAGTCTATGGAAGAGCCCACGATGCCAGTAGTACTCAAATCTATAAGCTATTGAACTAATCACTTTCCAGTGTTTCAGTAGATAAACAATATTGCTAAGAAAATCTCTAAAAGAAGAAGGTTCCTTAAAATAAGGATCTACAAAGAAAACCTTATTATTTTTAGTATTAGAATGATACTGATAGCCTAAAGTTAATGTCATACATCCTGAGAAATATGCATCAATCCCCTTGTCTTTCAACATATTTACTGTATAATAATCCCTACACCCTATAGGTTCGTACCGCTTTAAATATTTTACAGATGCCTTTGAAAGAAGTTGTTCTTTAAAATTGGAATTAATATGTAATGCTACAAATAATGGAAGAATTTGTTTTGATGGAGGCCAATTTTCAGGATAATGCATATACCAACCATTCATTATTACTTTAGATAGTTCTCCTTCATATTTGCTAACAAGTTCTCTGTCTATAAATCCATCTAGATGTGGAAGGAACTGTGCAGAAGCAACTCCTTGTATATAATCACCTATATTTATAAAATCGGTAGGTAACTTCTTTCCTATAGATAATATTTGATATCTCATTCTATCTAAAATTTTCTTTATTCACAACTTTATACTAAGTATTCACTTTATACCTCTCTTTATTTTTCGTATTTAATAGTTTTAAGAGAGGGGCACAGATAAGTATTCTTATCCTATCAATAACTATTGCACATAAGAAAATGCCAAATAAAAGGGTTATAAACCCAAGTATAATTAAACCCTCATTGGAAAGATTATACATATATTTACTCAATCTATAAACAAGTGCAGCTACCCCCCCCTATTTGAAAAAAGATAAACAGCCAACATTGATTTTGCAATCTCATTAATAAACTTAATATCCTTTATTTTTAATCGTACAAACCAACTAAAGACACAAATAGCAGAGATAAGCACAAAGGGAGAGTTATAATAATGAAAATTCCAAGATTTGGATCCAATATAGCTTAACACTATAGTTATCAATGAAGAAATTACCCATAGTAACACTATATACTTTTTATTTATTTTACATAAGAACGGAAAATATTTATGTATTAAGTATCCTAAATAGTATACATACAAGAATTGTGATAAGTTATATCCACTACTATTAACATCATTATGTAAGAAAAAACCCAGGTATACATTAATAACAGAAAGGCAGATCAAGACCAAAAGATCCATTTGCAGATTCATTTGCTTGAATGCACTATTAAGTAAAGGTGAAACCAAAACAAGACAAAAGTACACATTCATAAACCAACCTCCAGGATGACTAAACGCCATAAAAGCTTTAATATAATCACTTACGGAATGTTCTATACTAAATACACTTAAATCTAAAAATATATGGAGAAAATTGTAAAACAGGCATAATAACACAAGATTAAGTAACGATTGCCACTTTAACTTTATAGAGAAATATCCTGATATTAGTAGGAAGACATTAACTCCAATAATAGATATTGAATCGATAATTTTTATCACTAAATTACCATCTTTTATACCATAAATACATAAATGGTGCATGACTATTAATAACATTGCAACGATCCTTAGGATCTCTATATTAGATTGTCGAGAGATACACTTACTTTTATTTAAAGAATCGATCATATATATATGCAAAAATATTAATAATAGGTTTTAAAATATTTGTTTTCCAAGAAAAACACGTTCCTTTAAGAGGAAGAAGATGCTGTATGTAAGCATTACTTATAAACAGCTTCTTAAAATTTTGGTCTAATGCCTTGTTTCTGACAAGATTTAAACACAACCCAATTAACATTGAGTTTGAAATTTTAATATAAAACAATTTAAGCTCATTGTTTACATGGTCTTTAAAACTAAAATCTATTAAATCTCTACATATTTGCATATCTGATAGCATTGAATGTTTTTGCTTATTAATATCCATTAGCCGATCAGTTGACTCTGGATTATAGTAATACGTATAAACAAATATATGGCAGAACATAAAACGCTGTATATAAGAAAATAACTTAAGCTGAAAATCTACATCTTCATGCATAATATTTGTTAGAAAACGAATGTTAGATTTAAGTAAAAATTTTCTTTTAAAGAAATGTGCACACACAGAAGCAGGAAAATAGTTATGTAAGAGTAGCCATGGTCCCGTATAGACTTTTTCATCAGAGAATTTATACTTTTTTATAGGGATATCAGCAGGTTCACCAGATGGTAATAAACGTCGAATACGCATACAGCAGACATCTAGATTATTATCTATTGTCTTTTCTAAACAACTTTTAATTTGATAATCTATTAAATAATCATCAGCATCTATAAACATTATATAATCACCTGAGGCCATTTCAATGCCTAGATTTCTTGCACTTCCCTGTCCACCATTTTTTTTATTAATAATAGATAAGTTTGAGAGATATGTCTCCATATCCTTTACAAGCGCAGGAGAGTTGTCTGTGGATCCATCATTAATAATAAGTACTTCAAAGTCTTTAATATTTAGACCTTGATGATATACAGAATCAATACACCGTTCTATATATTTTTCTGCATTATACATAGGGATGACAAAAGACAGTTTTAGCATTTACTTATTTTACTAAATATAAGAAGTTTATTTTCTTAGAGAGGATTAATAATTATACTAATAGAAAATACTTTTTAATGTTATGATAATATCTTTTATCAAGTTTCTATACCAGAAAATCTTTATATAAATTTGTTAAGATTATACTGTATGTTTTATATTCTTGGCTTGCTCTATATTTTTGCTTCATATACCTATGTTATAAATGTTTCTTTATGATTGTTTGTCTTGGAGCTATATTAGCATTATAAGCATTTACACTCATTTACTTCTTGTATAGCCTGTTTACTTTAAAAGAATGAACATAGGTTAATACATATGCTTTCAATTAAGTGCTATTTTTAAATATTCTGTAGAAAGTTCTACTTCTTTATCCAACTTTTCATTTACTTTTGTATAGTTTATTGTTTCAAAATTAGGTTCTTCACCTATTTCTAAGAAACGATTTTCTAAATTTAATTTATTCAGTAAAGATAATAATCGCAAATCAGCATCTGAATTTTGTTTTAAACAATAAAATTCTTTATTGTATGTAATAGCGAATGCTAATCCATGGAAAGATGTTGTAACTATGAAAGAAGCATTTTGAAAATATCCTATAAATTCACTGGGAGAAGCCATTTGAATTAGTCCCTTTCCAGGGATTATTGGGTGTGATGTAATTTCTATAACTTCTATATTTAATTTTTCGGCAATTTTAACTGCCAATGTTTTTAGTTCTTTCCATCGTCCTATTTGGTATAAAAGAAGATATTTGTTCTTTTTAGGGGGGATAGCTATCTTATCAAATATTCTTCTACCAGCTAGAAGGGTTGGGTCAACTACTGTCGTAATTTTTTTATTAACTAAGGGCTGTAATAGATTACATAGAGAACTCTCCCTTACACTAATATGTTTTAACTTAGAAAGAGAGACTGAAAAAAAGTTCTTTTGTTGTTTAGATAATTTTTCAAATCTACTGCTTGCAGCATAAGAAACAATGTTGCATTTAGCGTTACTTCCAAAATAAACCCCATCAAAATTTCCACCAGTTATTCCTGGATTCCAAATCTGATCACTTCCTAATACCAATGTATGAAATTCCAAATAATCCTCATTCTTATTGTAAGGATACAGCTCTAGAGATTTATTCATAAAATCTTCAAAAGCATACCATCGTTTAATTCTTATTGGTTTTATAACCAATTCTATAAATAGACGTATAATACATTTATAAGGGTTTCTTGATAGCCAATATCTAAGATTAATTTTTCTATATGCATTAACTATGTAGCATGGTCTATAGTTAATTATGTTTACGGAGTGTCCTAATGATTTTAAATATTCTTTTAGAGCATAAGCCTGCAAAACTGCTCCATAATTATGCGCACATTGAAAAGTAATAATTCCTATTTTCATAATTTCTGTTTAACTGTTAAAAGTATCTTTGCTATAAAAATTTTAGTTTTATAAATGTATCCTAAATCCCCATATTTATAAGCTACATATTTAAAACCTTTTTTCTTATAGTCTTTTAGAAAGTTTTTGAGATTTATATTAGGTTGTATACATTTTCTTAAGACATCCTGCATACACTCTTTAGTATTGCTTGGTATTATATCTAACATATTTGAAGCTTCGTTAAATAAGGTTTTTCCTATTGATGAATTTATAAACATTAATGATATTCCCTTATTATCTCTAAATTCTTTATGCACTGTTTCCTCCCAATGCCAGAAATCACCTAATGATATATCTCCTACACGTTTTAAATTGGTATAAGGGCAATTATAACAACTCTCTCTTTGAATAAAATGTGAGAAGTATAAATAAAGGTAAGATTCTGTGATAATTTTCTTTTTATTATTAAAGATATATGTTTCAATTCCACCTCTCCAACCTAAGAGTTTATCTCTCATATTTACTTTTTGTAGACGAGAAGAATGTTTTTTCTCAAGATAATGCAAATAATCCTCCCATATTTTAGGAGCACCTACACCATGGCATAATATATCAATGGTTACTAATTTCCCTGTTTTAATTCTTTCAGTTTGTTTTCTTAAATTCTCGACTTGACAAGGTGCTCCTGAGAATAAAACTAATTTATTATTTTTTAGCTCATTAATGACATCTATAAATATACCATCTAAATTGCTTTGTACATATTTAGACCCTTTTATAGAATTGAGTGCGTCTATGTTTGTTACTTTACAATGATTTACTTTAAAGTTTTTAGAGTAAGACACACCATATACAATACCACCTTGTGCAAGTATCGTTTCTGCAATGGCCGAAAATGCGCCACCACTTTGGCTTTGGCTTAATTTCTCTTCATCTTTAAGTCGAGCCGCATATACGAGTGGCTCTTCTAAATTATTAAATACTTTATATGATGTTGTGAACTGGCAATCTTTGAAGCATTTCCCACAATTTGTACATAAGTCGTTATCTATTAATGGATACTTAAACCCCAATTCATCAGGAATCATTTTTATAGCTCCAAAAGGACATGAAACTACACATGCGGTACAGCCACAACATTCTTGAGGTGTTTTATTATCAACTCTCAACATATTATTCATTAAATAAGTTTCTTATATAATTTAAATAATACATTTTTTATCATACTTCTTTCAGAAGTAGAACAACCTATACTATAAATAACAAGTAAAGTCGCAGTCAGTGTTATTCCTGTTATAACAATGAAAGATAAGAAATTATCAGATAAACTTAATGACAAATATATAGGTAAAGCAGAAGCAATTACAGCCACTAAACAAACTTTTAAAAGAACATTCTTTATATAATTTCTTACTTTTAATCCTATTACACTTCGTAATAAAATTAATCGTACAACAAGGCAACATAAATTTAAAACAAGTGCAACTATAAAAGTAATTTCTGGAAAAAAATCTTTTCTTAAAAGAAAGTAAGAAATCGGTAAACAAAGAAACTGAAAAGCTCCTATCATTAACTGATAGTTTCTAATATTACCTGTGGCAAGGATTGCAGTAATTAATGGTCGAGATGCAGAATCGAATAAAGCATAAAGAAGGATTAGCCTTACAAACCATATTGTATGTTCAGGAACTATTTTTAGCCAAATTGTTAATATATATGGTGTCTCTACCATAATAGGTAAAGATAATAATAATAATAAGAACATTGAAAATTTTGCACTCTTATAAATTAAGTCCAACATATATTCTTTTTCATTAGCTGCATACGATTTTGTTATTTGTGGATTTACAGCCGTCATAAAATTAGAGGCAAAACTATTTACAGCTCCATTAACCTGTTCTGCTATACCACGAGCAGCATTTACAACTGGACCTACATACAAATTCAGCAAGATATTTGAACCCTGATCTCTTAAAATTGCAGATGACGATCCTATAAAAGTCCAACCCGAAAAAGCAAACATTTCTTTCATTAAAGTTTTGTCTATATAAAAGTGCCAATTCGTTTCTGTAAAATGGCGTTTGCAATATATACCATTTAAGAAGCGTATAATTATATAGGTAGACAAAAGAAGAAAGGAATAAAATATTAACTTATCAAAAGAGAAAAATGGTAATATAAGTACTATCGCTAATTTTAATAAAACGTGAATAATCCCCAAATAGGCAAATGCCTTCATATGTTCATGCGCTACTATAATAGCATTATAAGGAACCGTTATAAGGTCAAGTATAAGTACAATAACAGATGTGTGGAATACACATTTCGCTGCAAACATTCTGCTTGGCTCTATATTCATCTTTTCAGTTAGGAACCATAAGCCCAAAGATTCTGATATAATAATAATTAAAATAGATAATATTACTTGAATATTAACTGATGTGCAAAATACTTTATTTACTTTATCAATATTTCCCTTGCCTAATTCAAATGTTAAAAACCTGCTAATAGCCCCTGATAGCGATGAAGACAATATTGTGAACATTCCTACAAAACCACCAACAACATTATATATACCATAATCAGTGATGCCTAATTCATTCAAAATGATTCGACTTGTGTAAAGAGATACAAGTAACGAAAAAAATGTCCTAAAGTACAGTGCTAGTGTGTTTTTTGCAATTCGTTTATTGTTAGATGAAATATCTGACATTATTAATAAATCCTAAACAATATTCCAGAAGGGAGTGATAATTTAATAAGGACAAATAATAAAAACTACTCCCCAAAATCAAATGGTTTGGCGTGCGCACCACTTGCTCCACCTTCTTCTGGATTAATATTTATTTCTAAATCTCCTTTTTTGTTTACACCACTATTTTTAGATGGTGAAGTTGTGAGAAAATGAGAGTTTATAATATGTATTGTTGTTGAAGTTGGTTGCTCGTATACTTTTGTGTGTTTCATTTATTGGTAAGGATTTTACGGTTTTAAGATTAATGGACATATAGTTTTTTACCGTTTTTGATATATATGCCTGCTTTTAAATTATAAGTAGAATGTACTTGCCTACCATCTAATGTGTAGATTTTCTCTTGTGTTGAGAGTGGAGTGGTATTTATGTTGGGCAACAAAATAAACGTAGTTTCGTCTATGGATATACTGTATTGCGATTGTCTTGCCTGAGATATGTTATTCTTTATTCTGAAGAATGCTCGCATACCATTTATTGTTTTGTCGTTTGCGAAAGGCTTGTAAAGAAAATCTTTATCGCCAAGAAACAATTCTGTGCCGTCTGTCTTTAGTTCGGTAGGGCTATAAGTTCCTATAAAAGAGTAGTTTTTTGATTGGTCGTCTGTTATTATTTGGGGTTCTATTTCTGTAACAATAACATTGCGGAATGTTGGATTTACAACATCTTTTGATGGCTTTATAATGTATGGTATACCAGCTTTGATTTCCTTTGCATCTCTGAACTTCATTGTTGTACCATCAATCTTTCCTGAAAAATCTTTCAATTCTGGATTATTTAAAAGCAATTTTACAGAATCTTCGTTTACATCAAATGGTAGACAGAGTGTGTTCCAATAATCTTTCGACAGCGTGCGGGTTATTTGTATAGAGTTGCCTTTTATATCTTTATTGTTTGTAATCGTAATGGAATTATCTTCCTTTTCATTAATTTCATTTACGATTTCTATGCTTTTAATAATAATAAAACTTTCTTTCTCTTTTTCAAAAAATAACTTTATTTCCATATTACCATTTGTATCTACCTCATTAAATAATATGGAACATTCTCCAGGATTTTCATTGAAAAGAGGCTTTTGCTGTGTATATGGTTTACCGTTTATCTTTAATTCACCTTTTAGAAAAGCAATGTTATTAACGCTTGTACCCGTATTGACGATAATTCTTTTTATTTTTGAATTTGTGAAAGATGTTTTTAAAAGTAGGAAAGTAGCACCAGCACCTTTTGCAGTTGTACCACTTTTAAAGCGTTTATTATCATTTATCCTTGCATCTGTCTCTACTTCCCAAGTTTTATTATTTGTTTCAACTTTGCAAAAAGAATATGTTTTTCTGTTTTTGATATCTTCTTTATTTTCTTTTATAGTATATTGCTTTGCTTCAAAACTATACAGCTGTGCAAAGGAACTACTAACAACAAAATTGCATAAAATAAAGATTAAGAAAAACTTTAAAGTTTTCCAATAACAAATATCTGTATGTAGCTTTAGTGATACCATATTATATAAGATATTAATTCTTTAACGAATCTTGATACCAGTTATATAGTTTCTTCACACCTTCTTCGATTTCTACTTTATGTTTCCAACCTAAAGAGTGGAGCTTGTCTACATTAATGAGCTTTCGTGGTGTGCCATCGGGTTTTGTTTCGTCCCAAACGATGCTGCCTGTAAAGTCTGCAACCTTTGCTACTAATATTGACAAGTCTTTAATGGTTAGCTCTTTTCCTGTTCCAACATTGATGTGGCAATTTCGTATTTCTCCGAGTTTTGGTATTGCACCACCACGCCCATCGCTATTGTTGCGGTCTACTTCTCCATCGGCTTTTACTCCGTAGAATACGCTTGAATACTTTTCAATGCCAATGATGTCTTTAAAGTCTACATTGAGCAATACGTGTACCGAAGCGTCTGCCATATCTTCACTCCACAGAAATTCGCGTAAAGGCGAGCCTGTTCCCCAAAGTGTTACTTTGTTATTTTCAATTCTATAAAATGCTAACGCCTTCAGTATGCGTTCCTTAGGGGAGTTGCCATCAACATTCTCACTGCCAATTTGTTCGCTGAGTTTGGTAACAGGGTTGATGGGGCGTTTGTTCATATCCACCTTTATAGCGTCCCAATTCTCCTCGTGAATGAGTTTTGCAAGATAAACCTTGCGCATCATTGCTGGCATTACGTGGCTATTCTCTAAATGGAAATTATCGTTTGGTCCGTAAAGGTTTGTCGGCATTACTGCTATATAGTTGGTGCCGTATTGCAGGTTGTAGCTTTCACACATCTTTAGTCCTGCAATCTTTGCTATGGCATACTCTTCATTGCTATATTCCAATGGCGAAGTAAGCAGAGCTTCTTCCTTCATTGGCTGTGGTGCATTTTTCGGATAAATGCACGTAGACCCCAAGAAAAGTAGCTTTTTTACCTTGTATTTATATGCACACGAAATAACGTTGCATTGCATTTGCATATTTTGCATTATGAAGTCGGCACGGTAAAGGCTGTTTGCCATAATGCCGCCAACAAATGCTGCTGCCAAGACTACAGCGTCTGGGCGTTCTTCTGCAAAGAAATCTTCAACAGCTTGTTGGTTGGTAAGGTCAAGTTCGTGGTGTGTACGTCCTATAAGATTGTTGTATCCACGTGCTTTCAGGTTGCTCCAAATAGCTGAACCTACCAAGCCCCTGTGCCCAGCAATATATATCTTTGATGATTTTTCCAACATCGTAATAGTGTGTAGTTTATGGATTTCTTATAAATAACTTTGCTTTATTTATTCCAGAGAATGTGTTGTTAGGTAATTTATGAGTTGTTTTGAGAATACACCTCTTCCTCCCTTTCTAATATTTAAAAAGGTTAGAACAGAATTCTCTAACACATTCTCCACCTATAGGATTCAATGAAGCCCGCAGAGTTATTTAGTCAGATTCTTTATTATAATGTGTGCAAAGATACGAATTTTATTTTATAGTAACAATTTTCTTATGTAGAAATTAAAAAAGTACAATACATTGTGTACTTTACAGCCTGCTATGAATATAGAAAAACTTTAGCAAACAATCTCAATTATGCTTATTGTAAAACCTTAATATATAGATTTTTAAGTGATTTCATTAAATAGGAGGTAGATATTCAATTTGTTTTATAACTTTAATAGTTTACTTTTAGAATTTGTTTACAAGGGAGAAAAATAGAGGACACATCAAATTAATATGCCCTCTATCTTATTTTTTAAGTTTAATAAACTCTTGAATATCACCTATGCAAACATTGTAGCTTATTCTTATCTTATTTATAATAATGGTATTTCAAAATGAAACACTTTTAACTCTCAGGTAATATCAGTGGTGTACTAAAAGTAACAATTGTCTTTTTGTTCTGTGCAATGTTAATCTTTCCATTATATGCTATATACCTTTCGTCGTATTTCATACCTGGACCTGCACAATAAACTTTCAGTTGGTAACTGCCAGGCACCAGTTTGCTCATCTTGAAACTCACGTCGTACTTGCAAATACAATCGGCAAACGCTTCAAGCACATTGTTATAGACAACAAGTGTAATTTGCTTGTCTTGGTTGATAACCTTTACATAGATGTTTCTTACTGCGCAGTTGGCTTCCACATCTTGGAATGAACATTGGGCAATACCATCTTCTCCCAATTCAATACTAAGGATTGTTGGAGTTGCGTTACGTGTTTCTTCTTTTGACATTGTCGTCTTACAAGCCGAGTTAGACACATCGTAAACTTTTAATGCCTCAAGGGCAATATTTTCCGATGAACACGCTGATAATGCAATAATACATATCAGACTGTAAAATACTTTTCTCATAATAAGATGAATTAAAATGTTATAACTATAATATGAATGCAATTATGGTCGTATAACCTTCTTCGAACGTTTCTTTGTCCGCTATTCATACAAGCGGTAACTCTTTATTATGCACTTCTCAAAAGTAACATTTTTCTATTAAATAAAAGTCGGTTTGCTTCAAAACATTGCATGGTTTAACATTCTTTTATTTTAATTTGTTGTTTACATAAGTATTTACAATCAGCGATAAAACACGGCATGGTTTGTAAAAATAATTCCGTTAAAAAGTGATAACTGCGCTTTGGCATTGCGAAAGCGGCTGTTTTGCGATGCAAAACCTACGCTTTTACCATGCAAAACAGCCGTTTTTGGAATGCAAAACAATAGGTTTTGTAATACGTTGATAATAAGTTTGTTAATCTATAATTACTCTTTTGAAAAATTTTTATATGCTTTGTGGTAAATATTCAAGTATTAACGGTAATTCTTTTGAGTTAGTTAAGTGAATTAAACGAAAAGGTTATAGCTTTTCTTGGCTACACTTTACCTTTTTGTTATATTTGCACCGAAGACATCTGAACACGCAGAAGTATGTACGGAGAAACAGAGTATATTTATCGAAAATAGATGAAATTGCGATATGACAATATGTGAAGAATGTTACACTGGCGATAGTCGGATTACGCCATTGCTCAACCCTTTAGACTGCCTAAAGCACCATACACAATATATATGCGGTAGCTGTGGAAGGTGCATCTGCATAGAGCACGACCCGAAGCGAGGATTGCAAAGGTGGAACTTTCCGTTCAGGTCGGTGGAGATAGCACGGCTGTATCTGCGTACTGCAGACTACACGATGAAAAAGCCCTGCGGTATCTACGAAATAAAGAACGAAAAGGGTAGGTGTTCGTATAAAATCTTTGCAGACAGGGAAGACTTGGAACTATATTTGAAGAAGAGTAGGGGAAAGACTTGCGATGCGATGACTCCGCTTTTTCGTATGGAGGAATACAAGGAATTTACAAATACACAGGTGAGAAAGCTGACTGCAGAGGAAATAAATCAATATCTTTCAGAACGGAAAACAAAATCCTGCAAAGGTGGTTTTTAGAACCCACCACCAAAAATATGAAGTTTTTGTTTGGGAATTATCTTTTTTGTGTCTATATTTGTACCAATGAAAACAAAATGGAAGATAACAAAGAATAATTTCTTAATAGGTTTTATGGCTACAACAGCTTTTTTGGCAGTTGTCAGGCTTATTTTTCCTTCCGTGGCTAAACCGTCTTACAATGTTAAAGAAAAGACTTCGATAAACGATACAACGCACATACAATCAGTAATTTCTGAAAGTAATAAACCAGCAGATGAAGCCAAAGCAGAAATTCAATCTTTTGCGCCAAGTAATGGTTTGACACAGTTTTTTGATGCAAACGGAAAAGAAATAAAACACCGTATCATTGGTGTGGCAAACTATGATGAAAGCTTTCCTGATTCGCAACACGTACAATACAAATCGGCAATGAAGTATGCTGTAAAGGCTGTCAGAAACAGGGAAGACGCAGAATCGCGTAAAAAAGAACTTGTATATATAGGTAGCAATCCTTTCTACGATGTGAAACGTTTGTCGAGCAGCATTCCGTATCTTGTGCCAACGGCTTCTATCTTGCTCCAAGACATAGGGCGCAACTTCTTCGACAGTCTTCAAGTAAAGAACATTCCACTTACAAAGCTATTGGTTACAAGTGTTTTACGGACGAAAGAAGATGTTGAAAAACTCAGACGTTACAACCATAATGCAACCGAAAACAGTTGCCACCTTTATGGGACAACGTTTGACATTGCCTACAATAAGTATTCGCCTATAACACGCCCTGTGCGCGACGACACGCTAAAGTGGGTTTTAAGCGAGGTGTTAAACGACTTGCGCAAACAGGGGCGTTGCCATATAAAATACGAAAAGAAGCAAGGGTGTTTTCATATAACGGTTCGATGAAACTACCTTATACTATAAAGAAATGCGCACACTTGAGTGGTTGATACTCTTGTATGCGCATTTTTTATTTGTTTTTACTTTTCTTCTTCAGGCAATTCGTCTAAGTTTATCGACGGTTTAAGCAAACCTGAACGCATTAATATACTCGATACTTCTTCATCGCCAGCACGCCTGTAAACCGTATAGGCATATCGTGGCTTTCCATTAGGGAATGCTCCCATAGGCTGAACCACCTCCATAGCCCCTTCCGATAGCGTTATAATGTCTATGTCGGCAAAGTCGTCTATTGTCAGGCGATTACTTTCTACATCGTACCTGTAAGTGTATTCGTAGCTGACAGTTTTGCCCGTAGCCGACGAAAAGAAGAATGTATGGCACTTCCCGCCTTTGAAATAATAGTTAACAGGATTAAGTCCAACCATAGAACGATAATAATCTTTCGTATCTAACTGTCCGTCTTCATTTATAATACGGGTGGAAACCCACATAAAACCGCCAAAACCCGTTAGGTCTTGAAATTCCTTTTCAGAAATCTTCTGTTTGTTCTTCACATAGCATTCTCCCTTCTTGTTAAACAAGAATTTCACGTTTGGGGTAAGATTAATAACCTGCATATCAGACTGTTGTTTAGGAGTTTTACAGGCAGAAATGCCCATTGCCAATGCAATAGAAGCAATGGCTAATGATAGTTTTTGCTGTATCGACTTTCTATTCATACTTGTTACTTATAAGTTTCTTATACTATTTTCTTCTTCAAATCAGTAGGGGAGAGGTGCATTGTTATATTTCACCATTCCCAATACATCAAGACAAGGATTTCATATACTTGCAAATATACAGTAAAAAAATGATTTAAGCAATAGAAAATAAAAATTCTCCGAAACTTTAAATATTTATCCACAGACAAAGTTAATATCTCTTAAAAGCAAATGAATATTCTGCACATATTCATAGATTTATATAGGAATTAGCTAATTTTGCTCAAGAAAAGAATTACAAATATGAAGAATATTCTAAAAAACAGCATCAGAGTTTCCATAATTCTATCTGCGTTTGTTGGCTTTGTTGCCTGCAATTCGCCAAAAGCAGCATTTGACAATGTAGATGTCAATCAGTTTGAGAAGCTAATACAGAAAGGCAATGTTCAAGTTGTCGATGTTCGCACCGAAAAAGAATACAAGGAAGGACACATAAAAGATGCACAGAATATAGACGTACTGAAAGATACGTTTGCTGCAATAGCTAAGCAGAAACTTGACAAAAGAAAGCCAGTAGCTGTTTATTGCCGTTCGGGAAGACGCTCAGCACAGGCTTGTGAAATCTTAAAAGCATCAGGCTTTAAAACTTACAACCTGTTAGGTGGCATCTTGGAGTGGAAGTCTAATGGAAAAAGTATAGAGGAATAATAACTTTAGCTAAACCAATTTCAATTGGTTTAGTTGTATGAATACTATTTATCATAACATTGATTAGTTTGCAATAATACAACTTTTAAAGCGCAGGAAACGTGTAAATATTTTTCACAAGGGTGTCTATTGTATAACTAACTGTTTATCAATGTCTTGTAAAACCTATTGTTTTGCATTCCAAAAGCGGCTGTTTTGCACGGTAAAAGCGTATGTTTTGCGTTGCAAAAGAGCCGCTTTCGCAATGTCAAAGCGCAGTTATCACTTTTTAAGGGAATTATCTTTACAAAACCGAACTATAATGAAGAGAAAATGAAATATAAAATAGTATGCTGACAGAAAACCATAATTTTTCAGTAAATTTGTAGGCACACTATAAAAAAGATATTAGAATATGGATACATTTATAAATAAAGAACGTCGTTACAACCTGCTTTTTATATGTTTAGGAAACATCTGTCGTTCTCCAGCAGCAGACGCTGTAATGCATCATCTGACTGACAGCAAAGGACTTTCCCATAACTTCACCATCGATTCTGCAGGAATTGGGAATTGGCATATAGGCGATTTGCCTGACCGCAGAATGCGTGAACACGGCGCAAAACGAGGCTACAAGATAAACCATATAGCACGACAATTCGATAGAAATAAAGACTTTGATGCGTTTGATTACATTATTGTAATGGACGATGACAATTATTCTGAGATTTGCAACCAAGCGAAAAGTGCAGACCAAAGAGCGAAAGTAGTTAAAATGAAAGACTTTTTCGCTCAATATAAAGGAGAAACATCTGTACCAGACCCATATTATGGCGGTGCAAAAGAGTTTGAATATGCCTTAGACTTAATAGAAGATGGTTGCAAAGGCTTATTGGAAACAATTATAAAAATGTAAACAATTGATAATATGCAGATTATACTCTCCTCAGCAAAATTAATGAATGCAACAACAAGCGTGCAGCTTAATGAGGTTACAGAACCTCTGTTCTCTAATGAAGCTGACAAGTTTGCACTCGAATTGGGACAACATACCGTTGAAGAACTTAAATCGGAACTAAAGTGCAGCATAAGTTTGGCACAAGCAGCTAAACTGAATTTCCTTGATTTCTTCAATGAAGAAAATAAGAAACCTGCTATTTTGGCTTATAACGGACAAGCCTATAAATGTTTAAAGGCACATACGCTTGTGTCAAGCGATATGGAATTTGGCAACAATCATTTATGGATACTAAGTTTCTTGTATGGTTTGTTGCGTCCAAACAATATGATACACCCCTATCGACTTGAAGGAAAAATAACACTTGAAGCAAGTAATGGAGAAAGTATTTTTGAATTTTGGAAACCTTTGCTGACCGATATTCTCATAGAATCGGTTAAGGCTGATGATGGCATCTTGCTGCATTTGGCAACCGAAGAATACCAACATATATTCGATTGGAAAAAGATTCTTAAAGAAGTTATTGTTATTCAGCCGTATTTTAAGGTTTTTGATGGCGACAAACTGAAGAATGTAATCGTGTATGCAAAGAGCTGTCGGGGTGCAATGACGCGATACGTTCTTCAAAACAAGATAACAGAACCTGAAGATTTACTGAACTTTGAATACGAAGGTTTTAACTTCTACCCTACTACATCATCGTTAAAAGCCCTTCCCAAAGGACTTACCGAATTGCTTTGGCGTTTAGATGTTTAAACAGCAGTTCTTGTAAAACCCATTCAGACATAAAACAAAAAAATCCTAAACTCATAAAGTTTAGGATTTTTTGCGGTGCGTACGAGACTCGAACTCGTGACCTCCTGCGTGACAGGCAGGCATTCTAACCAACTGAACTAACGCACCAAATTGCGTTGTTTCAAAATAGTAGTTGCGGTGCGTACGAGACTCGAACTCGTGACCTCCTGCGTGACAGGCAGGCATTCTAACCAACTGAACTAACGCACCAAATTGCGTCTGCTAACTACCATTTCTGTTTAGCGAGTGCAAAGATAGCAATTTTATTTATTATAGCCAAACAGAATGGCGGTTTTTTATAAAAAAAATTGCATTACATAAGCATCGTGGAAGTCGTTGGTTTCAAAAAACCAATCTTTCAGACAAGCTTTTTTCTGAAATCCAACCGTTTCCAAGCATTTTAAAGACGCCTCGTTGTTCGCATCTATGTAAGCATAAATCTGACGAAGATGAAGATATTTCCGCGCATGCTCTATTATCTTCTGAATTGCAGCATAGGCATAGCCTTTGCCTCTGAACTCTTCCAAGATTATTATTCCTAACTCCGCACGCTGATGACGGGGGTCGAAATTCACCAAATCCAATATGCCTATGTTTGTCTTGGTATCGGTTTCAATGATTAATCTGACTTGATTGTCAGCAAAAATATCGTTCTTTGCATTGGCTATATAGTCGCGAAGCACATAACGACTATATGGAACGTTGGTAGTGCTGACGTTCCATAACCTTTCGTCATTTTCTATTTTATAAAGCAAGTCTAAATCTTCAGGCTCCATTGCACGAAGACACACTTCTTTCATTTCCATTATTTCAGAATTTCTTTTTCAGTTATTATGCAGTCTGCCCGTCTATTGTATGTGCCGATATGTACGTTTTCTTGGGGCTGAACAGCAAAGATAGAAAGCACATCGCCATACGAATAAGCGTCCATATCATAAACCACATAGTTTAAAGTCTTCGCTTCTATCAGCTCTTGCTTGTCAAGATGACCGTTCGGTAACGTTTCTTTATTACCTATTATATATTTGGCTGCTACTCCCCTACTCTTTGCTATCTCCTCGCAACGCTTTATGTTATCTTCGTTTCCTATAAAGATGTAATTCGATTCTATCGCATGCGAATGAGAAATAAAGCCTAAAAGCTTTTTAGATTTTCTATATAACATTTGCAACAGCGAAGTCGTTGCCTTCAAATATATGGCAGCCTTAATGGGTATACTTAGCAAAAAGCTCATTCCGCTATAATGTTTACGGAAGAATATGAGCATTGCTGCATAAAAGACATGGACATATCGGAAACTCGAACGCTGCGTGCTTTCACCTTTATAATGTAATATTGTAGAAGGGAAAAACCAGTTTTCAAATCCTCCTTTCAAGATTCTGTAACTTAAATCAATATCTTCTCCATACATAAAGAACGCTTCGTCGAGGAGTCCAACCTTATCTAATGCAGCCCGACGCAACAGGCAAAAAGCTCCGCTAATAACCTCCATCTGTCCCGATTTATCCCAGGGCATATTGCTCATATAGTAGTGTCCGAACTTCGGGTGGTTGGGAAAGCGGTCGCAAAGTCCCATCATCTTATAGAAAGAGACCATCGGAGAAGGGAAGCCCCTGCGACTTTCTTTTGCTCGTGAGCCACTTGTTGTAAGCATTGTAACGCCTAATCCGCCCGCATTTTTATGGTTGCCCATAAAGTTTAATGCGTCAGCTATGATGTTTTCGCTAATGAAAGTATCAGGATTGAGTAATAAAACATACTCGCTATTGCTTTGTTTGATAGCAAGATTGTTCGCTCGTGCAAATCCTAAATTGTGCAAAGAGGAGATACAGGTTACCCATGGAAAACGCTGTTCGATATATTCCACAGAACCATCTTTAGAGTGATTGTCTACAACAATAACTTCAGCATCAATGTCTTCAATAGCTCGTTCAACACTTAACAAACACTGTTCAAGGTAGTATTTAACATTATAATTGACTATTACAACACTTAATTTCATGGTTTTACTTCATTATTTTGGTCTGTTTTGTCCTTTCCAAAGTTCCTTTCGTTTTCACATCTGTCTTTTGTTGGATAAATAAAGAAGATGCTAATCATTAAGATTAATGCTAAATAAAAGAATCCAACCTCTTCACCATATATATAATAGAAGAAGATGTTCAATATAATGGGAATGCAAAGAAGGCAAATACGCACACAAGCCCATAAGCGAAAGCCTTTATAGGACTGTGGGTTGGTAACACTTTTGCTAACTTGCGGAAACTTAAACAAGTAAAGGGCAAGTGGTATCAATAGCAGTGCCAAAGGCTGCATAATGAACTGCACATACGTAAGACTGCTGTCGCCAGACAGACTACCTGGCAAAACAAGAGCCAACTCATATACAGCAACAATACAGATTAATACGAACAAGAAAGTTCCCAATAATGTTAAAAGCATTTTTCGTGTTTGTTCCATAGTGTCTTTAACCTTCTATTATTGTTCTATTCAGTATGCTTCGTCCCAACGTAACCTCATCAGTATATTCCAATTCGTCACCAACCGATATGCCACGAGCTATCACTGTTAGCTTTATATCAAGCCCCTTCAGCTTGCGCGATATATAAAAGTTTGTTGTATCGCCCTCCATCGTGCTCGCTAAAGCAAGAATAACCTCATTGATTTTACCTGTTTTCACTCGCTCTACAAGCGATTCTATTTCCAAATCGTTCGGTCCGATACCATCTATTGGTGAGATTATTCCACCCAACACATGGTACAAACCATTGTATTGCTGAGTATTCTCGATGGCAAGAACATCTTGCACATTCTCTACAACACACAACGTTGAAGCGTCCCTGTGTGGGTTTGCACAAATAGAACATGTGTCAGTGTCGGAAATATTGTGGCAAATATGGCAGTATTTTATATCGTGCCGCATTGTAGAAATAGCCTCTGTAAAGCCATCTACATCATCTTTAGATTCGCGTAATAGATGCAAAACAAACCGGAGAGCAGTCTTTCGACCTACTCCCGGTAACTTAGAAAACTCTCCAACAGCCTTTTCAAGCAGTTGAGAAGGAAATTGTTGCATACTAATTGAATCAGTTATATAGGCTTAATCGTCGAAGAGATATATACCAAGACCAAGCTTTAAACCTATTGTAGAATACTTAGTATCCTTAAACGATTGGTCATAATAAATTGCTGGCTCAATTGTTACAGAACGATTTATAAAGAAAGCATAGCCTACTTCGGCACCCAACAACATATCGTTATAGTTATGATTGGCGTGCAAGAACTTACAACCGGCACCCAAGTACAAACCATTTTGAGTAATGTAGTAGCGTGCACCAGCACCGACAACGATATGATCTGCCACAGCCTTTGAACCATTATGCTCAGCACTTACACTTGCCAACAACATTATATCGTCCCATGGCAAATAGCCAACCTTTGCCTCAAGCCCGAAATTGAACTTATCGTGCCCGTTATAGTGCAAGTCAAGACCTGTCAAAGAAGCTCCAAGGTAGCCTTTACCTTCTTGAAACTGTGCATGGATACCTAATGATAATGTTAATCCTAATAAAAGGAGTGATAATTTCTTCATCATAATAATACTATTATTGTAAAATCTATTTATTGCTAAATTCCATTGACAAAGGTAGTGGAATTATTTGAATTACAAAAATTATTGCCTACCTTTGTGCTTGATTTGCAAATAAGTTCTTCGCTTTTTGCTCATAAATATGCTTTAAAACGTATGAATAAAAAGATAATTACACTAATATTACTAAGCTGTTTCACAATAAATTGCTTTGCACAAACGAACGAGATATTTATAAATTGGGACACAAAACCTTTCAAGAAGCGTGAAACCCGTGCTGTTTGGCTAACTACTTTAAACAACCTTGACTGGCCAAAGACATTTGCAAACTCGGAGGAAGGTATTGAAAGACAAAAGAAGGAACTCATTGATATTTTAGATAAATATGTCGCTGCAAACATAAATACCGTTCTGTTGCAAACGCGTGTGCGTGCAGCCACAATCTATCCGTCCAACATAGAGCCTTGGGACAAATGCTTGACAGGCAGAGAAGATGGAAATCCGAACTACGACCCATTGGCATTTGCAGTTGAAGAATGCCATAAACGTGGGTTGGAAATACATGCGTGGGTAGCTGCAATGCCTGTCGGAGCTGCTAAATCGTTAGGCTGCAAACTGATGAAAGAAAAAGGATTTAGCATTAGAAGCTTCTCGACAGGTTCTTATGTAAACCCTGAAGACCCTAAGATTGCGGGGTATTTAGGAGAAATCTGTGCAGAAATTACCAGAAACTACGATATTGATGGCATAAATTTAGATTATATAAGGTATCCTGACAGCTGGCCATACCCAACATATAGGAATGGCGACACGCCAGAAACACGTAGAGAAAACATTACCAACATTGTCAGAGAAATAAATTATAGAGTGAAGAAACTCAAACCTTGGGTGAAGATTTCTTGCTCGCCTATTGGAAAGTACGATGATTTAAGCAGATATTCATCGAAAAACTACAATGCGAAAAATCGTGTTTCGCAAGATGCGCAACTATGGGTGAAGACGCGAATAATGGACCAGCTCTACCCTATGCAATATTGGCGGGGCGACAATTATTACCCATTCAGTGCCGACTGGGTGGAAAATTCCAATGGACACGATATAGTTTCGGGACTTGGAACATACTTCCTCGACCCACGAGAAGGAAATTGGGGACTTGAAGAACTCACCCGACAAATGCACGTAAGCAGATGGTTGGGAATGGGACATGCGCATTTCCGCTCTAAATTCTTGTTAGACAACCAACAAGGTGTATATAACTTTGAGAAACGCTTTAACGCTGTGCCCGCACTTACACCTGCTCTGACATGGATAAGCCGCAGAAAGCCAAAAGCTCCTAACTACGCTCAAGGCACCTCTGTAGTAACGTTGATAGGAGCGCAAGGAGCAAAAACAATACGTTGGAAAGGAAATTCACCTTATTATAATATATACATGAGCAACAGCCACCCTGTAGACGTGAAAGACCCTCGCAATCTTGTCATGGCGAGATTTCAAGGAACATCGTTCGTACATCAAGGGGCAAAGCATCAGCATTACGCCATTACGGCAATGGACAGGTATGGAAATGAAAGCGATGCGCTGCAAAGTATATTCGAGAAAGAAGATTTTGAAAGCAGACTACTTACAAATGACAGTGAAACAGTTACCATTCCAGAAGATTTCAACGCAATGGATATAGACTATTTCACCATTGAAACGATGCAAGGCAATACAGTTATGAAGATTTACTATGTTGCTTCGCATCGCGACACCTTAAATATTTATAGCCTTAAAAATGGCACTTATCGACTTCGTGCCCATTCATCGAAACGAAAAGTGAGCCATAAAGTTGGCTATTTCTTTATCAAACGATAAGGTAAGAAAACAATTCAAGCACTTTCTACCAATGGAATAAAAGTTTGCAACAACCTTTTATCTATGGTAAGAAGTGCTTGAATTGCTATTTATAAATGTTTAATCTTCAACCGATTCAGAACAATCTCCCACAGCAAAGTCGTTGATTGGAAGTGGGCGATCTATTACTGCATTGTAAGAGATGATACTTACACTTCGAGCCAACCCCAATGCTTGGAGCTTATCGTGGATAATGTTTAAGAGATGATGATTGTTTTGAGCATAGACTTTAATGAATAAATCGTACTCGCCCGTTGTGAAATGACATTCCACAACTTCAGGAATTTTCTTCAAAGCCTCTACAACCTCATCAAAATTCTCGGGGTTCTTTAAATTCAATCCCATATAAGCACAGGTTTCATAACCTATCTTTTCTGGGTCGATAATGAATTGTGAACCTTTGAGAATACCCAAGTTTGTTAGTTTCTGAATTCTTTGGTGAATCGCTGCACCACTTACCTTACATTCACGTGCTACTTCCAAAAATGGAATACGTGCATCTTCTGCAATAAGGCTAAGAATTTTTTTGTCTAATTGATCTAAACTTCTATGTGCCATTTATCTTAAATAATTTGGGACAAAGTTACAATAAACTTCCCGATTTGCCAATTATTTTTTCATAACAAGTTATAATTCGCAACCTTTTTGCTGCGAAATCACACCTTTTAGACCTTGCTATGGAACGATAGAAATTTAGTGAAGACAGCTTGCTTGACAGACAGAAAAAGACGATAAAGCTGTAAATATTTTTCACAAGAACACCTATCGTATAACCACCTCATCATCAGCGTGTTATAAAACCTATTGTTTTGCATTCCAAAAGCGTAGGTTTTACACGGTAAAAGCGGCTGTTTTGCGTTGCAAAACAGCCGCTTTCGCAATGTCAAAACGCAGTTACCACTTTTTAACGGATTTATCTTTACAAAACCGAAGGTTTCTTTCAGAATTTGCCTTCAGCAAGAATAAGAAAACCAATTGCTTTAATAAGCATCAACGGTTTCCTTTCTCCCCTATTCGTTATCGTTTCGTGCGCTTTACTTTTCCCTTGCTTCCAACAACACAACGTTCTCTACATGGGGTGTATGTGGGAACATATCGACAGGCTGAACAGCTACAACCCGATAGTCTTTGTCTAAAAGAGCCAAGTCTCGAGCTTGTGTTGCTGGGTTGCAACTTACATAAACTATTCGTTGTGGGTGCGCACCCAGTATCACATTCACCACATCGGCGTGCATACCGGCACGAGGTGGGTCGGTAATAATTACGTCAGGGCGACCGTGCTGCTTTATAAACTCTTCGGTCAGAATGTCTTTCATATCGCCAGCATAGAACAGCGTATTGGCTATATTGTTTATCTCAGAGTTTACTTTTGCATCTTCTATCGCTTCGGGCACATATTCTATACCGATTACTTTCTTCGCTTTTTTGGCAACAAAGTTCGCAATGGTTCCCGTGCCTGTATATAAGTCGTAAACCAACTCGTTGCCTGTAAGGTTGGCAAAATTGCGTGCCACACTATATAAATGGTAGGCTTGGTCGGTATTGGTTTGATAGAAACTCTTTGCTCCAACCTTGAAACGAAGGTCTTCCATCAATTCAAATATATGGTCGTTGCCTTTAAATACGGTCAATTCCAAATCGTTGAACGTGTCGTTGCCCTTTTGGTTGTCTACATATAATAATGACGTGATTTCCTGAAATTCATCAGATATGAACTGCATCAAATTCATTGCACGTTCTTCATCGCCATCTTCATCATAATGGAACTGAACGAGTACCAACCATTCGCCAGTATTCGAGTTTCGCATCATAATGTCGCGCAACAAGCCGTGCTGCTCTCTGATGTCAAAGAAGGTAAGGTTATGCTCCAAAGCATAATTATAAATAGCATTTCTCACCTTATTGCAATAGTCGTCCATCAACACACATTTCTCGATAGGATAAATCTTATCGAATGCTCCCGTTATATGGAAGCCTATTGCACCTTGCGCCAAGCCTACGCCTTCGGGCAATGCTTCTAATTCTTCCTTGGTATACCAACGCTTGTTAGAACAAGCAAATTCTAGTTTATTACGATATTCTTCTGTTTTCTCAGAACCTAAAATGGGCAAAATTTCGGGTAGTTCTACCTTGCCGATTCGTGTCAGTTGGTCGATAACTTGCTGTTGCTTGGCAGTCAACTGCTCTTTATAAGGAAGATTTTGCCACTTGCAACCTCCGCAAATACCAAAGTGTTCGCATTTAGGGGCAATACGAATGGGACTGGGTTGTACCATTCTCACCACCGTAGCTTCGCAATAGCTATGACGTTTCTTGCGCACTTGCAAGTCTACAACATCGCCTGGCACTACAAATGGAACGAACACAACCATATCGTTTACATGTGCAACACACTTTCCTTCTGCTGCAACAGCTTCTATTTCAACCTTTTCTAATATAGGTAACGGTTTCCTTTTCCTACTCATTTTCTTATATTTGCTGCAAAGTTAGTTATTTTTTTTGGTTTGCATAGCAGCCTTGTGCTAAAACTGCTAATACAACTCTGCTATTCCAAACAACATTACTTATCAATTAAAACGAAGTTGTAAAAACCTCTAAAAGCACTATACATATTTATATATAACAAGCTTTTATGGTTGTTTTCAATAGAGTTTAATGATAAAAAGTTAAGAATTGTTTTTGTTTTCTATTAAATATTATTATCTTTGCTGCGTAAGACAGTAAACTCAGTAGAATATTTAAAAGAGATTTATGAAAAAGTTTTTCATAGTGGCAGCTATGGCATTAACAATTTCTAATGCATCTGCACAAACGGCGAAGTGGGTAAACAATGTTAAGCTATCGGGGTTTGGCATTGCACAGTATCAATTCACAGATCAAGAAAACGCAAAGGCAAATTCGTTTAATTTACGTTTAGGTCGTGTTATACTCGATGGTAAATTCTTTGACGATTGGGCTTGGAAAGCACAAATTCAAATCAATGGAAACACATCTACTTTAGGTTCATCACCACGTGTTCTTGATTTGTTCACAGAATGGCAAAAATACACTTTTTTTCGTGTGAAAATCGGTCAATTCAAAAATCCATTTACTTTTGAAAATCCAATATCTCCTACCAAACAAGGTTTTATGGGTTATTCACAAGTAATTAATAAATTATCGGGGTTTGCTGACCGAGCAGGAGGGCACGCCTCTAACGGACGCGATATAGGTGTACAGATTCAAGGCGATTTCTTGAAAAACTCTGCTGGCAGAAACTTGCTGCACTATCAGGTTGGTGTGTTTAACGGACAAGGCATCAATATGAAAGATGTAGACGAACAGAAAAATATCATCGGCGGTGTTTGGGTTATGCCAATAGAAGGTATGCGTATTGGTTGGTTCGGCTGGACAGGTTCGTATGCTCGTAAAGGTACATGGGTTGACGAAAACGGCATAACACAAAATGGCGTTCGTAAATTGCAACAACGTCGCTATGCCATTTCTGCAGAATACGTGGCAAACGATTGGACTTTCCGTTCAGAGTATATACACAGCACAGGTGAAGCATTTGCAAAATCGCTTGTAAACACAAACGATGCCGCTGCAAAAGATTGTACTCTCAGTAGCAATGGTAACAAGGCGCAAGGTGTTTATGCTCTTGTTATAGCACCTATCGTAAAGAAAAAGCTTTATGCTAAAGCACGTTACGATATGTACCAACCTTCAAAGGGAGCAGAGAAACAACGCACTTTGTGTGAAGTTGGTTTGAACTACGAATTTAATCAGAATGTGCAACTTTCAAGCGAATACGCTCACGTTCACGACCGTAGTTTGGCTAAACCAGACTATTCTTTGGTAGACGTACAGTTGATATTTAAGTTTTAAATAGATTCATAAAAAACAACATACACGAAGAAAACATTGTTTCTTAGATGTTTTCTTCGTGTATGTTGTTTATCTGCAAACAGTGAGAAAAATTCTATTACACACTATCATTTATTTCTAACCTGTGGTGTGAACCATCAAACGTAATCTGCATAACCTTGTTTTGTGCCTTTATTTCATCATAGAGCGATAAAGCCACGTGCCCCATTGTACGACGAAGATTTACTTCTACAAGGGGATGAATGGAATAACATACAGTTATAGAGTCAGATGAATATTTACTTTCAACTATCATCATATCAACACCTAAAGGCCCTTTATACTTCCCTTTGACATTCTGTTCCAACAAGCTTGTCAAGCTTTCCCTTATCGTATCTAATACTTCTATATTAATAAACTGCCCCAATAGGCTCCGCTTTTTGTCCTCATTGGCAATAATACTTCCAGTATAGGCACCGTGTAAAGATAAAAAAACCGATAGACCGCAATACTTCACGCAGCCTTCTTCCACATAGAATTCCATCGCAAAGTCCTTCACCTTATTATAATAAGGCTCTAAAATAATGCCTTGTTGTTGTGCTATAACATTTTTTGCCCAATTCAAATGGACTGTGGAAATTTCTTCATCAGTAAACCGAAGCCCTCTCCCACTGCCACTCCAAGGTGCCTTAATGACAGCCTTTCCTATATCTTTTGCCTTCGCACGTAATTCGTCAAGATTATCAAAATAATACGATTTGCCCACAATAGCATTTGCAGGTAACAATGCTTTCAAAGCAGAGAGCAAACCAACAGCAAACTTCCTATTACTTAAATCGGCTATTTTAGCCAACTGTTCGTCAGAGGGTAAAAGTCTTTGTGGTATTCCTACCCGCCGTAATTGCTCTTTGAGCATACAGTTCCAGCCCCACGGTGAAATAATTTCTATCTTGTCAGAAATACTTTCCAAAGTACTTGCATCAACAAAATGCACTTCTTTCTTTTTCAATCGAAGTTTTTCAATTGAGACACGTGCTTCTGTAATATCATTTACCAATACAGTATCACCTTCCTTTGCCCATATATAGGGCAAGAAAGCCAAATCATTACGTATTTTCAATGCAGCATGCGACGGAGTGTAGTTAGGACTATTCTGCGCTAACGACATATCGTGTTCAGGGTTGAATATATGAAGTGTCATTATGTTTTTACTATATCGTATTGCAAAGGTACAGCAAATATACAAGAAGACAAAATATAAATAACAGTAAAAAACACGTTTTTGCAATCTATAGTTTGCAAATTCGAGAAATAAATACTATCTTTGCACGTGAGAAATGCTATTATGCGCATATATGAAGAAAGTGTGTTTTGCCATTAGCATTATCTTAGTATGAAATAATTTAGCAAATAAAGATGGACGCATTTTTCCGTACTCACGCCTACTTAGTGGAGCATAACCATGCACCAGTGCGCCGTATGCTTATGGACGAAATAGATTGGAACGACCGAATGATAGGCATTAAAGGTACACGTGGTGTAGGAAAAACGACCTTCCTTCTTCAATATGCGAAAGAAAGATTTGGTGCTAACGACCGCCAGTGTCTTTATATAAATATGAACAACTTTTATTTTCAGGAAAGAGGAATTGCCGACTTTGCTGGAGATTTTTATAGAGGTGGCGGAAAGGTTCTACTCATCGACCAAGTTTTCAAGCAACCCAACTGGAGCGGCGAGTTGCGTAAATGCTACGACAACTATCCTGAATTAAAGATTGTCTTTACAGGGTCGAGCGTCATGCGCCTTAAAGAAGAAAACCCAGAGCTAAATGGTATTGTCAAGAGTTACAATCTACGGGGATTCTCGTTTAGGGAGTTCTTGAATTATATGTCAGGACATAATTTCCCTACCTACTCGCTTGACGATATTATAAAGAACCACGAACAAATCGCAATGCAAATTTTGCCAAAGGTCAGTCCGCTAAAATATTTTCAAGATTATATTCATCATGGTTATTATCCTTTCTTTTTGGAAAACAGAAATTATTCCGAAAACTTGCTGAAGACAATGAACATGATGACCGAGGTAGATATTTTGCTTATTAAACAAATAGAGTTGAAGTATCTTACAAAAATTAAGACACTTTTCTATCTGCTTGCTTTAGAAGGTCCAAAGTCACCTAATATAAGCAATTTGGCAAAAGAGATAAACACAAGTCGTGCAACTGTTATGAACTATATTAAGTATCTGTCAGATTCACGCTTGATAAACATTATCTATCCTGTTGGACAAGAATTTCCTAAAAAGCCAGCAAAGGTGATAATGAACAATTCCAACCTTATTTACGCAATATATCCAATACACGTAGAACAGCAAGATGTAATGGAAACATTCTTTGTCAACGCTCTGCTGTCTGGACATTTGGTGAACGAAGGAAGCAAACAAGGAAATTATATAATAGACGAAAATAAGAGATTCAGGATTTGCGATGCGGAGAATACGAAGATGCGTTTAAACAACGAAACCATTTACGCTCGCTATAATACAGAAGTTGGGAAAGATAATAAAATCCCACTTTGGCTATTTGGATTTCTATATTGATACTAAGACTAAAGCGCAAACACAAAATAAAACTACAAGTATAAATACAAAAAAGAGGAATTTAATAATAAACAGGCCTATACAAAACAGACCAAAAACATTATAGAAACATTTAATAAATAAAGACAATGGCGAAAGAAAAAAAGTACATTACCTGTGATGGTAATGAAGCCGCAGCTCATGTGAGCTACATGTTTTCAGAGGTAGCAGCTATCTACCCTATTACTCCGTCTTCTCCAATGGCGGAGCATGTTGATACATGGTCAGCAAAAGGACGTAAGAATCTTTTCGGTCAGACTGTAACAGTTCAGGAAATGCAATCAGAAGGTGGTGCTGCAGGTGCTATGCACGGCTCACTCCAAGCTGGTGCGCTTACAACAACATTCACCGCTTCACAAGGTTTGTTGTTGATGATTCCTAATATGTATAAGATTGCAGGTGAAATGCTTCCTTGCGTGTTCGACGTTTCAGCTCGTACAATCGCGACACACTCATTGTGTATCTTCGGCGACCACTCAGACGTTATGGCTTGTCGTCAGACAGGTTTTGCAATGTTCTGCTCTGGTTCAGTGCAAGAAGTAATGGACCTTACAGCAGTTCCACATCTTGCTTCATTGAAGACAAGCATACCATTTGTAAACTTCTTCGACGGTTTCCGTACATCTCATGAATATCAGAAGATTGAGATGATTGACCAAGACGAAGTTGCTAAACTGCTCGACCCAGAAGATGTAAAACGTTTCCGCGACCGTGCACTCTCTCCAGAACGCCCTGTAACTCGTGGTACTGCTGAGAACCCAGAAACATTCTTCACACACCGCGAGGCTTGCAACCAGTATTACGAAAATATTCCAGAAATAGTTGAAGATTACTTGGTTAAGATAAAGGATATTACTGGTCGTGAATACCACCTCTTCTCTTACTATGGTGCTGAAGATGCAGAAAATATCATTATCCTTATGGGTTCTGCTACCGAAGCAGCTCGCGAAGCTATCGACTACCAAATGAAGCAAGGCAAGAAGATTGGTATGATTTCTGTTCACCTATATCGTCCATTCTCTGTTAAGCACTTACTCGCAGCTGTTCCAAAGACTGTGAAGCGCATTGCTGTGCTCGACAGAACGAAAGAACCTGGTGCAGAAGGCGAACCATTGTACCTTGATGTTAAGAGCGCATTCTACGATGTTGAAAACAAACCTCTGATTGTTGGTGGCCGTTATGGTCTCGGTTCATCTGATACCACACCAGCTCACATCATCTCTGTATTCAACAATCTTGAACTCGTTGAACCTAAGAACCACTTCACAGTAGGTATCGTAGACGACGTTACATTCACATCTCTCCCATTGATAGATGAAATACCAATGGGTGGTGAAGGTACGTTTGAGGCTAAGTTCTATGGTTTGGGGGCTGACGGTACTGTCGGTGCAAACAAGAACTCTGTCAAGATTATCGGCGACAACACCAACAAGCACTGCCAAGCATACTTCTCTTATGACTCTAAGAAGTCTGGTGGTTTCACTTGCTCTCACCTTCGTTTCGGAGACAGCGAAATCCGTTCTACCTATCAGGTAAATACACCTAACTTCGTAGCCTGCCACGTTCAGGCATACTTACGTATGTACGACGTAATTCGTGGTTTGCAGAAGAACGGTACTTTCCTTCTGAACACCATTTTCGAAGGTGAAGAACTTGCAAACTTCATTCCTAACAAGATTAAGCGTTACTTCGCTCAAAACAATATCACCGTTTACTACATCAACGCAACAAAGATTGCACAGGAAATTGGTCTTGGCAACCGTACCAATACCATTCTTCAGAGTGCATTCTTCCGTATTACAGAAGTAATACCTGTTGATTTGGCGGTTGAGCAGATGAAGGAATTCATCGTTAAGTCTTACGGCAATAAGGGACAAGACGTGGTTGATAAGAACTATGCAGCCGTAGACCGTGGTGGCGAATATAAGACGTTGTCAGTAGATCCAGCTTGGGCTAACCTTGCAGACGATGAAGAAGATGTAAACGACAATGCTCCTGCGTATATCAAGGAAATTGTCCGTCCTATCAACGGTCAGGTAGGCGACTTGCTCAAAGTTTCTGACTTCATCAAGTACGATATGGTAGACGGTACTATGAAGAACGGTTCTTCTGCGTTTGAAAAACGTGGAGTTGAAGCCTTCCACCCAGAGTGGACTTCTGAAAATTGTATCCAATGTAACAAGTGTGCTTACGTTTGTCCTCACGCTTGTATCCGTCCATTCGTTCTCGACGACGAAGAAATAAAGGGCTTTGAAGACAAGACATTGGAAATGAAGGTGCCAAAGCCTATGGCAGGTATGCACTTCCGCATTCAGGTCAGCATTCTCGACTGTGTAGGTTGTGGTAACTGCGCTGACGTTTGCCCAGGCAACAAGCAGGGCAAGGCACTTGCAATGGTTCCATTCGAACGCGAGCAAAAGCAAATCGATAACTGGGACTACCTCGTTAAGAATGTCAAGACAAAGCAACATTTGGTAGATATCAAGAGCAACGTTAAGAACTCACAGTTTGCTCAGCCATTGTTCGAGTTCTCAGGAGCTTGTGCAGGTTGTGGCGAAACTCCTTACGTCAAGTTGATTTCTCAATTGTATGGCGACCGTGAAATGATTGCCAACGCTACGGGTTGTTCTTCTATCTATTCAGCTTCAATCCCTTCAACCCCTTACACAACCAACGAACAGGGACAAGGTCCTGCTTTCGACAACTCATTGTTCGAGGACTTCTGCGAATTTGGTCTGGGTATGGCACTTGGTAACAAGAAGATGCGTGAGCGCATTACCAAACTCTTGAACGAGGCTACAGCTGAAGAACACGTATCTGCAGAATTCAAGGCTGCTGCTCAAGCATGGATTGAGGCTAAGGACGACGCCGATGCGTCTAAGGAAGCAAGTGCAGCATTGAAGCCAATGATTGCTGCAGGTGCTGAAGCAGGTTGCCCAATCTGCAAGGAATTGAAGACTTTAGACCACTACTTGTTAAAGCGTTCACAATGGATTATCGGTGGTGACGGTGCTTCTTACGACATTGGTTACGGTGGTCTCGACCACGTTATCGCTTCTGGCGAAGATGTAAATATCCTCGTACTCGATACTGAGGTTTACTCTAATACAGGCGGTCAAAGTTCTAAGTCTACCCCACTCGGTGCCATCGCACAGTTTGCTGCACAGGGCAAGCGTATCCGTAAGAAGGACCTCGGTTTGATGGCAACCACTTACGGCTACGTATATGTTGCCCAAATCGCTATGGGTGCCGACCAAGCACAGACTCTTAAGGCTATCCGCGAGGCTGAAGCATACCCAGGTCCATCACTCATCATCGCTTACTCTCCATGTATCAACCACGGTCTGAAGGCTAAGGGTGGTATGGGCAAGAGCCAAGCAGAAGAAGGTCGCGCTGTAGAAAGCGGTTACTGGCACTTGTGGCGTTACAACCCACAGTTGGCAGAAGAAGGCAAGAACCCATTCACTCTTGACTCTAAGGAGCCAGACTGGAGCAAGTTCCAAGACTTCTTGATGGGCGAAGTACGCTATCTCTCAGTTAAGAAGGCTTATCCTAACGAAGCACAAGAGCTCTTCGATGCTGCTGAACAAATGGCGAAACTCCGCTACCAAAGCTATGTTCGCAAGAGCAAGGAGGACTGGAGCGAAAGCATCTAACAAAGATTAATACTCTAAAATAGACTTGAGGGCGTGTCAAAAATCAGTTTGACACGCCCTCTTTTATATCATGGCGATGCTGTATACCCCACTCCGCACGTTCAGTAAAATATTTTGTATGACAAATAAATATCTTTCTTTGTATTACATAATACTTGACATATTCCGACAGCTCCTTAACAGGTTCTTATGGAAAGATATATAACATATAGTTTTGGACACGTTAGTCCAACCTATTGGACTAATGTGTCCAGCGAGTTGGACTAACGTGTCCAATATCGTTGGTTCGGAAGAAATCATTAGCACTGAATATTTTTATCAAATATGGCTCTTTCTGCGATAGTCTGTCGGTGTTACACCACACACGTTCTTGAAAGCCCGCACAAAGTTGGGATAAGCATCGAAACCACATAGGTCTGCTACCTCCATAAAACTTATCTTGGGGTCTTTATCCAATATGTTGCAGGCTTTCCTGATTTTAAGTCGCTGGATATAAATTGATGGTGAATAACCTGTCAAGGCATTGATTTTGCGATAGAACTGACGGGGACTCATACACATATACGAAGCAATCACGGAAACATCTGCATCTTTGTTCTTGCTAAGCTGCATATAGACTACACTCGTTACCTTGGTGAGGAAGCGTAATTCGGCTTCCTTAGGCGGTTCGATACCTTCTTCCTCTTCTTTCTTCAGTTCTACTGACACTTTTGCGAACTTCTCTTGCAATAACTTTCGTCCTGCCAGCAGCTTCTCTACCCTTGTGCGCAGTTCTTCGGTATTGAATGGTTTTGAGAGGTAGGCATCAGCTCCTGCCTCTATGCCCTTTATGCGCTCTTCTTCAGTAATCTTGGCAGTTACCACGATGATGGGAATATGATTGATGATTTCATTTTCTCGCACCTGTCGGCATACTTCCAAACCGTCCATGCCAGGCATCATCAGGTCGGTAATGATGAGGTCGGGAATAAATTCTAAGGCTTTTTCCAACCCTTCCTTTCCATTCTTAGCATACAAAATAGCATACTGGTCGGTAAAAAGTGAACCTATGTAGGTTGCAATGTCGTGGTTGTCCTCGATGATGAGCAGGCGGCAGTCGTTGTCATTATCGATACTATCATCAGGAGCCTTCGTAATTTCGGGCAAGAATGGTGTCTTGATTTCTACATTGGGAAGAATCTGCTGTTTATAGCGGTTGCGAATAGGCATACTAACATGGAATGTCGTGCCTTTGCCCACTACACTTTCTACGGTTATCTTTCCATCAACGGCGTTCATAATCTGTTTGACAAGTGCCAACCCCACACCCGTACCAATGTTTTGTATATCGTTTTCTTCTTGATAGAATGGCTCGAAGATATGCGAAATAACTTCCTTGTCCATACCCTTTCCAGTATCGGAAACATCAACGAAGAGTTGTTGGTTCTCGCACCATGCAGAGATACTCACCTTTCCGTATTCAGGCGTGAACTTGAAAGCATTGGAAAGCAAATTGTTCATAACTTTATCTACATAGTTAGGTACAAAATCCATAATAACTTCGCCTTTGGGGAAGAATTGAAGGTCGATGTTACAACTACGAGCATAGCTATAATAGCTTTCTACAACCATGGTGAGGTATGCTATAATATTACCATTCTTCCAATCGGGATTGCCTACAGCAGATTTTATTTTCGATATATCCAAGAGTTGATTAATGAGCATGAGCAATCCGTTTCCTTGCCGTTCTATGGTTTGCGCCTTAGTCTTTACCTCTTCTTTATCAGAGGTTTGCAGTTCATGGCTCAAGCCAAGAATAACGGTAAGTGGCGTTCGGAACTCGTGGGTTATGTTGGTGAAGAAGTTCTCGCGCAAAGCAGACATTCGTTTCAACGCCCGATGATTGCGTTGGCGCAGTCGGTTGGTATAAAGCACCATTGCCAATATTCCTGCCAAACTGAACAGCACAATTCCAAGAATAATATATCCAATGTAACGTGTGGTGCGTTCCTCTTCCAATCGGTGGCGGGCTTCGTTCATCTGCCTTTCCTGCCTGTGGCGTTCTATTTTCAAACTTGCATTCTGAATACGGTTCACTTTCTCCATATCCAGCACACTATCCTGCATTGCCGTTGCTTTCTCGTACGAAGCCAATGCCGCACTGCAATCGCCCTCCTGCTTGTAGTTCTTATAATATAAGGTGTAGATTTCTGCCAAATGTTCCTTAGATTTTATTCGTTCAGCCATTTGCTTTGCTTTTCCGAGATATGCCATAGCCTTGGCATTGTTGCCCGTAGTGTGATAGATTCTGGCAAGAGCAATGAGCGAATTCAGCGCATGCCAGTCGTCTTTCGATGCCTGCATCATCTGATAGGCTGTTTCGTATTCGGTCGTCGCCTTGCCGTATTGCCCCGCTTTCTCGTAGAGCGAACCAAAATAAGTATGACAGAGCGAAATGCCGAGTTCTTTCTCAGCCTCTGTATTGAGTGCCATAGACTTGCGGTAATACACCCATGCCGAGTCAGTCTTTCCCTTGTGCTCGAAGATAGAACCAAGATTAGCATAGTTGATGGCTTGCCCCACCGTGCTGTTCAAGCTTCGTTCGCCTGCCAATGCCATACGCAATGCACTGTCGGCTCGCTCATAGTTACCCAATGCCAAGTAGACATTCCCCAGTCCATTGAGCGATACCACGCGGTTCTTCTTGGCGGTGAATGACGTATCGGTACACTCCTCGCTCAGTTTCCATGCGTTGTAATGGTATTCCTGTGCCACGTCGAGCACACCCATACGTCGGTAATCTGTACCGATGTTATTCAGTGCCTGTACCAATTCAAGCGTATCGCCGACGCTTTCTGTCTGCTGTTGCCCTTTACTGTGTACACTCAAGGCTTCCTCGAAACGACTTTCGTTGCGCAGTGCCTTGCCCCATTCTCTCAAAGCCACGATGCTGCCGAGCTTATTCCCCTCGCTTTCCATTTGCTTTTGCAATAATGCAAGCGAGTCCACGCCGTGTGTAGAACGGACGATGCTGTCTGTTGTCTTGCGCTCGGCAGGACTGAAAGTTATCGGTTTCTTCTCGCATGAAGTAAGTAGGAAAAAGGTTGAACCAGATGCTACCCACACACTTAAAAAAGAGTAGCGTCGTTTACGCCAGTTTCTAAAAGGGTTGTAACAAGGTTGTAGAGTGTTTTTTACGTTATGCTTATAATATTGCATAATATGTGATGTTTTTTGTTTGTTCATAGAATTGTTTTCATTGTATGTTCAGGCATTCGACAGTAGAAACTATACGAATGGAATTTGTGTCCTTTATGGTATGCAAAGATAGTAAAAACTTTTTAGCCTCCAATAATATTCCAACAAAACTTTCATACGGTATCATACTTTCTCACTGCACCAAAAACAACAAAAGAATGGTATAAAATCTCTTGGAAGCTTGAAAGTTTTAGCTTGTTAAAAAGATAAAAAATATCATTTGTAAAATATAATATATCAACAACTTAGCGGAACTACATGTCCGAATATGATAGGTGTGAGGAATTTAAAAAGTCCGATTATGATAGTTTTTTGTCCGATTATGATAGGTGGTTTTATGCTATTCGACCTTAAATTTGCAACATAAATCCAAAAGTTTCAAATAAACTGATAATGAGGAAAAAAGCAGATAACGAACCCTCTTTGGAGCAGATAAGGAACATGAAATTTTCGGAAGAACGTTTCCAACTGCTCGATACCATTCGCGATATGGTAAGCGACGAGTTCGACCGTCGTAAATTAATAGAAGAGGAAAGTTGTCTACATCTTAAAAATACAATTCATGAGCCCGTAGAGCTCAAGCCAACTGAGAATAAACCAGTGCATCGCATATTGTGGCAGCGACTCGTAAACATATTTAATATTGACAGTTATTCTAATATTCACAGCTTATTTCACAACAAGGACAAACAAGCCACTTAATAACCTATATAAATAAAACAACGAACATCAATTCTCTGACATAGCATTACGCTGAAAGGGGGATTCATTATAGAACAAATTTTGTAAAGCAAATAGACAGAAAATATTTAAAAGAGAGTTCTACATCTAATCGAGAAGACTATTAAAACGTCAAGCCGCCTCGGCAGAGAATGCTGGGGCGGCTTTTTATATTGTATAGTTAGTGTAAGTTCAATACTAAGAATTATGCTAGTATTGTTCTTTATAAGAAAAAATATAATTTAATATGCTTATAATTAAAGTGAAGTTTCTTCGTCAGATTCATACATCGAACTTATATTATTCATGAACAGAAAGAGGAAAATAGATGTGTAAATATTTTTCGCAAACGCCATCATTACTTAACGTTCTAACCATCAACGCTTTACAAAACCTATTGTTTTGCATTCTAAAAGCGACTCTTTTGCATGGTAAAAGCGTAGGTTTTGCAACGCAAAACAACCGCTTTCGCAACGCCAAAACGCAGTTCTCCATTTTTAACAGAATTATCTTTACAAAATTAAACCGAAAAGCTCTCACTATTTCATAAGAAAAGTTTGCCAAACAACATCTGAGAGATAGCCTGCTCGACTTGCTTTCTTATGCCAAACTTACATTATTATTAAGGGAGTCAGGAGGTTGGCTATACTTCAAACACCATTCCTTCGTTAGTAAGGAAGCTGTTGGGGAAGATGGCTTTTGCTTCGCTTAAAATAGTATCTTCGTTTGGGTAACGGGCGGAATAATGCCCTAAAAGCAGCTTGCCTGCAGCAGCGTCTCGGGCTACTGTTGCTGCTTCCTGCGATGTGCTGTGGTAGTAGGTTCTTGCTCTGTCAGTGTGTTCGCTTGTGTAGGTGCTTTCGTGGTAGAGTACGTCTACACCGCTCACCTTTTTATATAGGTGCTTCATGTATCTTGTGTCGGAGCAGTAGGCGTAGCTGCGTGGCTTGTCGGCTGGAGTAGTAAGGCGGCTGTTGGGAATGGTTTCTCCGTCGGCAGTAGTCCAGTCTGCTCCTGACTTTATGTTGCTGATTTGGCTGATAGGGATATTATAGTAGTCTATCATATCTCGGCGGATATGGGGTGCGGTGGGCTTTTCGCGAAACAGGAATCCGCAGCAGGATATGCGGTGTTCCAGCGGAATAGTTTCGACGGTCAGACTCTTGTCTTCATAGATAACAGCGGTTTTGGTTGTCTCGATGGGGTGGAACGTAACCTTGTATCCAAGTCCTTTGCAGAATAATTCCATTGAGAGGTTGAAGTATTCTTCAAATTGTTTCGGGGCATATACCTGAAGCGGTGCTGTGCGCCCCGTCATACCAAAAGTGGAAAGCATACCGAAGAGTCCGAAGCAATGGTCGCCGTGCAGATGAGAAATGAAGACGGCTTGTACCTTCGAGAAGTGAACCTTCGAACGGCGTACTTGTATCTGGGTTCCCTCTCCGCAATCTATCATAAAGAACTTGCCACGTATTTCTACTATCTGGCAAGTTGCATTATGATGGAGCGTGGGCAAGGCACTTCCACAGCCCAATATGTGTATCTTGAAAGGTATCACGCTTATTTCTTACGCCCAAATACAAATATTCCTGTCTTGTTTTCAAGCGACATCGTGTCTGCGCCGAGTTCTATTACATCGAAAGTGTCTCTCGACAGTAAGAGCTTGCCGTTATATATCTTCCACGATGTCCACGCATTGTTTTCTGCCTGAACATTCGATACAACCTCCCCACCCTCTTTTATCTCAAAGTTCTTGTCGAGGCTTGTCCAGTTTCCAAGCAGCGACGTTATGTTAATGGCACTACGCAACATCATATCGCCATACTCCTTGTAGGCTATCACGGCAAAGCGGTCGCCGCTGAGCTTGCCTCCCTTCACGACTTCGGTAGTATCGTCAGGATTCTGGATAATCTCCAATGTGTCGCCCGCATCGGTCAATAGCAATATAGAGTTCATACCGCCATCGAGCATTGTGCCGTAAATGGTTGTGTCACCTGCGTTGAGCGAGTCGATATTGTTGGCGTTTGGACTTATCACTTGGTTGGGCTTGCTGTTCTTACAACCTGCAAGAATGGCTGTTACCAGTGCAAGAACAATAATGATTTGTGACTTCTTCATACTTACAATATTGAGTAATTTACTTGTTATTTTCTATCTTCTTTGCTTCATTCCACAAGTTGTCCATTTCGTCTAAAGTCATATCCTTCAGTTCTTTACCGAGTTTCTTTGCTTGTTGCTCAACGTATGTGAAGCGTGAAATGAACTTCTGGTTGGTATGTTCGAGTGCGTTGTCGGGATTAAGCTTGTACAATCGGGCAGCATTGATGACTGAAAAGAGGAAGTCGCCCAACTCTTTCGTAGAGTTCTCCTTGTCTTCTCGTGCCAATTCGGCTTTCAGTTCGTCAAGCTCCTCGCCTACCTTATCCCACACATCTTCTTTCTTTTCCCAGTCGAAACCAACGTTTCGGGCTTTGTCCTGTATTCTGTATGCCTTTATAAGGCTGGGCAACGAGTCGGGAACTCCCGACAGCACCGTTTTGTTTCCTTCTCTTTCCTTTTGTTTCCGTTGTTCCCACGTCAATTCAACTTGCGTTGCAGTAGACGGAACGTTGCCATTTGCAGATGTGGCAGCTTGGCTCTCGGTGTTCAATTCGTCCTTGTAAACAACCTGCCCTTGCTTGTTTATCGCCATATTGTCGTTGGCAACTGCCCACCCTGTCCAATCTATGAAGTCGTGGCGGAACATCAGTTTGTCCGACTGTGCATTGCAAACGTCTGCTATATCGAAATCGTTTGTCTCGCTGCCGAGCAACGCATAGAATACAACGTGCTCCATAACGTCGCCGAGTTCTTTGCAAATGTTCTTCTTGTCGTGCTTCATCAAAGCATCAGCAAGCTCAAATGTTTCTTCTATCGTGTTGGGACGCAAACTCTCAAAGGTCTGTTTCCTATCCCACGGACATTCCTTTCTCAATCGCTCTTGTATATCGAGCAAACGCTCAAACGCTGCAAGTTTTTCTTCTTTTGTATGCAATCTTATCAAATTTAAAGTTAAAAGAAGTACTGTGTACTGCTAATTGTTATGCAAAGATACATCTTTCAACTGATTTTTTCGTAAATTTGCATCGTTTTTAAAGATAATAAAGAAATAATAATATACAACGTATGGAATTAGCAAGTAAGTACGACCCACAGAACGTGGAAGCGAAGTGGTATGAGTATTGGCTCAACAATAGACTATTCAGCTCTAAGCCTGACGGACGCGAGCCTTATACAGTGGTTATCCCACCGCCCAACGTAACGGGCGTATTGCATATGGGACATATGCTCAACAATACCATTCAGGATATTCTTGTACGCCACGCACGTATGGAAGGAAAGAACGCTTGCTGGGTTCCTGGTACTGACCACGCCAGCATTGCCACTGAAGCAAAAGTGGTAAACAAGCTCGCACAAGAAGGAATAAACAAAGCCGACCTTACAAGAGAGGAGTTCCTAAAACACGCTTGGGCGTGGACAGATGAGCACGGTGGCATTATCTTAAAGCAATTGCGCAAACTTGGCTGCTCTTGCGATTGGGAACGCACTGCCTTTACAATGGACGAGAAGCGCAGCGAAAGTGTTATCAAGGTGTTCTGCGACTTATACGACAAGGGCTTAATCTATCGTGGTGTGCGCATGGTGAACTGGGATCCAAGTGCAGAAACAGCTCTTTCCGACGAAGAAGTTATTTACAAGGACGAACATTCAAAACTCTACAACCTTAAATATTATATTGCACCCGAAGACCAAAGCAAGGTTGAACGCAAGCACGACGACAATGTGATGCACAAAGACGACAAGGGTTACTACGCTGTTGTAGCTACCACACGTCCCGAAACCATTATGGGTGATACGGCTATGTGCATCAATCCCGACGACGTGAAAAATACTTGGCTGAAAGGATTGCACGTCATTGTGCCATTGGTGGGGCGTTGCATTCCTATCATAGAAGACTCGTATGTGGACATTCAGTTTGGTACGGGCTGTCTGAAGGTTACTCCTGCCCACGACATCAACGACCACGCACTCGGTTTGAAGCACGGCTTGGAAACCATCGACATATTCAACGATAACGGAACACTGTCGGAAGCAGCAGGTTTATATATAGGTCAGGACCGTATGGAGGTGCGCAAGCAAATTGCCATCGACCTCAAAACTGCCGACTTAATGGAGAAAGTGGAAGACTACGACAACAAGGTGGGCTACTCTGAACGTACTAACGTGCCTATCGAACCAAAGCTTTCAACACAATGGTTCTTAAGTATGCAACACTTTGCAGACATTGCACTCGACCCTGTGATGAACGATGAGATAGAGTTCTATCCGAAGAAATACAAGAACACCTATCGCCATTGGTTGGAGAATATCAAGGATTGGTGCATCAGCCGCCAACTTTGGTGGGGACACCGCATTCCTGCTTACTATTTCAAAGACCAAAACGGCAAGCCTGCAACAGTTGTGGCAGAAACCGACGAAAAGGCTTTGGAACAGGCAAAGGCTATCAACCCAAATATAACAATGGCTGACTTGGAACAAGAAAGCGACTGTTTGGATACATGGTTCTCAAGTTGGTTGTGGCCAATCTCGGTATTTGACGGCATCAACAACCCTGACAACGAAGAAATAAAGTACTATTATCCAACGAGCGACTTGGTTACTGGTCCCGACATTATCTTCTTCTGGGTGGCTCGTATGATTATGGCAGGCTACGAATATCGCCAGACCTTCCCATTCAAGCACGTTTATTTCACAGGCATCGTGCGCGACAATATCGGACGCAAGATGAGCAAGAGCCTCGGCAACTCGCCCGACCCATTGGAACTAATAGAAAAGTATGGTGCTGACGGTGTGCGTATGGGTATGATGCTTTCTGCACCGGCAGGCAACGATATCTTGTTCGATGAAAGCCTTTGCGAGCAAGGACGCAACTTCAACAACAAGATATGGAATGCCTTCCGCCTTGTTCAAGGTTGGGAAACAGCAGACATAGAGCAGCCTGAAGCTAACAAGATAGCCATTAAGTGGTTCGATGCAAAGCTCAAAGAAGTAGATGCCGAAATGGAAGAACAGTTCAAGAGCTATCGCATATCAGAAGCGTTGATGACAGTTTACAAGCTTTTCTGGGACGAGTTCTCAAGTTGGTACTTGGAAATGATTAAGCCTGAATATGGCAAACCCATCGACAAGCAGACCTACGACGCAACGCTCCGCTTCTTCGACACCCTCTTGAAGATGCTCCACCCATTCATGCCGTTCATTACAGAAGAACTTTGGCAACACATCTTCGACCGCAACGAAGGCGAAAGCATTATGTTGGAGAAACTCGAATTGACACTTCCTGCCGATGAAGAAAAGACTTTGATTGCCGAAATAGAGAATATGAAGCAGATAGTGGGCGGCATTCGCACCGTTCGCAACCAAAAGAACATTGCTCCAAAAGTATTGCTTTCTTTAGAGGTTGTGGGCAAAAACAACTATGAGGCTTACAACTGCGTGATTGCGAAGATGGCTAATCTCGAAAGCATCAATGTTGTAGACGAGAAGAGTTCTGATGCTTCTGCCTTTATGGTGGGCACCGATGGTTTTGCCGTTCCGCTTGGAAACCTGATTGATGTAAAGGCTGAAATCGAGAAATTAGAAAAGGAACTTGCGCACTTGGAAGGTTTCCTGAAAGGTGTAAAAGCAAAGCTCTCAAACGAAAACTTTGTGGCGCACGCTCCCGAAGCTGTGATTACTAAGGAACGTAAGAAGCAAAGCGACTCGGAAGAGAAGATTGAAACTATCAAGGCAAATATAGAAGAACTACGCAAGAAGTAAGTTTCGTTTGCACTGAAACAATATTAACGCATACGATTTCTACAAAGTTCGTATCGTAATAAACAATAAAAACGGAGAAGCTCAAGTTTGAACTTCTCCGCTTTTTATTTATATTTGCTTGTCAATCTGCTTACATCATGCCTCCCATACCTGGGTTTGCTGGCATAGCTGGAGTTTCTTCAGGTTTATCAACAACGATACATTCAGTTGTGAGGAACATACCAGCGATTGAAGCTGCATTTTCCAAAGCTACACGAGAAACCTTAGCGGGGTCGATAACACCTGCTGCACGCAAGTCTTCGTACTGGTCGCGACGCGCGTTGTAACCGAAGTCGCCCTTGCCTTCGCGTACCTTATTGACAACTACTGCACCCTCGCCACCAGCGTTATAAACAATCTGGCGAAGTGGTTCTTCAATGGCACGGCAAACAATATTGATACCTGTCTGTTCGTCAGGATTTTCGCCTGTAAGGACTTTCAAAACCTCTTGAGCACGGATATAAGTAGTACCGCCACCTACAACAACACCTTCTTCGGTTGCTGCACGAGTCGCACAGAGTGCATCGTCTACACGGTCTTTCTTCTCTTTCATCTCTACTTCAGAGTTGGCACCCACGTAAAGCACTGCAACGCCACCAGCAAGTTTTGCCAAACGCTCTTGTAGTTTCTCTTTATCGTACTGGCTCTTTGTGTTCGCAATTTCGCTCTTGATAGCATTCACACGCTCTGCAATGCTTTCCTTAGAGCCTGCACCGTCTACGATTGTTGTGAAATCCTTAGAAACGGTAACCTTTTTAGCTGAACCCAACATTTCGAGTGTTGCCTTGTCGAGTGTCAAACCCTTATCTTCGCTGATAACAACACCACCTGTCAATACAGCAATGTCTTCGAGCATAGCCTTGCGACGGTCGCCGAAGCCTGGAGCCTTGACAGCACAAATCTTCAAGCCACCACGCAAACGGTTTACTACCAATGTGGTCAAAGCCTCTGAATCAACATCTTCTGCAATAACCAACAATGGGCGACCGCTTTCAGCAGCAGGTTGCAAGATAGGCAAGAAATCCTTTACGTTAGATATCTTCTTCTCGTAAATAAGGATATATGGGTTCTCCATAAGAACTTCCATCTTATCGGTATCTGTTACGAAATAGCTTGAAAGATAACCACGGTCGAACTGCATACCTTCAACAACGTCGATGTTGGTGTCGCGGGTCTTGCTCTCTTCGATGGTGATAACACCGTCTTTCGATACCTTGCGCATAGCGTCAGCAAGCAACTTACCAATTTCAGGGTCGTTGTTGGCACTTACGGTTGCTACCTGTTCTATCTTGTCGTAGTTGTCGCCAACAATCTCGGCACTTTCCTTAATGAAGTCTACAACTTTATTGACAGCCTTGTCGATACCACGCTTCAAGTCCATTGGATTGGCACCAGCAGCCACATTCTTCAAGCCTTCTGTAACGATAGCCTGTGTCAGAATGGTTGCAGTAGTTGTACCATCGCCTGCGTCGTCGCCAGTTTTGCTTGCCACACTCTTAACGAGCTGTGCGCCTGCGTTCTCGAAACTGTCTTCAAGTTCTATTTCCTTTGCTACCGTAACACCGTCTTTTGTGATTTGAGGAGCACCGAACTTCTTTCCGATAACTACGTTTCTCCCCTTAGGACCTAATGTAACTTTTACTGCATCAGCAAGTTGGTCTACACCGCTCTTGAGCAATTCGCGGGCGTCTTTGTTGAATTTAATATCTTTAGCCATTTTGTTTGTCTTATTTTATGTATTCTGTTTTTCTATGTTTTATTTGTTGCGATGTTCTCATATAGCCCACTCCCCTATATATAATAAGGTATAAATGCACAGAGAACGCTCACTTTTATTTTTTATTCTACAACAGCAAGAACGTCGCTTTGACGCATCATAAGATACTTCTCGCCATCGTTTTCGATTTCGGTACCAGCATACTTGCCATAGAAAACTTCGTCGCCGACCTTCAAAATCATATCTTCGTCTTTTGTACCGTTACCAACAGCAACCACCTTGCCACGCTGTGGCTTTTCTTTTGCTGTGTCGGGAATAATAATTCCACCTACTTTCTGCTCCGCTTCGACTGGGAGAATAAGCACTCTGTCTGCTAATGGTTTAATTGTCATAATTGTTTATATTTTTAATTTTAAGTCTTCAAGCATATTGAAACACGCTTTCTGCACATTCGCCAATCAATATACGAAAACCGTGCCAAAAAAGAAATAAGACGAAAATAGCAGGGCAAAAATGCAAGATATATTCTTTGACGAGGCAAAAGCGGCGTTTTCGCTTTGCAAAAGAGCCGCTTTTGGACGGTAAAACAGCCGCTTTTACCTTGCAAAACCTACGCTTTTGAAACACCCTTATAAACATCTGATTATCTGATAATTACAGAGTAGGTTTTTAAAGAAATATTGCTTTAAGCATTATACCTACATTTATACCCTATTGGAAAAACCGCAACACAGCATTAAGCCACAAAGGAGAAATGTAGAAACAAAAAGATATATCGGGCGAAAAGGATAGGATTGCATCAAAAAAAGCTACTGACAATATTGTCAGTAGCTATATGTCAGAATTGGCAGAAATACCTTCTAATGCGGAAAGGAAACTACGATTTAGTGTTTTGGTAAACGTAGCTGCCTTCCATATATATGTATTCTTCGGCAATAAGTTCTTCTAAAGTTGCACGCAATGTGTCTTGATTGGTTACAGAAGCATCGGTATCCATTCCTTTCAGTTCGGTAATATGGTGCTTCTTGCCGTCTGCCAACAAGTCGAGTATGGTTTCACGCAACGACTTTTTCAGTTGTTTGTTCTCGCCTTTATACGACAGACAAACATCGCAGCAAGCACAGTCGGTGCTTCGGTCTTCGCCAAAATAGCGCAAAAGCTGTCGGCTGCGACACGTATAGTCGTTTTGTATGTAATTTATCATCGCTACTATACGTTCCTCAAACTTTTCCTTTCGGTCTTCGTAAACAGCTTTTGAAATAACCAATTCTTCGCTATCAACACGGTCTTGAAGATACTTTATGACGGGAATATTCTTGCGCGGAATGAAGTTTATAATTCGTTTCCTACTAAGATTTTGCAGTATATGGTAGGTTTCGTTTCTATCCAAACCCACTACATCGGCTATATAGCTTTCGTCGATATAGCGATAATCCGTGAACAAACCCGAATAGTTGCGCAGCAATGCCGAAATTACTTTTTCTTCTTCGTTGCTCTGTTCGCCTAATCTGTATAGCTCATCGCGCGAAAGAATAAAGTGTATACGTGCCTTGCTGTCGGGGTCTGGTTCGTAGTCGATGTAGCCTGCACGGGTCAATATCTGCAAAGCTGCATTGACTTGGATAGGAAAATGGTGGAAATAGATGCAGAACTTGTCGATAGGAAACTCGAAAGTGGCATCTCTCCCACTCTCTACGCCTATTTGATAGAAGTACGCCAAATGTTCGTAAACAGTACGGATTTCTTCTTTTGCAGGGAAATTTTCCTTTACTCGCTTTCGTAAGTTGCGCTCATCGTTGCCCTGTGTGTGGAGCAAAATGGCATACGACCTTTTGCCATCTCTGCCTGCTCGCCCCGCTTCTTGAAAGTAAGCCTCGATGGAACTGGGTGGGTCGAGGTGTATTACCAAACGAACGTTGGCTTTGTCGATACCCATTCCAAAAGCATTTGTAGCTACAATAACACGAATTTCGTTGGCTTGCCACGCATTCTGGTGCTTGTTCTTGTCGGTGTTTTCCAATCCTGCGTGGTACCACGTTGCTGAAACACCATTCTTAAGTAAGAACTCTGCTGCTTCCTTTGTGCGCTTTCTGCTACGGCAATATACGATAGTCGAGCCGTCTACCGACTGCAGAATATGAAGCATTTCGTTGAACTTCTCTTGTGTTGTGCGCAGGACGTAAGAAAGATTCTTACGCTCGAAACTCATTCGAAATACATTCTCTTCGGCAAATCCAAGTCGGAACTGAATGTCCTTCACAACTTCTGGAGTAGCAGTTGCCGTAAGGGCAAGCACTGGAACATCGGGAAGTAGCTTCCTAATGTTCATAATTTCGAGATAGGAAGGGCGGAAATCGTAGCCCCATTGGCTGATACAGTGGGCTTCGTCTACGGTGATGAAGCTCACCTTTATGTGTTTTAGTTTCGCTTGAAACAGTTCGGAGCCAAGGCGTTCGGGCGATATATAGAGCAGCTTTATACCGCCAAAGATACAGTTTTCGAGCGTTGAGATAATCTCATCGCGCGACATACCCGAGTAGATTGCTGCTGCCTTGATGTGTCGCTGGCAAAGATTGTCTACTTGGTCTTTCATCAACGAAATTAAAGGAGTGATGACAATGCACACTCCTTCTTTTGCCAATGCAGGCACTTGAAACGTAATGGACTTTCCGCCACCCGTAGGCATCAGTCCCAACGTGTCTTTTCCTGCACCAATGCTCTCTATAACTTTGCTTTGAATACCTCGAAAATCGGGATAGCCCCAATATTTATGAAGGATTTCCTTATAAGTCATAACAAAACCGTTACGCAGCTAAACTTATTTGTCTATTCGTTTTCCGAAGGACGAATGCCTTCTATCTGAAGTTGAACGGCACCACGCTTGAACACATTATCTTCTATGGTATAAACAATATCGAACGAGCGTTTCGACTTTATATAGCGTGCCGAACGACTTTGTCCGAAAGCAATGCCATTCATAACGTTGTTCGACTTTGAATCGACAAGCTCCAACTTAATGTGCTCTTGCTCTCTGCCCACAACCTTGCTGGTACCGAAATCGAACACTTCTTTCGTACAGAACAACGGCTTTACGTTTTCTGGACCAAATGGTGCAAAACGTTTCAAGTCGTTATGAAACTTCTTGGTGATGTCTTTAAAGTCTATAACGGCATCAATATCCAAAGTTGCCTCCGTCTGATAAGGCTCGATGTGTTCATCAACATACTGTTGGAAACGGTTTCGGAACTCCTTTACATTCTCCCATTTCAGCGTTAAGCCTGCTGCATAGGTATGCCCACCAAAGTTGGTGAGCAAGTCGCTGCAACTCTCAATAGCAGAATAGAGGTCGAAACCTGCTGCAGTTCGTGCCGAGCCTGTGGCTAAATCGCCTTCTCGGGTAATGACTATGGTGGGACGATAGTAAATTTCCGTGAGGCGAGAAGCTACGATACCAATAACTCCTTTCTTCCAATGCTCATCGTAAAGTACAATGCTGTTTTGGTGTTTCTGGCTCTCAAGTCGCTCAACAATTTGGTTGGCTTCCTCTGTCATCTGCCTGTCTACATCTTTTCGCTTATCGTTGTATTTATCAATATGCTTTGCTTCTAACAGCGCAGTAGCCAAATCGCGTTCCACAAGTAGGTCTACACTTTCCTTTCCGCTCTCCATACGGCCGCTGGCATTAATGCGTGGACCTATCTTGAAGATAATATCGCTCATTGAAATTTCCCTTCCGCTGAGTCCGCAAATATCTACAATGGCTTGCAAGCCCACACTTGGATTTTGATTTAGCTGTTTTAAGCCGTGGAAAGCAAGGATACGGTTTTCGCCTACAACGGGGACAAGGTCGGCAGCGATACTCACAGCGCAGAAATCGAGTAGTGGAATAAGTCGTGAGAACGGTATATTGTTGTTCTTTGCAAAGGCTTGCATGAACTTGAAACCTACACCGCAACCACACAAATCCTTAAATGGGAAGCTGTCATCAGCACGTTTCGGATTTAATATAGCTACTGCTGGAGGCATATTATTATCAGGGACGTGGTGGTCGCAGATAATGAAATCAATGCCTTGTTCCTTTGCATAGCTAATCTCTTCGACTGCCTTTATACCACAATCGAGTATGATGATGAGTTTTACTCCACTTTCCTTTGCAAAGTCTATTCCCTTTTTGCTTACACCATACCCCTCGTCGTAACGGTCGGGAATGTAGTAATCTATATTGGAATAGAACTGCCGCAGAAATTTATACACCAATGCTACTGCCGTGCAACCGTCTACGTCGTAATCGCCGTAGACCATAATGCGTTCCTTACGCCCCATTGCATCGTTCAGTCTATCGACTGCAATATCCATATCTTGCATTAGAAACGGATTGATAAGGTCGGAAAGCTGTGGGCGAAAGAAACGTTTTGCCGCACTTTCGGTTGTTATTCCGCGCCTTATGAGCAACGAGGCTAGAATAGGACTAATACTGAGTTTCTCGCCCAATTCCTTTGCTGCATTTGTCTGTTCAGATGTAGATGGTGTGTAGTTCCATTTTAATTGCATCTTTATTGTTTTTATTTCTGCTTGTAAAGGTACAAAAAAAAGCGTAAGTCTCAAAAAGACTTACGCTTTTTTAATTCTATATTGCTATATTAAAGTCTTGACAAAACTTTAACAAGGCAAAATGGTTGGCTTTAAATTACAAACCCATTTTTGCGCGAATATCTGAAGGAATGGCATTCTTATTAACCATGTAGTCCATTGTATTTGCAGCAATGAAGTCCTTGGTCATATACCAAATGCCTTTGTACTTGCCTGTTTCGCCCCATGAGTTCTTAACCATGTAGTACTCTTTGCCGAATTGGTCTTTAGCAATACCGAAGATAAGCATACCGTGGTCATCGGTAAGTTCCCAAGTATCGTAACGCTCTTGACGCATTTCCTGTGTAGGAGTAATTTCTGGAACCTTTGCACCAAGTTCATCGATGAGGCTACGCTGCTTTGCAGGAGAAAGACCCAACCAACGTGCCATATCACTACCTTGGAGGCTCTGAACCTTATTGCCGTCTACCATGTATGCAAGACCGTCGCGTGTGAAGCCTGGTTCGCTAACGTCGCCACCCCATGCTACACAGTAACCGTTCATCACTGCGTTGTCGATAATCTTCATCATTTCGTCCATAGGTACGTTGTGAGACAATGGCAAACGCCAGTTGTCTTGTACTTCTACTGCAAATGAAGTATAGAATGGGTGGTGTGTATAAGAAGTAACGGTTACATAGTCGCTCCAATTCAAGCCGAGGCTTGCAGCAAACTGCTTCGGAGTATATGTCTTACCTTCGTATGTGAAAGACTCTGGGCACTTACCGAGGTAAGCATCGATGATGCCTTGAAGTCCCACCTTCCATTGGTTAGAGATTTTGCTTGCCTTATTTCTTGCTATTGCATTTACGTATGGTTCCATCAAAGAGAAGAACTCATTGAAGTTGAATAATGAATCACCTGTCAAAGAACCAGGGAAAGGCATTGCACCTTCTGGGCAGATACCATAGTTTTCAAGACAATAGAGAGGGTCGTAGCAAGAACCGCCTTGAGCGAATTGAGCATCACCATGCATACGAACTACCTGAATGGCACGATCCATATAAGTTTTGTTTGCAACAAAGCTCTCGCAAAGGTCGTAAGTCTTACCCGTTGCTTTCAGGATTTCTGCTTCAAAATAACTCAATGTAGAATAATCCCAACACGTACCTGAACGGTTTTGGTTCTTGATGCTTGTGATTGGATTTTTCTTAATCACTGTGAAGACAGGACTGTTGTCTACTTTCTTTGCTTCCTTCTTAGGAGTTGCGTTGGCACCAGCTGCAATAACAGCAAAAAGTGCGAGCACTAAAATTTTTTTCATAATTCTAAAATGCTTGCCAGTTTAGTTTGTACTCTGGCTCTCTTTAAAAATTTAAGTTGTTAATAATATTGATGTTATTCTCTTTATTTCTGTATTAAGCATTCATAAATGCTTCTATATCCTTTGCGTGATAAGGAATGAGTTCTTTACCGATGAAGCGGCAACCGTCGGCTGTGATAAGTATATCGTCTTCTATACGAATACCGCCAAAGTCCTTATAGGTATCAAGTTTATCAAAGTTCAAGAACTCTGCACAATGCTTCTTGGCACGCCATTCATCGATAAGAGCAGGGATAAAGTAGATGCCTGGTTCGTCAGTTACAACAAAACCTTCCTGCAAACGGCGTCCCATACGCAAGCAGTTTGTTCCGAACTGTTCGAGGTTAGGACGAGTTTCTTCGTCGAAACCTACGTGAATCTGACCAAGTGCTTCCATATCGTGAACATCGAGTCCCATCATATGTCCCAAACCGTGAGGCAAGAACATAGCGTGAGCACCTGCTGCAACAGCTGCATCGGTGTCGCCTTTTGCTAATCCAAGCTCCTTCATGCGCTCAAAGATGATACGGCAAACAGCAAAGTGCACGTCAGCATACTTAACTCCTGGTTTTGATAACTCAAGAGCTGCATCGTGTGCTTCTACTACTACATTATATATATCAAGCTGACGCTGGGTGAACTTGCCATTTATAGGGAATGTTCGTGTATTGTCAGAGCAATAGTGGCTCATTGTTTCTCCACCACAGTCGCACAATACGAGTCTGCCATCTTCCAATTCTGCCATTGAAGGATTACCGTGCATGATTTCGCCATGCTGTGAGAAGATGATAGGGAAAGACACCATTGAGCCATAAGAATTGGCAATACCTTCTATCTGACCTGCTACAAACTTCTCTGTAAGTCCTGGCTTTGTGATGCGCATTGCTGTCGTGTGCATCTTGTAACCTATGACAGCAGCACGTTCAAGCTCTTCTATTTCTTCTGCAGTCTTTACAGAACGCATCTTAACAACTGCATTGATAAGTTCAAGACTTCCTTCTTCTTTCTGCTTATTAGGATGAATGCCGAGCAAATCGCTAATCTGAATCTTAATATCAGCACGATAAGGAGGCAAGAAATGTATTTTTCTGTTAGATGCCTTTGCCTTGTCGCAGATATTCTGCAATTCGCTCATAGGTGCAGAATTGACAACTCCTACCTGAGCAGCAAGGTCGCTGACAGCATCAACACTTCCAAACCATACGATGTCTTCGATGTCAATGTCATTTCCTATCAGCATTTCTTTGTCTTCATTGACGTCGATAACGCCAACAAGACCATCACGCTGCTGACCGAAATAGTACAGGAACGATGAATCTTGGCGGAAAGGTGAATACCCATTCGCTGGTGAATTAACTGGAGACTCGTTGTTGCCAAACAAGAGAATAATGCCGTCTTTCACAAGCTTTTTAAGCTCGGCGCGGCGGGCTATGTACGTTTCTTTATTAAACATATTTGCTTTCATATATTAGTTTAGCTGCAAAGATAATAAAAATTCCCATAAATTCAGTAACTTTGCACTGTTTTTATTAAGTTTTTTAATGGAAATCGATATAAACACAGGATTAGTATTGGAAGGTGGGGGAATGCGAGGAGTATTTACCTCTGGCGTTTTGGACGCATTTATGAAACACGACCTCTACTTCAAGTATATTGTTGCAGTTTCTGCCGGAGCTGGCAACGGACTTTCGTATATGAGCCGACAACCACGCAGGGCAAGGGTTTCGAACATTGATTTGCTTGCAAAGTACGACTATATAGGCTTCCGACACCTTGTTACGCAAGGCTGTATCTTCGACCCAGAACTTCTTTACAAGCGTTTTCCCTACGAGATTATCCCTTACGACTACGACACTTATTTCGAGAAAACAAGCTTAGGCTATACGTTTGAAATGGTTACCACCAATTGCGAAACAGGCAAAAGCGAGTATTTGCAAGAGTGCAGTGGCAACAGACATAGGCTCAATGAAATTGCTCTTGCATCAAGTAGCTTGCCATACGTTACCAAAATAGTGGACATAGACGGCGTTCCTATGCTTGATGGTGGTATAGTAGATTCCATTCCGCTTATGCGTGCCATAGCAACGGGGCACAACAAGAATGTTGTTGTTTGCACACGCAACAAGGGTTGGCGCAATACGGGAACGGATTTAAAGATTCCAAAGTTTATTTACAAGAACTATCCGCGCTTGCGTGTTGCGTTAAGCCACAGAATAGAAGCCTATAATCGGCAATTGGAAATGATTGACGAATACGAAGAACGAGGCGAAATAAAAGTATTGCGCCCCGTTAAGCCTGTTGAAGTGGGAAGAATGGAGAAAGACGTAGAGAAGTTGGAAGCTTTCTACAAAGAAGGATTTGATATTGGCGAAGACTTTTGCAAGTCTATAACCTCCAATGGCTTGATTACTAAATAAAACTACTTCAACAAGTCGGGACGCAAGCGTTTTGTTCTTTCCATTGCTTGGTCGAACTCCCACTGATTGATTTTTGCTTCGTGTCCGCTCAACAATATCTCAGGCACCTCCCACCCTTTATAGTTTCGTGGACGGGTATAGATAGGTGCAGAAAGCATATTGTCTTGGAAACAATCGGACAATGCACTTTGCTCATCGCCGATTACGCCCGGTATGATACGTACCACAGCATCGGCAATAATGGCTGCCGGTAGCTCGCCACCTGTAAGCACAAAGTCGCCTATCGATATTTCTTTTGTTATCAGGTGGTCTCTTACTCGTTGGTCTACTCCTTTATAGTGTCCTGCCAGTATTATAAGATTGCCGCCCAAAGACAGGTCATTTGCCATTTTCTGGTTGAATTGCTCTCCATCGGGCGATGTAAATATCACTTCATCGTATTCCCGCTCTGCCTTCAAAGCACTGATACAACGGTCTATAGGTTCTATCTGCATAACCATTCCCGCTTGTCCGCCAAAGGGATAATCGTCTACGCGATGCCACTTGTCTTGGCTGTAGTCGCGGAGATTGTGCAATCGCACTTCTGCTAAACCTTTCTTTTCTGCTCGTGCCAAAATGCTTTCGTGAACAAAGCCTTCAAGCATTTCGGGCAATACTGTAATTATATCTATTCTCATATTGTAAGTACAAAGTTACCAATATTTCCAATAAAAGGTACAAGCATTAAGTTTTTTTTGTAACTTTGCAGGCAAATTCTAATGCAAATTTAAAATACTTATGAAAAAAATCTTTTCCCTCGCCATTACTTTTATGGCAGCTTTTACAAGTGTTCAGGCACAAAACGTGCAATTGCACTACGACCTTGGTCATAATCTTTCAGACGATTTAAAGGGTCGCCCTGCCGTTACAACCACTGTAGAAATGTTTAAACCCGACAAATGGGGTTCGACTTTCCTTTTCACCGATATTGATTATAAAAACGACGGAGTAGTTGGTGCTTATTGGGAAATTGCCCGAGAATTTGCAGTTTCTAAGAATAAGCGTTGGGCAGCCCACATAGAATATAATGGTGGAGCAACTACAGGCGAACTTCCAGTGGGCTACTATGGCAGCCGTTTCCAGCACGCTGCACTCGCTGGTGGTGCTTGGAACTGGGCGAACAAGGATTTTTCAAAGACTTTCAGCGTGCAACTGATGTATAAGTACACTTTCAAGAACAAGCACCTCGGCGCACACCCATTCAGCGGTTTCCAACTTACTGAAGTATGGGGCTTGAACTTTGCCAAGGGTTTGTGTACTTTCAGTGGTTTCTGCGACTTATGGTACGACCCCAATGTCAGCGGCAAACTCATCTTGTTGTCTGAACCACAATTTTGGTTTAACCTAAATACGCTGAAGGGTATGAACGGCGTAAACCTTTCGTTGGGTACTGAAGTAGAAATCAGCAATAATTTTGTTTGGAACAATAAAGGCAAGAACAATAAGTTCTACGCTATTCCTACTATTGCTGCAAAGTGGACATTCTAATTCCCTATTCACTTCTTCAACTATTTTCTATCTGTTAAATCTGTTTGCCTCAGATAGAATTTGGGCTGAGTTCCTTTCAAGGAACTCAGCCCTTTTAGTATTCGTTAAATAGTTATCCTATTTGCTTTCACTACTTTTTTATAAACGGAAAGTGAAGCATAAAAGTGTAAAGAATTATCGCAAACCCAACTATTATCTAACAACCTTGTTATCAACGTATTATAAAACCTATTGTTTTGCATTCCAAAAGTGGCTCTTTTGCACGGTAAAAGCGTAGGTTTTGCAGCGCAAAAGAGCCGCTTTCGCAATGCCAAAACGCAATTGCTACTTTTTAACAGAATTATCTTTACAAAAACAAAGCTGTTTTCAGCAACTTTCTTCAGCAAGGAAAAGCAAAATTGTTCCTCAAACAAATTCCTACTGAATCCAGTTTTGCAGCATTAAAAGGTCTTCTTTGGCGAACACCAATTCTTTCTGATGCAAACAAAAAAGCCGTCTTGGCACTTTCTGCCAAAACGACTTCTTTATTGTTTCCAACATTCTCCCACCCTTTCGTTTCCCCATGGTCATCACCGTTGAAACTGCTATTGGGCAAGTAGTGTTGCTGTAACTTTATTATTCCATTTGCCGCAACCTACCTTATATCACTGATACAGTAACTCCATTGCGGTAAATGGCGTTGTTTCGTTACGTGTTCTCGCTTCTTACTTCATTACTTTATGTGTTGTTCCATCGCTCATACGAACAATGTTCACACCACTTTGCAACTCTGTCAGCTTCTTGCCGTCGAGAGAGTAGATAGCTACAACTGTTGCATCGGTAGCAACACCTGTCTGAGAAATTCCAGAAACATTCTTCTTTGTGAAGTATCCTGTTTCTGGGTTTGCCATTTTAACGTCCAACTTAAATTCGTTGTATTCCACTGCGCCCTTGAGTTTAGAGCAGTAAGCAAACATATTTTCCGATTGTTCAGCTTTCCAAGTATGGTTGCAATAGATAGTAGTCATTTCCTCGCAGAAAGAGAACATTGCGCTCATATCGGTAACCTTCTCCAACTTGAAGTTTGAAAGGTCGAGCGAGGTAATGGCGTCGCAAGAGAAGAACATTGTGTTCGTATTGGTTACGTTATCGGTGTTGAAGTTTGAAAAGTCGAGTGTGGTAATCTTTCTGCAACCTGAGAACATTCCACGCATATTGGTTACCTTTTCTGTATTGAACTTAGAGATGTCGAGCGATTCTACTTTAGCACAATACTTGAACATTGCACCCATATCGGTTACGTTCGCTGTGTTGAAACCTGAAAGGTCGATTGAAGGCAATTCAGAGCAATAGAAGAACAAGAAAGACATATTGGTTACGTTCTTTGTATTGAAGTTTGGCATTTTAAGCTCATTAAGTGCTTTACAATATGCAAACATTGCGCTCATATTGGTTACGTTCTCGGTGTTGAAGTGCGAAAGATTCAATGTGGTAAGAGCCTCGCAAGAGTAGAACATTCCATACATATCGGTTACTTTTTCTGTATCGAAGTTTGAAACGTTGAGCGTGGTAAGACCTGTACAACCAGAGAACATTCCCTTCATAATAGTTACTTCTGGAGTTTTAAAGCTTGAAAGGTCAAGTGCGAGAAGAGCTTTGTCGTTTGCAAACATTCCGTACATAGTAGTAACCTTCTCTGTATTGAAATTTGAGACATCGAGTGTAACAAGCTCAGAGCAAGAAGAGAACATAGAAGCCATATCCGTTACGTTCGCTGTGTTGAACTTAGAAAGATCGAGCGAAGTAAGCGCAGAGCAGTTGGCAAACATACCGTTCATATCCGTTACGTTCGCTGTGTTGAACTTAGAAAGGTCAAGAGAAGTAAGCGCAGTACAGCTTGCAAACATACCATTCATATTGGTAACGTTCGCTGTGTTGAACTTAGAAAGGTCAAGAGACTTAAGTGCACTACAACCAGAGAACATTGCTTTCATATTGGAAACCTTCTCTGTATTGAAGTTTGGAAGTTCGAGTGAGTTAAGAGCTTTGCAATAAAAGAACATTACGCTCATATCGGTTACGTTCGCTGTATTGAAGTTAGAGATATCAAGCGAGGTAAGTCCTGTACAGCAGAAGAACATTGCGCGCATATCGGTTACTTTCGCTGTATTGAAGTTAGAGAGGTCAAGCGTGGTAAATCCAGAGCAGAAATTGAACATTGACCCCATATCGGTTACATTCTCTGTGTTGAACTTAGAAAGGTTGAGCGAAGTGAGAGCAGCACATTCAGAGAACATAGAGTTCATGTTGGTAACCTTTGCTGTATTGAAATTAGAAAGGTCGATTGAAGGAAGAGCGTCGCAATGATTAAACATATGAGACATATTGGTTACTTCAGAAGTATTAAGATTCTCCATACCCTTAATTTCCTTCAGAACCAAATAATAGTTAAACCAGTAGTCAGTAGTTGTTGGGCGATACTCCTTGAACGATGCATCGAATATAGCTGTGGTAGTCTTCTCTTCGCTCTGAGAATTTGCCGCCCACGCTGGAATTTCAATATCACTTGCCAGCGTCTGCTTTTCATTAATACCATAAACGATACCTTTTCGACTTGACTTCTCTGCATCATAATAGAAAGTAATAGTCTTGGTGTCGAGGTTCTTCTCAACATAGGCTTCTTTCGTTTGCGCCTGTGCCTGCTGTGGTAAAGCAAACATTGCGATAAACAGCGCGACAAGGGCTGCATACATCTTCTTGAATAGATTGTTTTTCATTGTTTCAAGTGTCTCTCCTTGACTCCCTTATCTCAGAGGGGGAACGCCTTACCGAGACTGGGGCGTTAGGGTTATTAATTATTAACTATGTTTTTTCAATATCTTTGGTAACTATGCAGAAAGCTCCACCTTTATCTCCATGTTGCAGAGATACTGGCAGAACCTTCAGTAGATGTTTTAGTCGGAAATAATTCCGTTGGTTCTTTCACCATTATTTATTCTTATTGGTTTGAACGATTGTTTATTATTTGGTTGCAAATATAAACCTTTTCTTTGAAAGTTGCAAGGGATTAAGCAAGAAAACTTCAATTATTGCATTTTCAATTAGAGTTTCACTTTCTTCTTCTTCCCTGTACTTTCGTTCCCCATACGGTCGAGTGCGGTTACTATATAAGTATATTTTGTATCGCCACCATTATAATTCAGCCTCAATGCGGGCTGATAAGTTATGGCTACAATCTTCGATGGGTTCTCTACATCGATATATTCGCCGGGAGCAAATCTATAAACAACATACTTATGTGCTTCGTCTTTCCAACCTTTTCCCTTAGGAGCTTTCCAATGTAATATGCACCCTTCTTCCGACCAACTTACTTTCAGAGAACGTGGTTTCTTAGGTGCTTCGTCGTCAATGAAAGGCATCAAGGGCTGCAAAGCTGGATAACGCCAATAATTGGCTTGAAGCATTTTTGCATAATTACCTGGGTTATCGACAACCGAAGCTGCATACCATAAAACCGCACCTTGTACGTTCGCTGACCTTTCGTGCAAACGATGCTTTGCAGGTAATTGATGTGAGCTTGGATTTTGTGGGTCAGCGTGCTTTACGGTTCGCAAGACGTCCTCGCCAATATATAGCGGACGATTTCCTGCATAACGGTTCCACCACGTAATTAGTTCTTCATAGTCGGCTGCTTTATTTCCTATTTCCCAATAAATCTGTGGAACGCAATAGTCCACCCAACCATTATTCACCCATTTCAATACATCGGCATAAAGGTCATCGTAGTTTTGCAGTCCGTTGGTTTTGCTACCAATGTTTGGTGCACTCTTCTCATTCCTATAAATTCCAAAGGGCGACACACCGAATTTGACCCAAGGTTTCACTCTATGAATGGTTTCGCCAAGTTGCTTTATGAACATATCGACATTGTCGCGACGCCAGTCTTGAATGCGACCAAAGCCACCTCCATAAAGGCTAAACTCCTTCAAGTCGGGAATGCGTTGTCCCGCAGCAGGATAAGGATAGAAATAATCGTCGATATGCAAACCATCTACATCATATCGTTGCAGAATATCCGTTACGATGTTGCAAATGTAATTCCTGTTTTCAGGAATACCTGGATTAAGGATTTTAAGCCCATCGTAGTCGAAAACCCGTTCAGGATGTTGAACTGCAATGTGGTTTGAAGCAAGTTGCGTGGTATTCTTTGTCTTCGCACGATAAGGGTTTATCCATGCATGGAGTTCCATTCCACGTTTATGACACTGCTCTATCATCCATTGCAAAGGGTCCCAATACGGCATTGGAGCTGTTCCTTGCTTGCCCGTCAGAAACTTACTCCACGGCTCATACTTGCTGGGATAGAGTGCATCGCACTCGGCACGAACCTGAAATATAATGGCATTGACACCCATCTGCTGCAACTTGTTGAGTTGCGAAATAAGTGTTTGCTGCATTCGTTCGGTTCCAATAGCTTGGAACTGACCATTGACACACTGAATCCATGCGCCTCTGAACTGACGCTTCTTAGGAGAGTTTGCAGAAAAAGAATAACTGCTTGTAAATAGTAAAAACAAGATTAAAGCTGCTTTTACAAATTGCAAACGATATAATTTCATTGTAAATCTTATGTATTAAATCTAAATGGATTAATGAATTTTATTATTACTATTGAATAGAATCGGCTACCTTTTCTTCGCAGCATTGCGGAAATATTTCCGATGGAAGTGTCGTTCAGCTTTCAAAACCTCACTCAGTTTCATTGCAGAAACTACATTCAACATCTTTATATGGTAGTTTTTCTCTATTTGTTTCATCTGTATGTGCAAATCGTCTATCTCCAATATAGCTTTTTTAGCACCTTTATTATTTCCAGGATTGCTACTTTGCAATTTGCGTAATTGGTCGTGAATCGCACGCTGTTTGGTCATCATCTCATCGTAAATCGGCAAAAGCTTTGCTGATTCTTGTTCGGTTAGCTTTGCTGAACTTACAATATATTGATGCAACTCTGCCTTAAACTTCTCAGGGTCGAACTTGTGTTGTGCAAACAAATTTATTGCACTAACAAAAGCTATAATAACAATTAATACTCTTTTCATTATCAGTGTTTTGCGCAAGTTAGTCCTATTAATTAATTATCAGCCAGATAAGCATACACATCGTCTTTATCAAGCATCATATATTCAACCGCTTCATCTAAGTATTCGGTATCCGCAGATTTCTCTTTAGCGGTTGTAGCGGTCGGGGTAGCTGCAATATTGTTGTTTTGTTGTAGCTGTTCATTGTCTTGAAAGAAATGCATTATTATTACGCCAATAACAATTAACCCGATAAAAGAAGCTGCTATCATCAATGGGCGCAATCGTTTGAAAGAGATTGTATTGCCTTTTTTACTAATCTGTGTTTCTTCGTTGGCTTCAGTTTCCTTTGCAGTTATTTGCGACATAATTCGCGCTTCTAAATTGTCGAAGTAGCCCTCAGGCGACTTAAATGGTCGTCTGTCTCCAAATTCTGAAAGTAATTGTTCTTCTAACTCCATTACAATTAATATTCTTTACTTTAGCTTGTTACTGATAGTTTGACACAAATACAAAGCTATGGTTTAACTTGAACTCAGAAATTTATTCGTGTTCTTTTATATATTGCGATATTTTATTTACTGCAATGTGGTAAGATGCCTTTAAAGCCCCTTCGCTCGTACCAAGAATTTCATGTATTTCCGAGTATTTCAGTTCGTCGTAATACTTCATAATAAAGACGGTACGCTGAACTTCGGGTAAAGCAGAAATAGCCTCTTGCAATACAGCCTGTCCTTTGTTTCCATCGAAATAGCTATCTGCTAAAAGCGTATTGGCAACGCCATTATCAGCATTATCAGAACTGATAGCAACTATTTCTTTCTTGTTTCTCAAGAAATCTAAAGACTCATTGATAGCAATACGATACAGCCACGTAGATATTTTCGATTTCCCTTCAAAGCTTTCTATGTTTTTCCATGCTTTTAAGAAAGTGTTTTGCAGGACATCGTCTGCATCGTTATGCAACAAAACAAAGCTTCGTATCTTCCAATACAAAGGTTTACTATATTCGTTTACCAATAGGGCAAATGCCTTATTGCGTGTTTTAGGTTCTGCTAATGCTTTTAAGAGTTCAGCTTCTTCTATTCGATGCACGACAGAGGAGGGAGATTGTCAATGATATAGTAGAGTTATCGTATTGAAATTTTACGAACCACTTTCCCTACTTTTACAATATAACAGCCTTTTGGCAGATTAAGGTTGTAGCGTTTATCTTGCCCATCTATTCTAATGCTCATAACGCATACACCCGTTACATTGTAAATCTGCAACATCTCATCGTTTGCTCCTTCAATGCGAAGGACAGAACCGTAAACAGAAATAGAAACGTTATGAACGTCTTGCTCAATCATCTCCAACGAGGTGTGAGCTTTAACTGTTGTCGGCAATGCAAAACCTAAAAGGGTTATAGCTAACAGAAAAGTATATATTTTTTTATTCATACGCATTATATCTTTGATATGCAAAGATAATAATTTTATTTCAAAAAATAGTTTTTTTAGCTAACTTAATTGGGATTTAATATTTATTAAACATCAAAAACAGAGCGCAAAACAAGATAGCAGCAGGAATCTCATTGTGGGAACGGATTTCTTTTCATTATTGGCAAGATAGTGTTCAAAACGCTCTTGTTTTGTAAAGATAATTCTGTTAAAAAGTAGCAATTGCGTTTTGGCATTGCGAAAGCGGCTCTTTTGCGCTGCAAAACCTACGCTTTTACCGTGCAAAAGAGCCGCTTTTAGAATGTAAAACAATAGGTTTTATAACACATTGATAATGAAACTATTACACAACAGAAACACTTGCAAAAAATATTTACACGCTTATCAACTGTTTTCTGCTTATAAATGGGTATTTCAAAGAAGCGAGACAGTAGTTTTAAGAAGGTTGTTTCCATTCTGAAAAGTTAAACAATAACCCTATCTAACTTGTCCTTAAAATAGCCTGTACTTAAAAAGAAAAGGCGTTGCACCAAAAGTACAACGCCTTTGTAGCAATTTCGCAATGTTACTTATATATTCTGATTATATTTCCCAACCAATTGCCGATGCGCCCAAAACGGCAGCAGCAGCATCGTCGAGCGAGCTTACAAGGAACTTCACATTGTCTCTGTAAGTAGGCAACACATACTTTGCATAAGCAGCCTTGATAGGATTCATAAGCAAGTCGCCAGCCTTTGTTAAACCGCCAAAGAATACGAAAGCCTCTGGCGAAGAGAAATTTGCAAAGTCAGCACAAGCAGCTCCAAGCATGTCGCCTGTAAAGGCAAATATATCCAATGCCATCTTGTCGCCCTTTCCTGCAGCAATCGACACATCGAGCGATGTTATTTCTTCAGGATTTATATCACGAAGCAACGATGGTTCTTTCGTCTTCTGCAAGAACTCGCGAGCCGTACGTGCTACACCCGTAGCCGAGCAATAAGCCTCCAAGCAGCCCTTTCTGCCACAACCACAAGAACGACCTTCTTCGCCACGTACCATTATAACGTGTCCGAGTTCGCCCGCAAAACCGTCAGAACCGTAAACCATTTGTCCGTTCACAACAATACCAGAACCAACGCCCGTGCCAAGAGTAATCATAATAAAGTCTTTCATACCCCTTGCTACACCATACTGCATTTCGCCTATTGCTGCAGCGTTGGCATCGTTGGTAAGACCTACAGGTATGTTTAAACGCTTTGAAAACATATCTGCCAATGGCACAACGCTATCGTGTGCCCAAACTAAGTTTGCAGCATTCTCGATAGTTCCGCGATAGAAATTGCCATTAGGCGCACCTATTCCCATTGCCTTAATCTGGCTGATTCCACCTACTTTGGCAATGATTGGCTTCAGTACTTCAATGCCTGCATCTACAAAATCCTCAACAGTTTTATAACTTTGAGTTTTTATTGATGTGGTTGCAAGTACCTGACCACGTTGGTCTACTATTCCGAAAACAGAGTTCGTGCCTCCCAAATCCAATCCTATAACGAATGATTTAAGCTCTTGTTCTTCTATCATTTTACTTGTATTATTGTTTAATTCTAAAGGCAAAGTTATGAAAAAAGCCGAATATAGCAAACTTTTAGCGAGTAAATTTGCTTATTTCATATAATTTTTGCAATTTTGCATTCAAATTATGAACATGCCTTTTCCAATCCAGTTAGATATACTTGACTTCGTCTTTAAAGGTATATTGATAGGTGTCATTGCCTCAGCGCCAATGGGACCCGTAGGTATTTTGTGTATTCAGAGAACATTGAACAAAGGGCGGTGGTACGGTTTTATAACGGGTGTTGGAGCTGCTATCAGCGATATTATCTATGCTTTGATAGTGGGCTTCGGTATGAGTTTTATTATGGAGCCACTGCAAAACCCTGCCAATCAGTTTATTTTGCAGATTTCAGGAAGTATCATTCTGCTGCTTTTCGGCGTTTACTGCTTTATGTCAGACCCTACCAAGAAGATGCATCAGAGTGGAAAAACAAAAGGAACACTGTTTCACAACGGTCTGACGGCATTCCTTGTTACTTTTTCCAATCCAATGATAATGTTCCTATTCATTGCAACCTTTGCACAATTTGCCTTTATTCAGCCCTCTCGCCCTGTTGAAATGAGCATCGGATTAGCCTCTATACCGTTAGGAGCATTGCTTTGGTGGTATGGCTTGACGTGGCTTATAAACAAAGTTCACGATATATTCAATATGAACGGAATCTTGATAATCAACAGAATCATTGGTTCGGTGGTTATTATTTTCTCGCTCATCGTGTTGATAGGTACAGTGTTTAATCTTTATCACTTGCCTTCTTATTACTAATAAAGACATATCATATATGTTTGTTGCTAAGGAATTAAGAAAGAAAAGTATTGCTGAATACTTGCTTTATATGTGGCAAATCGAAGACATTATACGTGTCTACGGTTGCTCGCTGACAAGGATTCGTAAAGAATATATAGACAAATTTGATTATACCGACGAACAGAAAGAGGAAGAAGAAGACTGGTTTGGCGACTTGGTAAGAATGATGAATCAGGAAGGTTGCCGAGAGAGTGGGCATTTACAGATAAACAAAGTCGTAATGCAGGCTCTTACAGAACTTCATACACAACTGCTTGCTTCTTCTAAATTCCCCTTCTATTCGGCTGAATATTATCGTGTTCTGCCTTTCATCGTGGAGCTTCGTGGCAAGACAAAGCAAGTTGCAGATAGAATGGCACGCAAGAACGAGGCAAACTTGAAAGAGATTGCAGCCAATCTTGGGCACAGCGAAGTGGAAACGTGCTTCGATGTCCTCTACGGTGTGATGATGCTTCGATTGCAGAAAAAAGAAATCAGCAGAGAGACCGAAACTGCCGTAAAAGAGATAACAACGCTGATTGGTATGCTTTCAGACTACTATCAAAAGGACAAAACCGAAGGATTGCAGTTTGAAGATTAAGAAAGGACAAGTACTTAAAGAAGATATGAACATATTAGTAACAGGCGCAAACGGTATGTTGGGCAACACCATTCAGTTGGTGGCAAGACAGAGCAAAGACAACTATATCTTTACAGATGTATGCGAGGGTTATCAGAAACTTGATATTACAAACCTTGAAGACATAGGTAAAACTGTGAAAGAACACAATATAGAATGTATTATAAACTGTGCCGCGTGGACAAATGTAGATGCTGCTGAAACTGCTGGCGATATTGTGGAAACCTTAAATGCTACAGCTCCCGAGAACCTTGCAAAGGCTATGAAGGAGGTAAACGGATTGTTGGTTCACGTCAGTACGGACTATGTCTTCGGCGGAGACCCTTATAACACGCCGTGCAAAGAAGACCAAAAAGGCACACCAACAGGTGTTTACGGATTGACAAAGCTACACGGAGAAGAGAAAATACAAGCTATTGGGGGCAAATATATCATTATAAGAACAGCTTGGCTTTATGGAGAATTTGGCAAAAACTTTGTAAAGACAATGATGAATCTTACTGCTACGAAGCCCGAACTAAAGGTTGTGTTCGACCAATGTGGCACGCCAACATATGCAGTAGACTTGGCTAATGCCATTTTTGATATTGTTGAGAACAGGAAGTACGAAGGCAATACAGGCATTTACCACTTTTCGAACGAGGGAGTTTGCAGCTGGTACGACTTCGCAAAGAAGATTGCAGAACTCGCTGGCAACACTGCTTGCAACATTCAGCCATGCCACAGCGACGAGTTCCCCTCGCCTGTAAAACGCCCTGCTTATTCGGTTTTCGATAAAACAAAGATTAAAGAAACGTTTGGCGCAAATGTTCCATATTGGGCAGACAGCTTGAAGAAGTGCATGGAGAACCTGATGAAAGAAGTATAAAAACGAGTTTTCGCTCGAAAAAGACAACGAACAATATTCTTATGAACGAAATAGAACGCAGAAGAACCTTTGCCATTATTTCTCACCCAGACGCTGGTAAGACGACACTTACCGAGAAGTTCCTTTTATTTGGTGGGCAAATTCAAGTGGCAGGGGCTGTTAAAAGCAACAAGATAAAGAAGACTGCAACGTCTGACTGGATGGATATTGAGAAACAACGTGGTATCTCGGTTTCCACGTCGGTTATGGAGTTCGACTATGAAGGCTATAAGGTGAACATCTTAGACACCCCTGGACACCAAGACTTTGCAGAAGATACATACCGCACACTCACTGCCGTGGACTCGGCAATCATTGTTGTAGACTCGGCAAAAGGTGTGGAAACGCAGACCCGAAAACTAATGGAGGTGTGTCGTATGCGCAATACACCAGTTATCATCTTCATCAATAAGATGGACCGTGAAGGGCGCGACCCATTTGAATTACTCGACGAATTGGAAGAAGAACTGCAAATTGGTGTGCGTCCGCTTTCGTGGCCGATTGGTCAAGGTCAGCGTTTCAAGGGCGTCTATAATATCTTCGAGCAAAACTTGAACCTATTTACACCAAACAAGCAGCGTGTTACCGAAACGGTAGAAGTGAAGCTGGACGACGAAGAACTCGCAACCCGTGTGGGCAACGACTTTGCCGAACAGCTGCGTGCCGACCTTGAATTGGTTGATGGAGTTTATCCCGAATTTGATGTTGATACATATCGTGCCGCCGAAGTAGCACCTGTATTCTTCGGTTCAGCTTTAAATAACTTTGGTGTACAAGAGCTTCTTAACTGCTTCGTTCGCATAGCACCGAGTCCGAAACCTACGATGGCAGAGGAACGAATGGTAGAACCCGAAGAAAAGAAGTTCAGTGGGTTCATCTTTAAAATTACGGCAAACATCGACCCCAACCACCGCAGTTGTATTGCTTTCTGCAAAGTTTGCTCAGGAAGATTTGAGCGCAATCAGCCCTATCTCCACGTCAGAAACGGTAAGACACTTCGGTTTTCGTCGCCAACGCAGTTTATGGCACAGCGCAAAAGCACGGTCGATGAAGCCTATCCAGGTGATATTGTAGGTTTGCCTGATACGGGAGGTGTATTTAAAATTGGCGATACGCTGACAGAAGGAGAGGATTTGCACTTCCGTGGACTACCAAGTTTCTCGCCAGAACTATTCAAATATATTGAAAACGACGACCCAATGAAGGCTAAACAATTCCAAAAAGGATTGGAACAGCTTATGAACGAAGGTGTGGCACAGCTATTTGTCAATCAGTTTAACAATCGTCGTATAGTTGGAACAGTAGGACAACTTCAGTTTGAAGTTATTCAATATCGCTTGGAACACGAATACAACGCCAAGTGCCGTTGGGAACCTGTCCATCTGCACAAAGCCTGTTGGATTGAAGCTGAAGACTCAACAGCACTTGAAAGTTTCAAAAAGCGCAAGTACCAGTATATGGCAAAAGATATTGAAGGGCGAGATGTTTTCCTTGCCGACTCTGGCTATATGCTCAGTATGGCACAGCAAGACTTTGAAGAAATTAAATTCCACTTCACCAGCGAATTTTAAAAGAACGTGAGTTTGATATAAAATAATGAAGCGTGGCAGTATGTTGAGGTATGCCTGACGGTTAAAAGAAATCATTGAAATTTATTTTTAATTTTGTAAAGATAATTCCTCTAAAAAGTGATAAATGCACTTTGGCGTTGTGAAAGCGGCTCTTTTACAACGCAAAACCTACGCTTTTACCGTGCAAAACCTACGCTTTTGCAATGCAAAACAATAGGTTTTATAACACGTTGATAAAGAACAAGTTAAACGATAGTTATTACTGCGAAAAGTTTTTACATCAGTATGGCCTTTTTTCGCCTATAAAACAAGTTATCACCACCTTGTTCTTACGGCTTCAAAAAACAGAGTGAGCGAGTGAAACTCAAAACGAACGTTAAATATTTTATAAGCAAGCTGCAATCAAGTATTTTTTTATAACTTTGCTTTATAAATTATTTGTTATAACAATTAAATAGGTACTCTTTTAAATAGGCATTCTTTGCGTCTATCATTTCTTCGTGCACAACAAGCAAGACAGAAGTTAGTGGCAAAGAATAGTATAAATACAGGTATTATGACAGAGGAAAACGGAAATAGCTTGGCACGTCCACCCCATCGTAGACGCCCACTAAGAGAAAATAAAAACAAAGTTTCAGCACTCCGCCAATGGCTCAATATCATCTTTATGGTAGGGGCTGTAATTGGTGTGATTTTATATTTTGCCTTAGCAGACCAGACAATTGGAATTATCATTATATTAATTTCAATGGTATTTAAATTCACCGAAGCAGCACTTCGATTATTCCGTCAATGAAGCGACACATATATCTGATTATAAATTTGTTAATCATCTCTTTACTTGCTAACGCACAAAGCTTTAATAGAGTTTCAAGAGATGGCACATCTACGTCTAATGGTTTTCAAGGAAACAGAAGTCTTGGAGTATCAGATTCCATACAGAGCCAACACAAAGAAATACCACGTGGCTTGAAAGTATGGACAATTGATGAGCGTTTTGGCGATAGAACAGCAGCACAGCCCGACACGGTGTCTGAACTGTTTATGAACACTTTCTTTAATACGGGCTTACGGGGAGAATATAATTCATTGGGAAATTTAGGTTCACCTCGCCAAAACCGTATTTTCATAGACAGAGCTGAACCTTCAGAATTTATCTTTCTGGCACCATACGACAAGTTTATCGTAAAACCGTCCAAGTTCCATTTCACATCTACCCTATCTCCTATAACCAACTTATCATACAGTACGGCGGGTGACAGAACAGACGGAGAAGACCAGTTCAAGGCATTGTTTGCGATTAATGCAGGCAAGAAGTGGGGATTTGGATTCAAGTTCGACTATCTTTATGGCCGTGGGTATTATAGCAATCAAAACACTTCGCACATTAATTACTCGTTTTGGGGCACTTATACAGGCGAAAAGTATCAAGCAAACTTTCTTTCTTCGCTCAACCATCAAAAGGTTTCTGAAAATGGAGGTATAGCTAACGATGCATACATCACCCACCCCGAAATATTCAACGAATCGTTTAATACAAACGAAATACCGACAATTCTTTCAAAAAACTGGAATAGAAACGACAATCAGCACATCTTTTTCAACCACAGATACAGCTTGGGCTTTTATAGAAAAGTGCCTATGACAAAGGAAGAAATAGAGGCAAAGAAGTTTGCCATAAGGTCGATGCAAAGCCAGGAAGAAGATAAGGCACGCAGGAAGGCTATGGAAGAAGCCAAGCAAAATGGTGAAGAGTTTGACGAAGAAGAATTTAACAAACGCCAAAAGGCGAAAGGTAGACCCGATAATGCAAAAGTAATCGACAAAAATCCAACTTCAAACGCTTTGGCAACGAATGGCGAACAACGCGATTCCATCAATATTGACCGCTTGGAAGAGAAGCAAATAGCTGCCAGCGATGCTGCCAATGAATGGATAAAAGACGAATATGTGCCTGTAACAAGTTTTATTCATACGGCTCGTTTCGATAATTTCAGAAGAATTTATCAAGCCTACGATACGCCAAATTCATTCTATGCAAACAACTATTACTATAACAATGCAACGGCAAGCGACTCTATTTACGACCAAACCAAACATTGGGCGTTGAAGAATACCTTTGCCATCGCACTGTTGGAAGGATTTAACAAGTGGGCAAAAACAGGATTAAAGGCGTTTGTTTCTCACGAACTGCGCCACTACGAGCTACCTATGCTGCTCACAACAACCACAACTCCAGCGGCCAATCCATTGTTTGGAGGATATGAAAAAATAAATAAAAACGATATTTCTGTGGGTGGACAGCTACTAAAAGCAAACGGAAAAACCTTACATTACAATATAAATGCTGAAGCGTGGGTAGCAGGCGACAGAGCAGGACAACTACACATAGACGGAAATGCAGACCTTAACTTCCCGCTATTGGGCGACACCGTGCAGTTTGCTGCTACGGCATTTCTTCATCGCACAGCTCCCACGTTCTATATGAACACATTCCGTTCGCGCCATTTCTGGTGGGACAACAACCTTGACCAGCAAATTCACTCTCGGTTGTTAGGTGCATTTACGTTGAAAAAGACAAGGACAAAGCTGTGTGTAGGATACGATGTATTAAAGAACTACACTTACTTTGGCTTGCAAAACGAACGTGTGGCAAACGGTAATGATTATCTTGTAAAAAACAATCAAGTAAACGTAAGGCAACATAGCGGTGCCATTAGTTTGCTTACACTTCAATTGCAGCAAGACTTTAAATTAGGAATAATGAATTGGCAAAACCTAATTACGTTCCAAAAGTCGAGCAACGAAACTGTCCTCCCTACTCCAATGCTCAACATTTACAGCAATCTGTTCATCAGATTCAAAATTGCTAAGGTGTTAGACTGCGACTTTGGTGTCGATGGCAGATACTTTACGAAGTATTATGCACCCGAATACATTCCGGGAATGGGCTCATTTGGGATACAAGAAACTGAAGCAAGCAGAACAGAGGTGGGCAACTACCCCATTATCAATGCCTATGCAAACTTTAAGTTACAGCGCACGCGCTTCTTCATAATGATGTCGCACATCAATAGTGGCGATGGTGGCAACTACTTCTTCACGCCCCACTATCCGCTCAATCAGCGAGTTTTACGATTAGGAATAAGTTGGGACTTCTTCAATTAACAAGTTGGATATATGGCGGAAAAGAAAGATATACTATCAAGAATGGAAACAGACGTCAAGGTAAATTCGCTTAACGCTTGGATTCTTGCTGCACGTCCCAAGACACTTACAGGAGCCAGTGTCCCCATTATGATAGGTATAGCTTTTGCTTTTACTGATGTTGGTTGGCAGCATTTTCAGGCTCTTCCCGCTATTCTATGTATCTTGTTTGCGTTTATTATGCAAATAGATGCCAACTTCGTAAACGATTATTTCGACTGTTTGAAAGGAAACGACGATAGCGAAACTCGCCTTGGACCTCGACGTGCTTGCAGCGAAGGTTGGATAACCCTACCTGCAATGCGAAAGGGACTTATCGTTACGACTCTTTTGGCTTGCCTTGTTGGCTTGCCGCTTATTTACTATGGCGGTTGGGAAATGATTATCATCGGACTGCTTTGCATTGCATTTTGCTTTCTTTACACAACAAAGCTATCGTATTTAGGCTTAGGCGACCTGCTCGTACTTGTTTTTTTTGGCATTATACCAGTTTGTCTAACCTATTACGTGATATTGCCCAAAGGTGTTCAAACCGTTACGTGTCAAGTATTTACTGCTTCTGTTGCCTGCGGCTTAATAATAGACACCTTACTCGTTGTGAACAATTATCGCGACCGTGATAATGATAAGCAAGCCAACAAATACACACTCATCGTGCGCATTGGCGAGAAGAAAGCCGAGCAACTCTATCTTTGGTTAGGCATACTGGGCGTATGGCTTATGGCAATAGTCTTCTTTTTTGCCAACAACACAATGAACATACTCAGCATTTCCTTGCTATTTTTCTATCTTTTACTCCACACAAGGACGTGGAAAGATATGAAAAGAATAAAGTATGGCAAAGAGTTGAACAAGGTTTTGGGGCTGACTGCTCGCAATATGTTCGTTTACGGACTCTTAACAACAATAGGAATACTTCTGACAAAGTGATTTAAAACGATGGAAAACAGAGTTGATTTAGACCTTATGGAATTTGTAGAACAACAAATTCTCCCACGATACAACGCCTTTGGAAAGTCGCATGGAATTGGGCATGTGCAGCGAGTAATCAAGAATGCACTTGCTCTTGTGCCCGCAACAGGTGCCGATTCCAATATGGTGTATGTGTCGGCAGCTTATCACGACCTTGGTATGGAAGGGCCTCGGGCTGTTCACCACATAACGAGCGGAAAGATTCTGACAGCCGACGCAAGGCTGAAAAAATGGTTTTCGCCAGAACAAATACGCATCATGAAAGAAGCCGTAGAAGACCATCGTGCCAGCAGTTCGCGTGTTCCACGCAGCATTTACGGAAAGATTGTTGCCGAAGCCGACCGAGAATTAGACCCCGAGATTGTTTTTTCGCGCACTGTTCTGTACGGATTAGAGAACTATCCAAAGAAGAACAAAGAAGAACAATGGAAGCGTTTCTACAATCACATCAGCGAAAAGTATGGCAGAATGGGCTACATACGTTTATGGATTGCAAACTCGCCCAATGCTAAAAAGTTAGAATACATACGTGAACTCTTGGGGCAACAAGCCGAACTAAGGAAGATTTTCGATAATTTATATAACGACATATTTAAAAAGTCGGAACAGAAAGAGGTATAGAAAATAATCTGACCGACCTGAATTTATAAAGAAGAAAAAAACAATGACAAACGAAGAACTAATGCGCAGAGCCATTGAGCTGTCAGAGAATAGCGTGCGAAATGGCGGCGGTCCTTTCGGAGCCGTAATTGCTAAAGACGGCAAAATTGTAGCGGAAGGAAGCAACAAAGTAACTATTGACAACGACCCTACTGCCCATGCGGAAGTTTGCACCATACGCAACGCATGCCAAAAGTTGGGCACATTCGACCTTTCTGGTTGTGTAATCTACACCTCGTGCGAACCTTGTCCAATGTGTTTCGGGGCTATTTATTGGGCGCACCTTGATAAAATCTACTACGCCAACGACCGTAAAGATGCAGGAAAAATTGGTTTCGACGACGATTTCATCTATGAAGAAATAGCCCTTGAGCCACAATATCGCAAAAAGCCTTCCGAAATATTGCTTCGCAACGAGGCCATCAACGCCTTCAAGATGTGGACTTTGAAAGACGACAAGAACGAATATTAACGAAAGAATCTGTCTTTGGCGGATAAAAACACCTAACTATAATAATCGTCAAATAGTCTGCTCACCTACTTTTTGAATATGCTTATAATCAAAAAAGATGAAGTATCTCAGGCAAATTATTACCCCGAACTAACGTTGGTTCATGGCGAAAAGAAAGCAACAAAGGTGTAAATATTTTTCACAAGAGAAACTATTACATAACTATCTATACATCAACGCATTACAAAACCTATTGTTTTGCATTCCAAAAGCGTAGGTTTTACACGATAAAAGCGGCTGTTTTGCGATGCAAAACAGCCGCTTTCGCAACGCCAAAGCACAGTTATCATTTTTTAACGGAATTATTTTTACAGATTTAAATGAAAGAACTCTCACTGTTTTATTAAAAGAGGGGCTTGCTGAAAGAACCTACAAGATTGCTTGCTCAACCTACTTTCTTGTACCGAACTAACATTAGCTGAAAGGGTTTAAGAGTCTTTTCCAATTCCCTTAAACACCTCTTTAATTATGTACATTCGTACTTACAACTACCTTTAGTATCTACAAATTATTTGTAGATAATTTCTCTGCAAGGTATTTTCCCGTTAAGCTATCCTTGTTGTTGGCTATCTCTTCAGGGGTGCCAAATGCAACGAGTTTGCCACCATTATCGCCTCCATCAGGTCCAATGTCGAGAATGTAGTCTGCACACTTTATTACATCAAGGTTGTGTTCAATAACAAGCACCGAATGTCCCTTTGCTATGAGCGCATCGAAAGCTTTCAGCAAGCGTTTTATATCGTGAAAATGTAAACCTGTCGTTGGCTCATCGAAGATGAACAGCGACGGTTCTTGCCGTTCCTTTCCTATAAAATAAGCAAGTTTTACACGTTGGTTTTCACCGCCCGAAAGTGTAGAAGAACTTTGCCCTAACTTAATATAGCCCAACCCTACATCTTCCAATGGCTGCAAACGAGTAACGATTGTTTTCTGCTTATTAGCGGTAAAGAACTGTATTGCTTCGGAAACCGTCATATCCAACACGTCGTTAATGTTCTTCCCAGCAAAGGTAACGTCAAGGATTTCTCGCTTAAAGCGTTTGCCATGGCATTCTTCACATTCCAAAACCAAGTCTGCCATAAACTGCATTTCGATGGTTATTACCCCTGCGCCTTTACATTCTTCGCACCGTCCACCATCTGCATTGAACGAGAAGAACTGGGGTGTATAGCCCATTTGCTTTGAAAGTTGCTGCTCTGAAAACAGCTTTCTGATTTCGTCGTATGCCTTCACATAAGTTGCAGGATTGGAGCGCGAACTCTTTCCAATCGGGTTTTGGTCTACAAATTCCACGTGCGCTATCTGCTCCAAATCGCCTGTAAGCGAAGCATATTCACCGGGCAAATCGGTTACTTCATCAAGGCGACGCTTCAATGCTGGATAGAATGTTCCCTTTATAAGCGACGACTTTCCGCTTCCACTGACGCCTGTTACAACTGTAAAGACGTTGAGCGGTATTTTGGCATCTAACCCTTTCAGGTTGTTCATTCGGCAACCTTTTATTTCAACAGAAAGATTCCAAGGGCGACGACTCTGCGGCACTTCAATGGTTTCTGCAGCGGTAAGATACTTTATTGTGTACGAATCGGCGTGAGCTTTCAACAAGCCTGCTTTGTTTGCATCGTTGATTTCAGGCACAACACCATTATATACTATATGCCCACCCAATCGTCCTGCATCTGGACCGACGTCAATAAGATAGTCTGCCGAGCGTATTATCTCTTCGTCGTGTTCCACCACAATTACAGTATTTCCGATGGCTTGCAACTCTTTCAAGACGTGGATAAGACGGTCGGTGTCGCGACTATGCAGCCCGATACTTGGTTCGTCCAAGATGTAAAGCGAACCTACCAACGACGAACCTAACGATGTTGTAAGATTGATGCGCTGACTTTCGCCACCACTGAGACTGTTTGATTGGCGATTCAGTGTAAGATAGCCAAGTCCGACATCTACAAGGAACTGAATACGGTTGGTTATTTCCAACATCAACCGTTTACTAATGTTTCTCTCTTGCTCCGTCAGCTCTATATTATCGAACCATTCCTTCAGGTTTATAATTGGCATTTCCACCAAATCGGTAATAGCTTTTCCAGCTATTTTCACCCAAGTCGCTTCCTTTTTCAATCGCCGTCCGTGGCAATCGGGGCAGATAGTCTTGCCTCTATATCGGCTCAAGAGGACACGATACTGTATCTTATATTGATTGTCTTTTACCATTTGGAAGAAGGAATCTATGCAAATACGGTCGGAAAGCGAATTGACGGCTTCGCTTGGCAGTCCATGCCACAGTTGGTCTTTCTCTGTTTGAGACAATTCAAAATAGGGTTTGAAGATAGGGAAATTATCCTTTGCTGCCCTTCGACAGAACTCATCGTTCCATACTTTCATCTTCTCGCCATGCCAACATTGCACACAACCCTCGTAAACAGAAAGCGAACTGTTAGATATTACCAAACGTTCGTCGATGCCCATAATACGTCCAAAGCCTTCGCAAGTAGGACAAGCTCCCAGCGGCGAATTGAACGAAAACATATTGTCGTTAGGGTCTTCAAACTTAATACCGTCAGCCTCAAAGCGCGTAGAAAAGTCGTAAGAGAGTTTAGATGGGAAGAACATCAGCCTCAACATACCATCACCTTCAAAGAAAGCAGTTTCGCAAGAGTCAGTAAGGCGCGAGATTGCTTCCTTGCTATCATCAACCGAGAGACGGTCGATAACAAGATAAATACTTTCTACCCCTTCTATGTCCTTCTCGTCGTGCGCTTCTATCCAATCTTCAATGCGCACAATCTCGCCATCTACATAAATGCGCGCATAGCCTTCCTGTACTTCCATCTCAAGCTGCGCCGTAATACTCCTACCCTCACGAACGTGCAAAGGGGCAAGAATACAGAACTTTGTACCAGCAGAATAGCTTTGCACTTTCTGTATAACATCTTCCACGGTGTGTCGTTTCACCTCTTCTCCCGTTGCAGGATTAATGGTTCTGCCTATTCGTGCATAAAGCAATCGCAGATATTCGTATATCTCCGTAGAGGTACCAACCGTAGAACGAGGATTTCGTGATATAACCTTTTGTTCTATTGCAATGGCAGGTGGAAGTCCTTTTATAAAGTCTACTTCGGGCTTTGCCATTCTGCCTAAGAACTGACGGGCGTATGCCGACAAGCTCTCAACATATCTGCGCTGCCCTTCCGCATAAAGCGTATCGAAAGCCAACGATGACTTACCAGAACCTGAAACACCAGCTATAATGACGAACTTTCCACGTGGAATCTTCACGTTTACATTCGCCAAGTTGTTTACTCTGGCACCTTTTACTTCTATATAACCGTCTTCTTGTTTATTCTTTTTATCCATCTGCTTGGGTAAGTCTATCTTTTTTGCCGTACAAAAATACAAAAAACTTTTGGTATCTTCCTTAAAATCTCGTATATTTGCACTATGTTGATTCCGAAATAAAATAACTGCGGTTATATATAATAAGGAATAAAGAGAGAACAAACGCAATGTCTGACTTACATAATGATAAGGAGAAATAGATATGAAAAAGCAGAATAACATCATACACAACTTTGCTGACCCTGTTGAAGAACGACAGATTAGACATTTCGCTTGCAAGGAAATGGGCAGACAAATACACCGTTACATTAAAGGTATGCGCGGTTCGAAAGCGCAAATGTTGCGTTTTGAAGATTCGTTGGAGAACCTCTCGTTAGAAGAAAGAGAAAAAGCCATAGCACTTTACTTGGATTTAAACCGCAAAGCACTGAAGGGACTTGACATGAAAATGGTGCTGGTGCGTTCGGTTGCCAATTACTCCGATACTTTTGAATACCTTGTTACATTGGTGAACGATAAGCGCAAGATGGTAAACTATCTGAACTTATTGAAAGAAACATACATTCAATACCACCAAGTAATCGAAAAAGACGGCAAGTTCGGTATCGTAGATTATCAAGGAAACACCATACTAAGTCCGAAATACGAGTTTGTCCGCACGTGCTACGTATACGTAGACGACTTGCGTACAATGCCGATTATAGCACAGTTAGACGGAAAACTGGGACTGGTATTACCTGACGGAAAAGAAACATTGGTTACACCTTTCAAATACGACCGCATTTCGCTCAGAGAAGAACCACCTTACTTTGAAGCCGAATACGACGGCAAGAAAATACTCTTAACAACAGATGGTGTAGAGAAATAACAAAAGCAAGCACATCAAGAACCGAGAAGTTCAAGATGTGCTTGCTTTTTTATAATAGCATTTTAAAGTAATTCAATACCTATTGATACTTTATGCTGAAAAGCATACAGTTTCACTTTTCCAAGTAGAAAGCACTCTTTAGCTCCCTACACCGTAAGCCCTCCATTCCTCATTTCAGAAACGGAAAACGAACTATAAAGCTGTAAATATTTTTCACAACAATAAGTATTACGTAATCTCCTCGTTATCAATGCATTGCAAAACCTATTGTTTTGTGTTCCAAAAGCGGCTGTTTTGCACGGCAAAAGCGTAGGTTTTGCGTTGCAAAAGAGCCGCTTTCGCAATGCCAAAGCGCAGTTATCACTTTTTAAGGGAATTATCTTTACAAAACAAAGGCGATTCTATGCGTAAATCAAAGTTGCATCGTAGGGGGTGCGATTCTTTGTGGCATCATATCCAAAATCATTTTTCTTAGGTGTTAGGAACGTGATGAATCAGGCCTTTACAGATGCTATCTACTCTTTTCTATGCCGTTTAGCAACTGCCGTAAGCAGCTAAGAAGAAAGTTGTTTCACCTATAAAATCCTATTAAAACGATAGATGTATTTAAACGTATGGTACTTTTGAGAGGTTTAAACAAAAAAAGAAGACTTGCAACCGCATATTTTCAGCGATTGCAAGTCTTTTATATTTCACCAAAAGATTTCAGCAAATATCAATTAAAAATATTGCTGTCCGGTAAAAATAAACTGAAAGCTCTGTATCTCTTTGTCCATCGGTATTGCAGCCGTTTTACTCATCCAGGGGCTTGGTTTTCAGTTTCAAACTGTAAGCATTATAAAATGCACTTATTTTGACAAGAAAAGACCTATAATAACCGATAATTCTAAGAAATAATAAGTTTAAGTCTATTTTTACTAACACAGATAGCTCCAAAAAAGTTTTACCGGACAGCAATAAATTAAAAACTATTTGATAATGCCTTGTTCCTGGAATATCTTCTTTAGAATTTCCACACCACGTTCAACCTGTTCTTTTGTATGTGTTGCCATAAGCGCAAATCTTACGAGTGTATCTTGCGGAGCGCAGGCTGGTGGAATAACAGGATTGATGAATACACCTGCATCGTAAGCCATTTTGGTAACGATAAATGTTTTATGAATATCGCGCACATAAAGTGGGATTATCGGACTTGCGGTATCACCAATCTCAAAACCTTCTTCACGGAAACGCTGCAAAGCATAGTTTGTAACTTCCCATAAGCGTTCTTGGCGTTCGGGTTCTGCTTGCATAATGTGCAATGCTTCCAATGCGGCAGCTGTAGCAGAAGGTGTGTTACTTGCAGAGAAGATATAAGTTCGGCACGTGTGGCGTAGGAAGTTGATGGTATCCTTGTCGCCTGCGATGAAACCACCAATAGAAGCAAGACTCTTTGAGAAAGTTCCCATAATAAGGTCTACATCATCGGTCAAGCCGAAATGGTCGCAAACTCCTCTACCCTGCTTGCCGAAAACACCCAATCCATGAGCCTCGTCTACCATGACAGAGCAATTATACTTATGCTTCAACCTTACTATTTCTGGAAGATTTGCAAGGTCGCCCTCCATTGAGAAAACACCATCGACTACGATGAGCTTAATGGCTTCTTGTGGCAACTTCTGCAGTACACGCTCAAGGTCTTCCATATCGTTGTGCTTGTAATGAAGCTGTGTGGCAAAGCTCAAACGTCTTCCGTCTACAATACTTGCGTGGTCGCGGTCGTCGCAGATAATATAATCACCACGTCCTACCACCGATGCCAAGACACCCGAGTTTACAGAAAACCCTGTTGAGAAACAAAGAACGTCTTCTTTGTTCATATACTCTGCGAGTTCTTTCTCCAACTGTACGTGCAAATCGAGCGTTCCATTCAGAAATCGGCTACCAGCACAACCTGAACCATATTTGTCTAAGGCTTTCTTGCCTGCCTCTATAACCCTTGGGTCGTTTGGCAAACCTGTGTAGGCATTAGAACCGAACATTAAAATATTATGTCCATCAATATCAGTAACTTCTGTGCCTTGCTTACTTGTGATTTCGCGAAAATATGGATATACTCCCATCTCCATAAATTTTTGCGGTTCACGGTAACTTTTGTACTTTTCTTGTAACTGTCCCATATATAAATTAGGTGTAGCATAAGCTACTTTTTTTTCTTTAGGCTGCAAAGATACAATTTTTTGTTGAAATATGGCATTAAATATTAATCGATTAACGAATTAAACTTTTTTCACTATAAAATAATGATAAGATACTCATAAATATGTAATTTTGTTCTTTAATTCCCTTAGGAAGTAAAGAATGATATATGAAAGCGAAGATTCTATTCATAGTAAACCCTAAATCTGGAGTTGGCAGAAAGGATTCCATTCCCGAATTAATCGACAAGTATATTGATAAAGATTTATTCGATTACCAAATAGCAAACACAGAATATGCCGGCCATGCTACAGAGTTGGCACAACAGGCAGCACAAGATAAAATCGACATTGTGGCAGCCATAGGGGGCGACGGAACCGTAAACGAAGTGGGCAAAGCACTCGTTAATACGGATACGGCTATTGCCATCATACCTACTGGGTCGGGCAATGGTTTGGCACGACATCTGGCTATTCCTGTTAATGTGAAGAAAAGCCTTCAGATATTAAACTTAGCGTGTATTCACGAATTGGACTATGGTATGATTAACGACATACCATTCTTCTGTACCTGCGGAATGGGATTCGATGCTTTCATATCAATGAAGTTTGCAAAGGCGGGCAAGCGTGGTCTTATTACATACGTTCAGAAAGTATTGGAAGAAGGATTAAAATACGAGCCGCAGACATACGATATTGAGGACAACGAAGGAATACACCATTATAAAGCATTTCTTATATCGGTTGCCAATGCCTCGCAATATGGCAACAATGCCTACATAGCCCCACAAGCTTCTATGAGCGACGGATTGTTGGATATTATCATTATGGAACCTTTCGACATACTCGAAGCACCGCAGGTAGCGATAGAAATGTTCAACAAAACGCTCGACAAGAATTCAAAGATAAAAACATTCAGAGCAAAACACATACACATTCACAGAAAGGAAGAAGGGGTAATTCATTTCGACGGCGACCCTATTATGGCTGGAACCGATGTTGATATTAAACTTGTACGCAAGGGTATCAAGGTTGTTGTAAACCCCAACAAACATAAAAAGCAACAACAACCCAATATGATACAGACATCATTTTCACAGCTATTCTCGAACATCGACCTGATACGCAGCAATATCAACAAACAAAGCAGAAAAGTTCAGGCGTTAAATAAAACCATTCTGAGAAAACTTAATATTTAAATGGGCTTTACTTTCAGGCAGTTCCATATCGAACAAGACAAGTGTGCCATGAAAGTTGGCACCGATGGAGTTTTATTAGGAAGCTGGGCAAAAGGCGGTAAACGTATTCTTGACATAGGCGCAGGAACGGGACTGATAGCTTTAATGATGGCGCAGCGGTTTCCCGATGCCAACATTGATGCCATTGAAATAGACGAAAACGCTGTTATACAGGCAACAGAAAATGTATTGCGCTCACCCTTTGCCAAACAAATAGTGGTGAAACATTGTTCGCTACAAACGTATTCAGAAACCAAAGAAAAATACGATTCCATCATTTGCAATCCCCCCTATTTCGTTGATTCATTGAAAAGCAACGATAATAACAGAACTGTTGCTCGGCACACAGATGCGTTACCTTTTAATGATTTGATAAAGTGTGCATATCAATTGCTCACACCCGATGGGCATTTTTCATTAGTACTTCCTGTTGAATCGTATCGTATTTTAGAACCTGAAGCCATTCTAAATGGCTTTTCAGTTATAAAGAAAGTACTTGTAAAAACCACTCCTTCCAAACAACCGAAGCGCATTTTAGTAGAATTAGGCAAAGTCCCAGACAAATATTTTTCAACAACAGAATACTTGCAAGACGGTGCAGGAAACAAGTCGGAATGGTACAAAGAAATAACAAAAGAGTTTTATCTTAAATAGCATAAATTCTATCAGTTAGGCATTATTAAGATTAAAGATAAAAGAAATATTGCCTATCTTATTTTTATTTAGTAATTTTGCATGCTAAATGATTTAATGAAATCTCGATGAAACAAAATAATTCGATACAAATGTTTGCCGATTACGAAGGAGATTTACCTGACTTTGATATAAAAGTTGAAGGCGAAGTTCCAGTTTTCATAACCCGCAATCTTGTTATGTTCCCAGGCGTTCTAATGCCAGTGTTGGTGGGGCGCAAGGCAACCTTGACATTGGTGAAGTATTTAGAGAAACACCCTGGAACTGTTTTTGCGGTAATCAGCCAGAAAGATGGCAATATTGACGAACCTGAAGAAAAAGATTTATATCACACTGGTATATATGCAAGACTCGTACGCGTGTTTGATATGCCAGGGGCAATGAATGGTGAGAACAGAACAGCTATTCTCCAAGGATTAGGTCGTTGTCAGCTTGACGAAATCACATCGGAAGTTCCATATATGGTAGGTAAAACACACGCCCTACCTGACGAACAAGCGGACAAGAACGACAATGAATTCGTTACGGCGGTAAACGATATGAAGATAACCGCAAAAGAATACATACAAGGTAGCGATGATATTCCTGACGACTCGCAATTTGCCCTCGACAATATAACAAACTCTGTGGTTTCAGTAAATTATGTTTGTGCAAATATGCCATTCAGTGTATCGGACAAAATGCACTTATTGGAAGAAGATTCTATAAAAGACCGCTTGTTCCGACTGATGAAGATATTGAATAGAGAAATTCAATTCCAGCATCTCCGTCAAAATATACGCTCTAAAACACGAGAAGACCTTGACGAACAGCAACGCGAATATTTCCTGCACCAACAGATAAAGAACATTCAAGAAGAGCTGGGCGATGGTGATGGTACACCTGAAAAGAAAGAGCTTATCAAAAAAGCTGCCCAAAAGAAGTGGTCGGAAGAAACAGCAAAGGTTTTCCAAAAGGAACTCGACAAACTAAATACGCTAAATCCGCAAAGTCCTGATTATAGCGTGCAGATAAACTATTTGCAAACTATGGTAAATCTTCCTTGGAACGAGTTTACCAAAGACGATTTAGACTTGAAGCGTGCCCAGAAAGTACTTGACCGCGACCATTACGGAATGGAAAAAGTAAAGGAACGTATTCTCGAATATATGGCTGTACTTAAACTAAGAGGTAGTTTGAAATCGCCTATTCTTTGCTTATATGGTCCTCCGGGAGTAGGAAAGACAAGTCTTGGAAAGAGTATAGCCGAATCTATGAAGCGCAAGTATGTCCGTATGTCATTGGGCGGTCTACACGACGAATCGGAAATACGCGGCCATCGCCGTACATATATCGGAGCTATGCCAGGGCGCATCATTAAAAATATACAAAAGGCAGGTTCGTCTAATCCTGTATTTATTCTTGATGAAATCGACAAAGTTACGCAGAATACCATCAATGGCGACCCCGCTTCAGCCTTGTTGGAAGTTCTCGACCCTGAACAAAACAATGCTTTCCACGACAACTATCTTGATATAGATTACGACCTCTCAAAGGTTCTGTTCTTGGCAACAGCTAACGACATTAACGCCATACCGAAGCCATTGCTCGACCGTATGGAGATAATTGAAGTTTCAGGCTATATTACAGAAGAGAAGATAGAAATAGCAAAACGCCATTTATTCCCTAAAGAACTTTCAAATACAGGTTTAGACATATCTAATCCGAAACTGAAGTTCAGCAAACCTGCTTTAGAAAAGATAATAGAAAGCTATACACGGGAAAGCGGAGTACGACAATTAGAGAAGCAAATCAACAAATCATTGCGTAAATTGGCATACAAACAGGCAGTAGACGACACATTGCCATACAATAAAATAACCCCTGTCGAATTAGAAGGCTTGCTTGGAAAGCCACCTTTCTATCGCGACATATATCAAGGAAACGACTATGCTGGAGTTGTTACGGGGCTGGCTTGGACAAGTGTCGGAGGCGAAATACTATTCATTGAAACATCATTGTCAAAAGGAAAGGCTGGAAAGCTGACACTGACTGGTAACCTTGGCGATGTTATGAAAGAGTCTGCAATCATTGCTCTTGAATATGTTAAGGCACATATCGAGTCACTAAAGGTAGATTATCGTATCTTCGACCAATGGAACATACATATCCACGTTCCTGAAGGAGCTACTCCTAAAGACGGTCCTTCTGCCGGTATCACCATTGCAACAAGTATAGCTTCGGCATTAACACAGCGCAAAGTTAGAAAGAATACAGCTATGACAGGCGAAATAACCCTTCGTGGCAAAGTACTTCCTGTTGGTGGTATCAAAGAAAAAATACTTGCAGCTAAGCGCGCTGGCATTACCGACATTATTATGTGCAAGGAAAACCGCAAGGATATTGAGGAAATTCCAGAAAAGTATCGCAAAGGTGTAGAATTTCACTATGTGGAAAACATACAACAGGTATGGGATTTCGCATTAACAGATGAAATGGTATCCAATCCTATTGATTTTACAATCAAGGAAGAAATAATAAAAACAACACAGAATGACATTTGAGCTTCAATGTACCGACAACGCAAGTAATGCACGAACAGGTTTAATAACTACAGACCACGGACAAATAAAGACACCCATCTTTATGCCCGTTGGTACTGCAGGCACGGTTAAAGGAGTTCATTTCTCTGAACTTGTTGAACAAGTCAAGGCGCAAATCATACTTGGCAACACCTACCATCTGTATTTGCGTCCTGGATTAGAAGTATTGAAAGCTGCTGGCGGATTGCACAAATTCAATGGTTGGAATCGTCCGATACTAACGGACTCTGGTGGCTTTCAAGTGTTTTCATTAACAGGCATTCGTAAACTTTCAGAAGAAGGCTGCCAATTTAGAAGCCATATCGACGGTTCCAAGCATATATTCACACCTGAAAACGTTATGGACACACAGCGTATTATAGGTGCTGACATTATAATGGCTTTCGACGAATGTCCTCCAGGCAATAGCGATTACGCATATTCAAAGCGTAGTCTGGGCTTAACACAACGTTGGTTAGACCGTTGTATCAAGCGTTTCAACGAAACAGAACCGTTATATGGATACAAACAAAGCCTCTTCCCTATTGTTCAAGGGTGTACTTACAAAGACTTACGAACAGAAGCTGCAAAATTTGTAGCTGACAAAGGGGCTGACGGAAATGCTATTGGCGGACTTGCAGTGGGCGAACCTACCGAGGTAATGTATGAAATGATAGAAGTTGTAAACGATATTCTACCGAAAGACAAGCCTCGCTATTTAATGGGAGTAGGTACTCCACAAAACATTCTCGAAGGAATTGAACGCGGTGTAGATATGTTCGATTGTGTCATGCCAACCAGAAATGGGCGCAATGCAATGCTTTTCACCTACGAGGGTACAATGAATATGCGCAATAAGAAATGGGAAAACGATTTCTCGTCAGTAGATGCCGATGGCTGCGACATTGATGTAATAACATCGAAAGCCTATTTACATCATCTATTTAAAGCTGGCGAGTTACTCGCAATGCAAATTGCAAGTATTCACAACATTGCCTTTTATCTTCGTCTGGTTACCGATGCACGTGCCCATATAGAAAAAGGAGACTTCACACAATGGAAATCCTCTATCATTGAAAAGTTAGGACGACGCTTATAATAGTATTAGATGAGAAATCAATTCAACAAGATAATAAACATTGCAGCCAATAAGTTGGAGAACTTAAAACATCTCCAACTTACAACAACTGCAATCAATGCTTTGAAATGGTTAAGAAATCATCTGCCTTTTCTTCACCCAAAATATCTTGTTGGCTTATTAGATTGGTACATCATCAAGAAGTTTATAGGAACTTACATATTTTCGATAATTCTCATTATCTCTATTGCAATAATATTCGACTTTAACGAGAACTTATCGAAACTTACCGAATACCAAGCTCCGTGGCGTGCCATCATCTTCGATTACTATGCAAACTTCGTTCCATACTATTCCAATCTCTTCTCTCCCCTATTTGTTTTCATCGCCGTAATATTCTTCACATCGAAGTTAGCAGGCAACTCGGAAATCATTTCCATGCTTGCAGCGGGCGTTTCGTTTAACCGTCTGATGCGTCCCTATATGATTTCGTGTGTACTGATAGCTGGTTTAACTTACTATTTAAATAGTTTTGTTATACCACACGGAACTGTAATACGCTTAAATTTCAAGTCCCTCTATCTTAATTCCAAAAAGAATACAGCTGCCGAAAATGTGCAATTAAAGGTCGCTGAGAACACTGTGGCTTACATACAGAACTATGACGACAAATACAAACGAGGCTATGGATTTTCGTTAGACAAATTCGATGGCAACAAACTTATAGACCATTTAACAGCAAGCGAGATACAATACGATACCATTGCCGATGCAAAGTATCATTGGAAAATATCGAATTGGAAAATCAGAAAGCTGAAAGGGCTGAAAGAACACATTACAACAGGGGCTGAAATGGACACCGTTATAATGATGGAACCTACCGATTTGGTTTATTCAAAAGGGCAACAAGAAACATTTACATCGCCCGAATTGCTTGACTACATTTCCAAACAAACCAGTAGAGGCTCTAAAAATGTAGTACAATACGAGGTAGAATACCACAAGCGCATAGCAATGTCGTTCTCATCGTTCGTTCTAACCATTATAGGTTTATCGCTATCATCGCGCAAACGAAAAGGTGGAATGGGAATGTATCTTGGCATTGGTCTTGCATTAAGTGTGAGTTACATTCTTTTGCAAACCGTTTCGTCCACTTTTGCCATCAACGCAAACACCCCACCTATATTGGCAGCGTGGATTCCAAATATAATTTTTGCAGCGATAGCATACTTCTGCTACCGCCACGCACCTAATTAATAAATAAAGAAATAGTTAAAGAACACCCTTTGCGAGAAGGGTAAAAACAAAATAATATGGATTTTGAAAGTTTAGATTTAAATGACGATATACTCGATGCGCTTTACGATATGCGCTTCGAGCAATGCACACCTGTTCAGGAAAAATGTATTCCAGAAATATTAAAAGGTAAAGATATTTTGGGAGTAGCGCAAACAGGAACAGGCAAAACTGCCGCATACTTGCTTCCCGTACTCTCGAAACTTGCCGATGGAGGCTATCCTGAAGATGCTATAAACTGTTTGATTATGTCGCCAACCCGCGAATTAGCCCAGCAAATAGACCAAGCTTTCCAAGGCTTTTCATACTATCTGAATGGTGTTTCGTGCGTTGCTGTTTATGGTGGAAACGACGGAAACCGCTACGATCAAGAGATTAAAAGCCTGTCGTTGGGTGCTGATGTGATTATCGCTACCCCAGGACGCTTCATCTCACACATATCTTTAGGAAATGTAGACCTTTCCAAACTCAGTTTCTTCATACTCGATGAGGCAGACAGAATGTTGGATATGGGATTCGCAGACGATATTCTAACCATTCAGAAAAAACTTCCTAAAACCTGCCAGACTATCATGTTCTCGGCAACAATGCCGCAGAAGATAGAAGAGCTTGCACAGACTTTGCTCAACAATCCTTCTGTCATTAAGCTTGCAGTCAGCAAGCCTGCCGAGAAAATATGCCAAATAGCATACGTCTGCCACGAGACCCAGAAGATGGAAATCGTGAAAGACATCTTCAAGTCGGGCAATCTTCAACGTGTCATAATCTTCTCTGGCTCAAAGCAAAAAGTAAAGCAAATAGCTTTATCGCTCAATCAGAAGAAGATAAATTGTGGCCAGATGCACTCCGATTTAGACCAAGTGCAACGCGACGAAATGATGTTCAAGTTCAAGAGCGGACAGATTGATGTGCTTGTAGCTACCGATATTTTGGCAAGAGGAATTGACATTGACGATATTACAATGGTTATCAACTACGACGTGCCACACGATGCAGAAGATTATGTACACCGAATTGGACGTACAGCACGTGCTGACCGCGACGGAGTAGCTATAACCTTCGTAAGCGAAGACGACATTTACTACTTCCAGCAAATAGAGAAATTCTTGGATAAAGAAGTAGAAAAAGTTCCATTGCCAGAGGGAATGGGCGAAGCTCCCGAGTATAAAAGTACAGGAAAACCAAGAAGAAGCACAAGTGCAAAAGCACGTCGCAGAAAAGACCGCGACCAGCAAAGCCATAAAGACAAGAAGACTCGCAACAACAAAAAGAGCAATCGCCAACAGCCTGCTAACAAGGACTTTGCAGACAAAGAGCCTAAAAACACCACTGCACAGGGCAGCGAAGAGAAAAAGCAGGATAGGGAAAAGTCAAGCAAAAACAACCGTCGCAACAGAAAGCCTTCTGCAACTGAAATAGAAGACAAACAAAACAGAGGTCAGAATAAGAAGGCGGAAGAAACCAACAAGGCTGACCAAAAGCAAAGAAACAACAGGAACGCCAAGTCTACAAGTGGCAAAAAGGAGGGAAATGAGCAGCAGCGCAAGAACGCAAATCAAACTGCCGAAGCCAAATCCACTAAGTCCAATAAAAAAAGAAATAAGAAAAAGCAACGCCCAATAGAGGAAAACAAACCTCGAAAGAGCACAAAATACGATATTAAAGACAATATGTCGGCAGCAAGAAATTCAGAAAGCGGACTTAAATCGTTAATAAAGAAACCTTTAAAATGGTTGAGCAAGTTCGGTAAAAAGTAAACAATGTTTTTGCATAATATTGTTGAAAACAAGTAAAACGCACTTACTCAAAACCTCAATATTTACCGAATAGCCTCTATTTACTTTGCAAGCAAATCGCAAAGTGAATAGAGGCATTTTTTGTATCCTCTCATTTCAACACAAAACCTTAACAAACTTTAAAGAGCCTAATTTATTGTAAGTGGGCTTTTTTTCGTATTTTTGCATCGAAATGGCGGAATTACAAGTCCGTCATACTAATTAGAAATTTACAAGAAATAAATACATTATGAGTAAACAAACAGAAAAAATCAAGGAACTCGTAGCCAAAAGAGAGCAAGCTCGCTTAGGTGGTGGCGAAAAAGCTATCGAGAAGCAACACGCTCGTGGTAAATATACTGCACGCGAGCGCATTGAGATGTTGATAGACAAAGGTAGCTTTGAAGAATACGATATGTTCAAACTTCACCGTTGCCATAACTTTGGAATGGAGAAGAAACAATACTTTGGCGATGGCGTAGTAGCTGGTTCAGCAACTATCGACAGTCGCCTTGTTTACGTTTACGCACAAGACTTTACCGTTAATGGCGGTTCTTTGTCAGAAACAATGGCACAGAAGATTTGCAAGATTATGGATATGGCTATGACAAATGGTGCTCCTGTAATCTGTATGAACGACTCTGGTGGTGCACGTATTCAGGAAGGTATCACATCTTTGGCAGGTTACGCCGAAATCTTCGAGCGCAATATTCTCGCTTCTGGTGTTATTCCACAAATTTCAAGCATTCTTGGTCCTTGTGCTGGTGGTGCTGTTTACTCTCCTGCCCTCACCGATTTCATCATTATGAAAGAGGACACAAGCTATATGTTCCTTACAGGACCGAAGGTTGTTAAGACCGTAACGGGAGAAGACATTGACGCTGAAGGACTTGGCGGTGCAAGCGTACACGCTACAAAGAGCGGTGTTACAGGTTTCACGGCAAAGACAGAAGAAGAGGCAATGGACATTATTAAGACCCTGCTTTCTTACATTCCTTCCAACAACCGTGAAGAAGCTCCACGCGTAGAATGCACCGACCCTATCGACCGCAAGGAAGATTTGTTGAACGAAATCATACCTGACGACCCTAATCAGGCATACGATATGTATAAGGTGATTAAGGCTGTAACCGACAACGGAGAGTTCTTCGAGGTGCAACCTAAGTTCGCAAAGAACATTATCACAGGTTTTGCACGCTTCAACGGTCAGAGTGTAGGTATCGTAGCCAACCAACCATCTGCCTATGCAGGTGTTCTCGATGCCAATGCCAGCCGTAAGGGCGCACGCTTCGTACGTTTCTGCGATGCTTTCAATATTCCTATCGTTTCGCTTGTAGACGTTCCGGGCTTCCTCCCAGGTACTGGTCAGGAATACAATGCTGTTATTTTACACGGTGCCCAGTTGCTTTACGCTTACGGCGAAGCTACCGTTCCAAAGATTACCATTACACTTCGCAAGAGCTATGGTGGTTCTCACATCGTTATGGGCTGCAAGCAATTGCGCTCAGACCTTAACTATGCTTGGCCAAGTTCGGAAATTGCCGTTATGGGTGCATCGGGTGCAGTTGCCGTACTTTGCGGAAAAGAAGCGAAGGAAGTCAAGGAAGCTGGTGGCGATGTTAAACAATTCCTTGCCGAGAAAGAAGAAGAATACACAGAAAAGTTTGCAAATCCATATCAGGCAGCTCAATATGGCTACATCGACGATGTAATCGAGCCACGCAACACACGTTTCCGCATCTGCCGTGGTCTTGCACAGTTAGCAAACAAGAAGCAAGACTTACCAGCCAAGAAGCATGGTTGTATGCCAATGTAATTGCAAGTTTCCTTTATAAAAAACATCTGTAAATGAACAATAATATATATGCTGCAATTGCCATGGCACTCTATGAGTATGCAGGCAATAACGTTCACGATGTAGAATCTGGCATCATCACAATAAAGCCAAAGCAGACAATGTGGAATGCCAAGTTCGAGATTATGACAAAGAAACCATAAGACAAAATGAAAGAATTTAAATATACGATTGACGGCAAAGAATATAATGTCGTTATAAACAGCATTGGCGACGACAACGTTGCTGACATCACGGTGAATGGTGAGGAATATAAGGTTCAGATGGAAGCACCTGCTGAGCCAGAAAAGAAGAAGGTAGAATTAGGCAAACCCGTTGCTGAAAGCGAGACTGAAGGCGCATCAGCACCAGCAAACTTCAATGCTTCAAATGCCATAAAGGCTCCGCTTCCAGGCACTATTACTTCAATAGAAGTTGCAGTAGGCCAAGAAGTTAAGGCAGGCGATACAGTTCTCGTGCTCGAAGCTATGAAGATGCAAAACAGCATCGAAGCTGAAAAGGACGGTAAAGTTACAGCCATCGTCGTAAAAGTTGGTCAAGCTGTACTCGAAGACGAAGCATTGGTAGTAATAGAGTAAGCCAACAAGAATATACACGCTTTCTGTTTGACAGACAGCGCATACTATAACGAAATCCATTCATAACACTTTAAAAGTGTTATGAATGGATTTTTGTTTATAAAACAGCAGCGGAGGTCAGCACAGACACATTCTTCCTTCCAAATAGAAAATACTTTTCGCTTCCCTACTCCATTTCTCTCCACATGCCTTTATTTCGATAAAAAAGCACCCGAAAAGTGTAAATATTTTTCACAAGCACGCCTGTTGTATAATTCTCTTGTTATCAACGCATTACAAAACCTATTGTTTTGCGTTCCAAAAGCGGCTGTTTTGCACGGTAAAAGCGTAGGTTTTGCATCGCAAAAGAGCCGCTTTCGCAACGCCAAAGCGCAGTTATCGCTTTTTAAAGAAATTATCTTTACAAAGCGAAGGATATTCTTATCATCTGGCACAAGTAATAAAAGAGAAAACAATTTGCCAAATAAAACATTACTGTCTCTGTATTTGTACACAAGTTTTACAGGCTTTTCACCATTATTATGAACACTTTAGGAAACTTTGTGTAAAATCCTTGCTGATAAGATATTTTTTTGTAACTTTGTTGTCAAAATAGAATATAAAATATACAAAAACGTATGCTTACATTAAAGCTCATCAGTGAGGAAACTGAACGTGTAATAAAAGGTCTTGAAAAGAAGCATTTCAATAATGCCAAAGAGACCATAGAGAAGGTATTGGAATACGACAGAATGCGTCGTGAATACCAACAAAAGCTCGATAGCAATAAGCAACAACAAAATCTTCTTTCAAAACAGATAGGTGGATTAATGAAAGAAGGCAAGAAAGACGAGGCAAACGAAATAAAGAACAAAGTAGCTGAACTGAAAGCTGCTGATAAAGATTTGCAAACCAATATGGAGAAGGCACAAGCCGATATGACCGACTTGCTGCTCACTATCCCCAATATAGCCAATGTAGATGTACCCGAAGGTAAAGACGCTAACGACAACGTTGTAGTAAAAGAAGGTGGCGAAAAGCCAACTTTCGAGAGCGAAAAGCTTTGCCACTGGGATTTATGCGAGAAGTACAACCTCGTTGATTTCGAGCTTGGTGTTAAAATCACAGGGGCAGGTTTCCCTATTTACATAGGCAAAATGGCTCGTTTCCAACGTGCCTTGGAAGCATTCTTCCTTGAAGAAGCACGCAAAAGCGGCTACTTGGAAGTGCAGCCACCCCTACTCGTTAATCAGGCATCAGGCTTGGGAACAGGTCAGTTGCCCGACAAGGAAGGACAAATGTACCATGCGCAGGCAGACGATCTCTACTTGATTCCAACAGCAGAAGTACCTGTTACAAATATCTTCCGTGATGAAATTCTTGACGAGAAGGAGCTTCCTATCAAGCGTTGCGCTTACTCTTCATGCTTCCGTCGCGAAGCAGGAAGCTACGGAAAAGACGTGCGCGGACTCAATCGTTTACACCAATTCGACAAGGTAGAGATTGTACGCATAGACACTCCGCAGCACTCTTACCAATCATTGAACGAAATGTTGGAACACGTTGAAAATCTGTTGATAAAATTAGAACTCCCCTACCGTATTCTCCGGCTATGTGGTGGCGATATGAGCTTCACCTCTGCTATCTGCTACGACTTTGAAGTATGGAGTGCAGCACAAGGGCGTTGGTTGGAGGTAAGCTCTGTTTCTAACTTTGAAAGCTATCAGGCAAACCGCTTACATTGTCGCTATCGCCGTGCTGAAGACAAGAAAATAGAGCTGTGCCATACACTGAATGGCTCGGCATTGGCTTTGCCTCGTATAGTGGCAGCCATACTGGAAAACAATCAGACCCCTGAAGGAATAAGAGTACCGAAAGTACTCGTGCCTTATTGTGGATTTGAAATGCTTGACGACCAAAACTTTTAAGCATTAAGTTTTTATAGTCGCAAATATACGCTTAGCAAAAATAGATAAGAAATCAAAAGCATTATATAGGTTTAAACGAACTTGCCGATACAGCTAAACGTAAATCCTAAATACAAAAAGAGAGTATAAAATTAGAATCTATAAATAACTTAACCTTTAAAACATGAACAAGATTATCAGCAAAGAGCAATTCTCCGAAAAGGTTTTTTGCATCGTTGTAGAAGCACCGCTCATAGCACGCAGCTGCAGGGCAGGTAACTTTATAATAGTGCGCGTAGACAAGAACAGCGAACGCGTGCCTTATACTATTGCTAAGGCTGACCCTGAAAAAGGCACTCTCACCATGGTAATACAAGAGGTGGGACTCTCTTCTACCAAATTGTGCCAGCTCGAACCAGGCGATGAAGTACTCGACATTGTTGGTCCATTGGGACAGGCATCGCACATAGAGAACTATGGTACGGTGGTTTGCGCTGGTGGCGGTATCGGTATCGCAGCCATTCTCCCTATTCTGACAGCATTCAAGAAAGCTGGCAACCGTGTCATCTCTGTATTGGCAGGTCGCACAAAAGAATTGGTGATTATGGTAGATGATGTAGCCAAATACTCTGACGAGGTTATTATTATGACCGACGACGGAAGTATGGGTAAAAAAGGTGTAATAACCGTTGGCGTTGAAGAAGTACTTCAACGTGAAAAGGTAGATAAAGTGCTGGCTATCGGCCCTCCTATAATGATGAAGTTCACATCTTTGCTGGCTAAGAAATATGGCATACCAAACGACGTTTCACTGAATACGATTATGGTGGACGGAACAGGTATGTGTGGTGCATGCCGTCTTACCATCGGTGGAAAGACGAAGTTCGTCTGCATTGATGGCCCTGAATTTAATGGCGACCTTGTTGATTGGGACGAAATGTTCAAGCGTATGGGCACCTTTAAAGGTGTAGAGCGCGAAGAAATGGAAAGGAAACAAGACCAGATAGGACATCACCATATAGAAGTAGAAACTGCTGAAAGTACGGTAAAGACAGAATTAACTCCTGCGGAAGAAACCAAACAGGCATTCTCTGAACTTGTCGACCGCAACGCTGAATGGCGTACGGAATTGCGCAAGAGTATGAAGCCGAAAGAGCGTACAGCTATTGAAAGAGTGCAAATGCCAGAACTCGATCCTGTTTACCGTGCAACTACACGTTTGGAAGAGGTGAACAAAGGTCTTACAAAAGAAATGGCAATGCGCGAAGCACAACGCTGTCTTGACTGTGCAAAGCCTACTTGCGTGGAAGGTTGCCCTGTAAACATCAACATTCCAAGTTTCATTAAGAATATTGAACGCGGACAATTCCTTAACGCTGCACGTGTATTGAAAGATACTTCTGCTCTACCAGCAGTTTGTGGTCGTGTTTGCCCACAAGAGAAACAGTGCGAAAGTCGCTGTATTCACTTAAAGATGAACGAGCCAGCTGTTGCTATCGGCTATCTTGAAAGATTTGCCGCCGACTACGAACGAGAAAGTGGCAACATTACATTACCAGAACTTGCTCCTTCTAACGGTATTAAAGTTGCTGTTATTGGTTCAGGCCCTGCAGGACTTAGCTTTGCTGGCGACATGGTTAAGCGCGGATTTGAGGTTTATGTCTTCGAAGCATTGCACGAGATTGGCGGTGTGCTTAAATACGGTATTCCAGAATTCCGTTTACCAAACAAAATCGTTGAGGTTGAAGTAGAGAGCTTAAGAAAGCAAGGAGTTCATTTCCAAACCGATACAATTGTTGGTAAAACAATTAGTGTGGAGGAATTGAAGCAAAACGATTTCAAGGGAATCTTTGTTGGTTCTGGTGCTGGTTTGCCTAATTTTATGGGTATTCCAGGCGAAAACAGCATCAATATTCTTTCAAGTAACGAGTATCTTACCCGTGTAAACTTGATGGACGCAGCGAACCCAGAGACCGATACACCAATCATTATTGGAAAGAAGGTTGTTGTTGTTGGTGGTGGTAACACTGCTATGGACTCGTGTCGTACAGCAAAGCGTCTCGGTGCTGAGGTTACACTCGTCTATCGCCGCTCATTGGAAGAAATGCCAGCGCGTGTAGAAGAAGTAAAACACGCACAGGAAGAAGACATCAACTTCCTTACGTTACACAATCCGAAAGAATATCTTGCTGACGAAAACGGACGTGTTTGTGGGGCTGTTCTCGATGTTATGGAACTGGGAGAGCCTGATGAAAGTGGACGTCGCAGACCACAGACTACTGGCAAGACCATCACTATCGAATGCGACCAAGTAGTTGTTGCAGTAGGCGTTTCGCCTAATCCGCTTGTACCAAACTCTATTGAAGGATTGGAATTAGGACGAAAGAATACAATCGCGGTAAACGATGGTATGCAAAGCTCTATTCCAGAAATCTATGCAGGTGGCGACATTGTACGTGGTGGAGCCACAGTAATCCTCGCTATGGGAGACGGAAGAAAAGCTGCCCTCAATATGGCAAACGCTTTATTAGAGAAATAAAAAACATAGATAATATAATCAAAAGGAGTTAAAGAGAACCTATTAAAGTTTCTCTTTAACTCCTTTTCTATTCTAACCAACGTATTTCTACTGCTTCAGGTACGAATCTAAGCCCTGATGCAAAGAAATAAAAAACAAGCAAATAAGTAAGTAATAAAAATAAAAAGTCAGGCATTTCTTCTTTTTTCTTTATAAAAAGGTGTATCTTTGTAGAATACAAAAAACAATTTACTAAATCTTATAAATTATGGAAGAGAATTATTTTGCTCCATCAGAGTTAATCATTAACGAAGACGGAGGTATTTTCCACCTTCATTTAAAACCACAACAACTGGCAGATAAGGTTATTCTGGTTGGCGATCCAGGGCGTGTTGCTTTAGTTGCTTCACATTTTGACGGAGTGGAATGTGAAGTTAATAATAGAGAATTTAGAACCATAACAGGTAAATTTAAAAACAAACGAATAACTGTATTGAGTACAGGTATCGGTTGTGATAACATTGATATTGTTCTCAACGAACTTGACGCATTGGCTAATATTGACTTTGAAACAAGAAAAGAAAAGACTAACTTCCGACAACTCACCTTGGTACGCATTGGTACTTGTGGAGGTCTTCAGCACAATACTCCTATCGGAACATTCATTGCATCAGAGAAAAGCATCGGTTTCGATGGCTTGCTCAACTACTATGCAAATCGTGAGAAGTTAGATATCGAGTTTGAAGAAGAATTCAAGAAGCAAGTAAAATGGCTGCCACAATTGGGCAATCCATACGTAGCAAATGCAGACAAAGAATTGTTAGAACAAATTGCACAAGACGATATGGTACACGGTGTAACTATCGCTTGCGGTGGTTTCTTCGGCCCCCAAGGTCGCCGTCTGCGTGTTCCATTGGCAGACCCACAGCTTAATGAGAAAATCGTTGAGTTTGAATACAAAGGCCATAAGGTTACAAACTTTGAGATGGAAAGCAGCGCATTGGCAGGTTTGGCACAACACATGGGACATAAAGCCCTAACTTGTTGTATGGTAATAGCTAACCGTCGCCAAAAAGAAGCTAATGTTGGCTATAAGAATACTATTGACGGATTGATTAAGAAGGTACTTGAAAGAATCTAATTTACAGTACCTCTACAAATAAAAACAAGAGAATTAAGGAGTTTTAGCATGCTGCATCAATTGAGACACAACTTGTTTCATTGCACAAGCAACAATGGCTTAACTCCTTAATTTCATTATATAACGCTTTAACTTCCCTCTATAATGCAAGCATACAACAACCTTCTCAACTCTTCTGAAACTATCTGTGCATTGGCAACACAGCCAGGTGGCGCAATAGGTGTAATCAGAGTTTCAGGCAGTAAAGCAATTGAAATCGTGGACTCCATCTTCTCACGACCGATTCTAAACGCCCCTGCCAACACCTTGCATTATGGAGAAATACTCGATAAAGACCATCAAACCATTGACGAAGTGGTGGTTTCAATCTGGCGTGCACCTCATTCCTACACTGGCGAAGACTCGGTAGAGATATCGTGCCACGGTTCAGCATACATCTTAGAGCAGGTCTTACACCGCCTAATCGAAAGTAACTGCCGCCAAGCCAAGCCTGGTGAATACACTCAACGTGCCTATCTGAACGGCAAAATGGACTTATCGCAGACCGAAGCCGTCGCCGACCTCATTGCCTCTACCAACAAGGCATCTTACAAACTGGCTCTTTCACAGCTCAAAGGGCACTTCTCATCAGAACTTTCCACACTGCGCAACCAGCTTCTCAAGATTAATTCGCTTCTCGAACTCGAACTCGACTTCTCCGACCACGAAGAATTAGAGTTTGCCGACCGCACCGAACTAATTGCCCTCTCCGAAGAAATTGACCGTAAAGTAACCACTCTCGCACGTTCGTTCAAGACTGGACAAGCCCTCAAAAACGGTATTCCTGTAGCCATTATAGGCAAAACAAACGTGGGAAAATCTACTCTTCTTAACCGTCTCCTCCGTGATAATCGCGCCATTGTAAGCAATATTCACGGAACTACCCGCGATATTATAGAAGACACCATCAGTATTAACGGTGTAGATTTCCACTTTATCGATACTGCAGGCATACGCAAAACTACCGACTATGTTGAGCAATTAGGCATTGAACGCACCCTCGCCACTCTCGAAAAAGCCCAAATCGTGCTATGGGTTGTAGACAATGAACCCACCGAAAGCGAGAAAAAAGAAATCCTCGCTCAGTGTACCGATAAGCACTTAATTCTCGTACACAACAAAGTAGACGACCTTACTGAGCCTACAAATCAACAGAACCACGCTGCAACCTCGCACGATTCAACTTATACTTATCACGAAATTGCCATATCAGGCAAATACAACTTGGGTATCAACCAACTTGAAGCCCTAATATATAAGGTAGCCGACTTGCCCGAAATAACAGAAAACACCACTATCATTACCAATGCACGACACTACGACGCCCTCACTCGTGCCCACGCTTCCCTTCTCCGAGTGCAAGAAGCAATGGCAATGAGTCTCAGCGGCGACCTTATTTCCGAAGATTTAAAAGACACTATCTCCATACTCGCCGAAATTACAGGCGACCAAATTACTCCACAGGAAACGCTGCATAACATATTTAAACATTTTTGCATCGGAAAATAACTTTATAAAATAACTATTATAACAATAGGCGTAATGGACATTTAATAGGCTGAAACCCCTCAAATGTCCATTACGTCTGTTGCCTTTAATTATTTATTTCCATTGAAAATGTTCTTTTCCGGCACCCACCTCGAAGTGATATTTTACAATACCGAGGTCAGTACCGCTCCATTTGCCATTATCGCAGCTAATGTTCACCTCATTGCTTTTGCCTGAAATCATGAATTTCTGTTTGTTCATTGCTGTAGGTGCAAGCAATGCTACTTCTACACCTTGTTTAAACCATTCTGGCATTGTTCCGTCATATTGGCAGACATCTTCGAAAGCTTTTGATTTATGAGCTACCCCTTGTAACAGACCATAACCAAGAGCGATAATACCATTTATCACAGAACCCTCAACGTCTTTGCCAACACTATTCTTGCTATAAGTACCGCCAACCCACCAAGAGTTCAGCCCAAGTGTCTGAGCATACAATGCAATATCAATACCGCAATAGCCCAATGTTTCTTCAATGTCTGTTCTCTCAGGTCCTGAAAGTACGAGATAATTCTTGAGACCTTTTGCCATAAAGAACTTCATCACTCCCCAGACAGGTACACTTTCGTTAGTTACAAGTTTGATGTTTACCTTATGTTCTTTGTTCACTTGCTCAATTCTTGCTTTCAATGCCTTTACAACAACTTCATCAAGTGGTTTGTCCTGAAATTTACGCACGGTATGGCGTGCATATATTGCTTCTTTAATATCCATATTTCAATTATTTTTATCCCATTTCCAAAATCATCTTCGTCCCAAACTGGTACCATATCATAATGTATATATTTAACCATCACTAAAGTAATGTTTATTGTTGGTTCTCTAACTTTATTGAAGACTACAAATGCAAACCTACTCTATTTTCTCGAAACGAACAATCTTTTTCAGGGAAATATGCGAAAAGCAAGAACTATTTAACATCTTGACCCAAATTCCACCCAATAGTTATTTATACTAAATTTGTAATAGAAAGCGAATTTTAGAGAATAAAAAGAAAGCAGAAAGACTTTGTATCGATAAATTATCAGTGATTATCAGAAAATATCAATAACAGCGTAAGGTATTAAAAACAATACTTTACGCTGTTCTCTTTTCCATCAATGGCAATTGATAGAAATACTTTCTATTCCACACTTTCGTCCTATCTATAAATTTACCTACTTTTATCAACATACTCTAACTTATCTTGCTTCTTGATTATGGCTATACAGCAAGGCATTCTACCTTCTATTAATTCATAAGAAACATTTGTAAATCCAAGCTTTTCAAAAAATGTCTTGTAGGTTTTCTCGCTAAATCTTCCTACAAATATTTTTGAAAACCGATTAACAAACCACACCAAAACCTGCGACAAGCCCCAAGTGTGGTTTACCAAATAAGTTGGAATAATCACTTCTCCACCCTTTTTACATACCCTCAACAATTCTCTTAACGCAATTTCGGGGTGCTCCAATAAGTGAATGACATTAGCTGCAATTACCTTGTCGAAAGTTTCATCAGCATAATTCAAGTGCAAAATGTTTCCTTTCTCAACCTTTACATTATCTAATTTTGCACATCGTTTATGCGTCTGAACAAGCATACCATCGGAAAAATCTGTGGCTGTAAGACTTCTACAGATAGCAGCAATATGAACACTTATCATACCAGTGCCACAAGCACACTCCAGCACTTCGTCATCAGAAGCTATTCTCTCAGCAACTTTCTTGCACATCTCCCGATTAACTCTTCCATTATACAATTTCTCGAAGAATGTATAATATTTAGATACTAAATCCCAAAACATTGTTTCTGTTCTTTTGTTTTGCTACAAAGTTAGGAAATAACTGTTGCAACCAAGTTGCAAAGTTCTCATTAACATCAAAATAGTCTTAGCATTTCTTTTCGTTAATTATATACAAACAGAAGCCTTGTTTGTTAAAAAATAAGCGTGAAACAATGGCAGGAAGGGCGATTTTACGAACAACAGAAATATTATTTGTAAATAAGCGCAACATTCGTGTGCAAGTATAACTATCTTAAAAACAATTTCTTATATCTGATTATGGGATATTTGTGCAACAAAACACACCGTAAATACTCGCAAAACGAACAATTAAAGCAACATAAAGAACTGAAACAACGTTGCAAGAGCGGCTATTTTGCAATGCGAAAGCGGCTGTTTTACCCGGTTAAACCTACGTTTTCACTTAGCGAAAGCGTAGGTTTGAGAAAACGGGAACGATTTTATTGAAAAATAATGGCTTTTTTATTGTTTCACGATTCTATTTCAATGATTGTATTCAAGCTTTCGCATTAAATATTTGTACATACTTTTTAACTTTTTAATTAAATGCTACACGAGATTTGCCTAGAATAAAAATAGTGGTTAACTTTGCAATGTTAGAACATAAAGAATATGAGAATAGAACACTTAGCTATTTGGGCAGACAACATAGAATTGCTCCGCAACTTTTATATGAAGTATTTCGATATGCAATCAAATGAGATGTACACCAATGAGAAAAAAGGATTTCATTCTTATTTCCTTTCATGGAAAGGTGAGAATAGTCGTATAGAAATCATGAGTCAAGCTGGCAAAATAGAATCTTTGCCTAATAAAATGAAGGGGCTGGCTCACTTCGCTATCGCACTGGGTAGTGAGGAACGAGTTCTGCAACTCACTGAACAGCTTCGAGAAGATGGCTATAAAGTATTTTCAGAACCTCGCCACACAGGTGATGGGTACTTTGAATCGGTTATTGGAGACCCTGAAGGCAACTATGTTGAACTAACTGTATAAAAAACAAGAGTATAAAAGATTTCTAAGGATATTTATTTTTCAGCAAGCTTGGTGGCTTTTGGTCATACCACCTCTTTATCAGAAACCCTACTACGGACAGAGTAAGTAATGTAATTACCATATTATAATTACAATACTACTTTTTTAACAATACTTTAACAGGGGTTAGCCACAAATGTTACCAGACCTTAATTCTTATATCGATACCTTTGCATCAGAAATTTAAATAAAAACATTATGACAGAAAATAAGATGTTTTGTTTCCAGTGTCAGGAAACTGCAAAGGGAACAGGTTGCACCATTAAGGGTGTATGCGGTAAAGAGGCAGAAACCTCAAAGTGGCAAGATTTGTTGCTCAGCGTTGTACGTGGTGTGGGAACTATCCAACATACGCTGGGGGAAAATGCGTCGAAAGAAGTTGCCGACTTCCTCGTAGATGCATTGTTCTCAACGATTACTAATGCTAACTTTGACGACCAGAGTATATTAAATAAGGTGGACACGGGCATTGCTCTGAAAAAACAATTGCTCGAAACAGCTTTAAGCAAGAACATTACTTTCCCTAATTATCAAGAAGTTCACTGGGGTGGCGAGAAGTCTGACTATTCTGCGGAAGGTGAACGCGAAGGAGTGCTTCGCAACGAGAATGCCGATCTCCGTTCGCTGAAGGAGCTCACCGTTCTTGGTCTTAAGGGTATAGCCGCCTACTATGACCATGCGGCTCGTTTAGGCGAAACAAATGAAGAGATTATTGCTTTCATATGCAAGGCTCTTGCCGCAATTACTGCTCCAAATGCAGATATGGAAACGCTTCTTGGCATCGTACTCGAAACAGGTAAATATGGTGTAGATGTAATGGCATTGCTCGATAAAGCCAACACAGAGGCATACGGTAACCCTGAACTCACAAAGGTTAATATCGGTGTTGGCAAGAAGCCTGGCATTCTCATTTCAGGACACGACCTTAAGGATATTGAAGACCTTCTTATTCAGACAGAAGGCACAGGCATCGACGTTTATACCCACGGCGAGATGTTGCCAGCGCATTATTATCCACAACTAAAGAAATACAAGCACCTTGTGGGCAACTACGGCAATGCGTGGTGGAAGCAGAAGGAAGAGTTTGCAAGTTTCAATGGTCCTATCGTATTTACTACAAACTGTATCGTACCGCCTGCAAAGAATGCAAACTATGCCGACAGAGTTTTCACCACCAACTCTACTGGTTTCCCAGGTTGGAAGCACATCGCAACAGGCGAAGATGGTAAGAAAGATTTCTCTGAAGTTATCGCATTGGCTAAGACCTGCGAGGCTCCACAGGAAATAGAAACTGGCGAGATTGTAGGCGGATTTGCACATGCTCAAGTATTTGCGCTTGCCGACCAAGTAGTAGAAGCTGTGAAGAGTGGGGCTATCCGCAAGTTTGTCGTGATGAGCGGTTGCGACGGTCGTATGAAGAGCCGCAACTATTACGAAGAGTTTGCCAAGGCTCTGCCAAAAGATGTTGTAATCCTCACCAGCGGCTGTGCGAAGTATAAATACAACAAGTTGAATCTTGGAGATATTAATGGTATTCCACGCGTTCTTGATGCTGGACAGTGCAACGACTCTTATTCTTGGGCAGTGGTGGCACTCAAACTGAAAGAGATTTTTGGTGCAAACGACATCAACGACCTGCCTATCTTTTTCAACATCGCATGGTACGAGCAGAAGGCCGTAATCGTTCTGCTTGCCCTTCTACACCTTGGCGTGAAGAATATACATATCGGTCCTACCCTTCCAGCTTTCGTTTCTGAAGGCGTACTACAAGTGTTGGTTGACAATTTCGGACTTGCAGGCAACTCTACAGTGGAAGAAGACATTCAGAAATATATTCTCTGACATACACGTCCCTCGATAAATAACTATCGGGGGATTTTCTTTTAACATACAATAAGAAAGAATAAAGTGCGTTATTTTTAAAAGCAAACAAATATGGAAGCATCAATGTACGAAATACTAACAAATAGTCCTTTCTTCAATGGATTAACCGCTAAGGAAATTAAAGAGCTATTACAAACGGTGAACTATAAAATAGTGGAATATCCTGCTAAGGAGATTTATACACTTGCTGGTATGCCTTGCAAGTATGCCGACTTTATTCTCAAAGGCGAACTGATTTCTCGTATGACTGGTTTGTCGGGCAAGCAAGTGCAGATAGACCGTCTGAAAGCTTGTGTCTTGATAGCTCCAGCGTTTATTTTTGCCAAGAACAACGCTATGCCCGTGAGTGTAGAAACCGCACAGCACACTACCATTATGCGCATGATGCCATCGGAACTTAAACATCTGATAGATACCAACGAGCGCATACGTATGAACTTCATTCAGCTTCTTTCGTCTATTGATGTCTTCCTCACCCAGAAACTTCGTATGCTATCCCTCTTCACTGTCCGCGAAAAGGTGGCTTACTTCTTGATGAAAGCAGCCAAAGAACAACAAAGCCGCACAATAAAACTCAGTAATAGCCGTCAGGAGATAGCCGACACATTCGGTATTCAGAAGTTCTCGCTATTGCGATGCCTTTCCGAATTTGAAGATAACGGTGCCATTAAAATAGATGGAAAACAGATAACTATTCTCAATTCAGATAAAATGAAATAGGAGAAACAAAAGTTATAATTGCAACGACTAAGTCGGTTTATGGTACTTGTAGCAATTACTGTCTATGACAGCTATGCTATATGCCAACGACAAATCAGTCGACTGTTTTTGAAAATCAGTCGAGTATTTTTTTAAATTAGTCGACTGTTTTCTTTCATTCTAACGATTGATTTTATACCTTTGCAGTGGTGATAAAACACAGAATGCCGACAGAGGGCATACGCTCCTAACCTCTGAAGGATTAACCTACAAGGAGCACTTAATATAAAACTATGGCAAACAGACCTTTAGCCTATATGCTTTCAGAGCGCAAGGCAAATCTCGGAAAGATGGCTGGAAAAACCGTCATTCAAGCACGTCCGACAGGGCGCAAACGTGTAGACCACCGCAGTTTCTGCGATGAGGTTGCTCACGCAACAACATTCACTGGGGCAGAAGTAGAAGCCGTTCTGCGACTTGCTGCCGACATTGCGAAAAAGCATGTTGAGAACGGTGATATTGTGGACTTTGGCGACATCGGTACATTGAGTCCATCGTTCCATAGCAAACTTGTGGAGAAAGGAAAAGAAAAGTTCAATCCCAACATACACATTACCGAGCCTATTGTACGCTTGACACCCTCAAAGAAGTATTTCACACTTACTGGTGTGAGTTACGAACGTGTAGATGCTCCTGCCAAGAAGTCGTCTGAGGAGAATCCTACACCGCATCCATAAGATGTTCTGATTCACAATAAAATATTCTTATATAAGAAAATACTGCCAATGGTATTATTGTTACCATTGGCAGTATTTAATTGTTGTCTTATTTGTTCTTTCTTTTAATAGATGGCTAATTCAATGCCTCACTTTTACTGCATATTATAAGTATGCACGCTTACGCCTTGTGCAGATGGCAGATAGTTTATACCCCACCAACACATTTGCAGGAGAGCAAAGTTGATGATAAGTATCCACATAGCCACTTCTAAGTTGCAATTCTTACGCAAACGATAATGAATATAAGTAAGATAAGCCAACCAAGTGGCAGCTGCCCAAGTTTCTTTAGGGTCCCATGCCCAATAGTGTCCCCATGCTTCTTTTGCCCAAAGAGCACCTGTGAGCATACCCAACGAGAGAAAAGCCCAACCTATATAAACGAGATTGTCTGTTATATCAAGCTCCTTGTGGGTTACTATCTTGCTTTTCTTGAAGAACAACAGATAAACAGCCATCACGAAAGCACCGCCCAAGAGCGCATAAGCAAACATATAGATGATGACGTGTGGTGCAAACCAAGGACTCTGCAAAGCAGGCATAAGGGTTTTGCTATGAATTTCTGGTTTCAGAAGATTGAAGCAAATGAAAACCAGAGAAAGCACTGTGGAAAATGACAACAGCCACTTATAATCCCAACGACTGTAAACAATGATGCCTGCTAATGGCAGGAAGAAAGAATACCACAAACGTGTTTCGCCCATGGTACGCATTGGAGGACGGTCGAGAGCTATCCACATAATGAGGATATAACTGAAAAATACCGCCAACCCGAGTATCGTAGCACTATAAGCAACTATCTTCTTATCTTTCCATGCGGCATAAGCACCTGTTGCCCAAAGCAACACAGCTGCTACAGCAAAATATATAAAGTAATTCCAAAACGCTATCATTTCTTATCTTCCTCCTTCTTATATTTATTACGACCTGCTGTGATAAACATGAGAACTGCACCTATGAGCAACAGATAGATACCCACATAAGTGGCAGGCAGCCAAGGGTCGGATACGAGTTCATACACGCTGAGGGTACTCCACTTTCCTTGCTCCTTATTGAAATCAAGCTGATAAATCTTCCACGAACCAATTGAAAATGGCTTATTCACTTCAATATGCGCCTGAAAGGCATTACCATCTTGAGTGTAGACGTTTACATCTGACGCATAGCGCAATGGTTCACGAGCCGACATTGCTATTTCAGTCTTATCGTCAAGCTTTAAACTCGACATTGGGAACATATAACTTCCCGAACTTACCCAGCCTTTCTTTACAACACTACCCTTCTGCGCCTTGATTAGAATGGCTGTGGCAGCACCTTTACCTTTATACTCAACAAATCCACCAGCATTGATGCGCATTCCCAAATCGTCCATTTTCATCATCTGCATCATCTGTGCTGGCATTCCTTTCATCATTTTGAGCATACTTGCAGGCATGGCGTCCTCAATGTATTTCTCCACTGTGATGTTCCAACCTAAAAGTTCTTCGGAAGTGAAATTTTGCTCAATAATGATATTCTGCGGTTTGTCTTTGGGCAGAACCTTGCCAGTCTTGCTATCGAATATTGCCAACTTTGGAGGATATTCGTCAATTGTGAACTTCTGCAACTCAATGGCAAGTGGCAACTCGTGTACCTCTTGATGGTCATCGATTCCACGCCATTCGGGTTTACCTTCTTCGCAATACATCTTGAGACGTTGCATATCGGCAGAACCTAATGTACCGCAAGTTACGAAGACAAACAATCCTAAGTGACTGATGAGCGAAGGAATAAATCGTTTCTGGAAGTGCATGAGCTACTGAATACCCACCTCTGCTACAATCACAATGTTCCAAAGATAGATGAGAACGAAGGGCCAAAAGCTGAGCATACGAGTAAGTCCGATAGGGTCTACAGCAGGACGGCCTTCAGGAACTTGGCGACTCAAGCCCATGATAATTGTAAGTACAGACGCAGCAGCAAGTGCTGGCACTGCCGCCTCTACTTGCGTCATAAACTTAAAAAGATATACTTTAGAGCGGAGAGCATAGAACAATCCTAATGCTACTATAAGTATTGTCAATGCAATAATATTGGCTGGCCACATAAAGACAAGCCATTCCACAGGGCCTATAGAAACTTGTAATAGGGCTCCTGTAATCAGAAGCCCTACACTTATAGCAATTCCCTCGCGGTATTTCCAAGGTTTATTCCACATACTTTAATATGTCTATGTTCAATGTTTAGAGGTTTATGCTCCACACATTACATTTCCTTTGTAATGAATCTGCCATTCTTCTTGGCTGTCTTCACCCATTGAGGAACTACATTGTCAATAAAGTTCTTCTTCTGAGCCTTGAGTTTCTTCATATCAAGACCGATGTAGCTTTGAGCTTTATCCTTAGTAGAAATGTCTGGCATTGGCACTTCCTTGCTGTAACCATGGCGAGCCAGTACACGAGCAATATCAATACGTGCTGTCTGCGCATAGTTTAGGGCTACACCAAGCAGGCGAGTAACTTCCTGTGGTGCGTGGAAGCTGGCACCATGGCTTGCCACTGCATAGTCCCAACGCCATTGGCTCTTGCGCAGTGCTGTCAATATTGGTTCCATTTCCTTTTCTGTTGCTCCCTTCTCCCAAGCAAACTTAGCCTCGATATGTGCACGAGCCAACTCTTTCTCTACACGGTTACGGATATCAAAGACTTTCTCTTGACGCTCATATACGTTCTGACGCAATGTCTCTTCGCTTTGACGGTGGCAAGTCTGACAAGTGCGGTTGATATTTGCCAATGGTGATGTGATGTGGTGACTGGTGTACTTTATACCACCTTCTTGAATGTAAGGCATGTGGCAATCAGCACAACTCAATCCGCGTTGAGCGTGGATACCCTGCTTGAAAATCTCGTAACCTGGGTGCTGAGCTTTCAGAACCTTAGCCTTAGAGAGTGGGTGTATATAATCGTAGAATCCAATAGAGTCGTAATATTCCTCAGCGGCTTCACAAGTGAGTCCCTTATCTTGTGGGAACTTGAGATAGTTACCGTTGTCCTTTTCAAAGTAATACTCAACGTGGCACTGTGCACAAACCAATGAACGCATCTCCTGATGACTTGCCTTCTTCACGTCCTTGCCAGCACGTTGCCAAGCCTCATAAAGAGCAGGACGAGCGGGTCTCAAATCCATATTGCGAGCATCATGGCAGTCTGAGCAACCTACTGAATTCATAACTTCGTTACCCCACTGGCTCCACTTAGCAGCATAGAAAGCATTCTTGCCTTTCTCACGCATCAAGCGAGGAACATCAGGACCTTTACAAGTCCAGCAAGTACCAGTCTGCATATCCTCCTGACCATCTACGCCTGGCGAACCTGTACGTAAAATCTTGCGCAAATCCTCAACTGCATGACGATGCCCACGAGGAGTATTGTACTCACGAGAGAAAGCATAACCAGCCCACAGAATAACCATTTCTGGGCGTTGTGCCAATACATCAATCTCTTGCGAAGAGTTGTACTTACTCACAAAAGAAGTGTCTTCAGTCATTGCCCAAGTCTGATATTCCTTGGGGAAATCCTCAGCAAACTTCTCATTCTGACTCACAATTGAGTCGGTCATCACTGTTCGGCGATTGTTGAACACTGAGGCAACTTCTGCACGACGCTCCAACATAGAAGAGCAAAGCATGCCCAGAATGAAGATGATAACCATTGCTCCGCCGAAGAGCAACCATCCTTGCCATTTCTTTAACTGTTTAGCCATATTGTTAGATTTTTATTTTTTTTCGAGTAAATTCTGCAACCATTGTGGTACAGGAGATGGAGGTATAGGCACTTGCGTTTCAGCATTCGGGGTTCTGCTGAGCGTATTCATTCCGCCGTGAGCAACTTCACGGTGGCAATCCCAGCAAGCCTTACCCTCGCCACGTTTTGCTTGCATATAATCAATCTTTCCTGTCTTTACGAACTCTGTATTAAGTTGTGTGTGGCAACGTATACAGTTGTCCATTATCACTTCTGAAGATGCTTCTTCAGCCATAATAGCCTGACGCTCTGAGCGGGTTACAAAGTAAGCCACATGTTTCATACCGTCCATACCTTTAAATAGGTATTTAGCAGCTATGCTTGAGTGTGGCACATGGCAATCGTTACATGTAGCATCTCTTCCATGGCTGGAGTGCGCCCATGTAGCATAATAAGGAGCCATAATGTGACAGTTTACACAAGCAGCGGGGTCGTCGCCCACAATATAAGTGTGCATACGCAGAAGATAGAAAAACAATCCTCCTAATCCCACAATGACACCCGATATAACAAGCGATACCACCTTTTGGCGATAAGTCAGTTCGGGAAACCATGATGTAAGCTTTCGCAGATTCATTGTGATATATTTTTTATTATAATAATTTCAATTATTAACCTTATGGGGGCAAAGATAGTTAAATTTATGCAAGCTGTCAATAGTTTATCCTCATTTATTAGGATTTAAATTTATAATAAATGTTTAAAATATTAATATATCACAAAAGACATGCCTATGGGCACAAATGTTACCTTTTACACCAAACTAACTAAATATTTTTGCAAGTTAAAACATAAGAAACTATTAAGTAAAATGAAGAAAATGCATCGTTGGTTCGGACTGATTCTCTGTCTGTTCCTTATCGGTTTTTGTGTATCTGGTATCATCTTGAATCACCACGAAATATTCTCCAACATCAACGTTTCCCGCTCGCTTATGCCGAGTAGCTATGCGTATAAGAACTGGAATCAGGGACTAATGCGAGGAACACTTGCAAAAGGAGACAGCGTTATTATATATGGTGAAAATGGATTTTTCCTCACCGACAGGCTTGGTGCTAAGATAAAGGACTTCAACAAAGGTATGCCGTCTGGCGTTGAGTTGCGCAATATTAAAGCCATCACCCACACCCGTTCGGGCGAAATATGGGCAGTAGGCAACTTTCAGCTATTCCATCTTGAGAACAACACTTGGCAAACAGTAGACCTTGATGGCCTTGACACTCGATTGGTAGATGTTACTTCGCGTGGCGACTCTGTGGTTGTAGCATCTCGCAACCACCTTTGGCTATCTCCCAATGTTGGCAAACCCTTTCGTCAAATACAACTTCGGGCAAGCACCGACCACGATGGCAAGGTTTCACTCCTACGCACAGTATGGCTGATACATAGCGGAGCACTTTTTGGAACAATCGGCAAACTCGTCGGCGACGCAGTGGCTATCGTCCTGATTATCCTCTGCATCTCGGGCGTATGGTTCTTCATTGCACGCAAAACACGTGCCGGCAAGTCGCAACTCAAGACACTTTATTGGGTGCATCGCCGTATTGGCAGAATCACAATTGTTCTTACACTCTTCATTACCATCACTGGTTGGTTTCTCCGCCCACCTGCAATGGTAGCCATAGTAAAAGGGCGTGTGCCTGCATTGCCTTTCACGGTACAAGACAGCAAGAACCCTTGGAACGACCTACTACGTGCCGTGCGTTACGATTCTGCCGAAAAAGACTGGCTCATCTACACCTCAAAAGGTTTCTATGCACTGCAAGACCTCCGCTCTACCCCACGTCCTATCAAGGGAACACCAAAGGTAAGCTATATGGGACTTTCTGCTTTCTACCAAGTAAACACAGGTCAATGGCTCGTAGGTTCGTTCAACGGTCTTTACCTCTGGAGCCGCAATGTGCAAGGAGGAATGCCAAAGGTTGTGCCAATCGACAAGGATATTATGATGGTGGGCTTCAGCAACGATTTCAAAGAGCCATTCCTCATCGACTATTACGAGGGAACCACCTCGCCAAAGATGCCTGCCCAGTTCCAGCAACTACCGATGTCGTTGCACATAGCAGCACTCGAAACCCACACTGGGCGCATTTTCACCTTCTTGCACGACACCAGCAACGTAGTCTATATAGCCATTATAGGGTTGGCTATTGCGTGGTGCCTTTGGACGGGCTATTATCGTCCACGTAAGAACCGCAAGAAACACGGCAAGGAAAAGGAACCTAAGAAACGTCGCCAACAGCTAAGATTAGAGAATGAAGAAAGCGAATGAATTGAAGATAAAGCGTGTTTATCTAACGCCTGAAGAAGGCGATGGGTATCGTATCCTCATAGACCGACTATGGCCAAGGGGAATTGCAAAGGAAAAAGCGTGCATCGACGAATGGAACAAAGCAATTACTCCTTCGTCCGAACTACGCAAATGGTTTGGGCACAAGGAAGAAAACTATGCTACGTTTGCCGAAAAATACCGTTCAGAACTTGACAACAATCCAGAGGCAATGCCCTTTGCCAACCATATTAAAGTACTTCTCGAATCGAGCAATGTAACCTTATTATATGGTGCAAAAAGAGAAAACTGCAACCATGCTATCATTCTTAGAGATTGGCTGATAAACAAATAAAATAGAAATGGGTTCAAGATGCTGTATCTTGAACCCATTTTTTGTATTTTCCTATTTACAAAAGGACTATCAATACTTATTATGGATAGCAATACAACTTCGCCCCTATTCATCATTTTATAAACGGAAAACCGATTATAAAACTGTAAACATTTTTCACAGATGCAATTATCGCTTAACTATCTCGTTATCAACGTATTGCAAAACCTATTGTTTTACATTCCAAAAGCGGCTCTTTTGCACGGTAAAAGCGTAGGTTTTGCATCGCAAAACAGCCACTTTCGCAATGTCAAAACGCAGTTTTCACTTTTTAAGAGAATTATTTTTACAAATTCAAACTGAAAAGTTCCTACTACGACACCTATAAGGTCACATCAAAAAGAAACGGGATTACCCATTTAAAGGTAACCCCGCAACTGTTTTATGATATAAAAGTTTTGCCAGACAGCAATAATATTTTATCCCCTTATCATCGTTATTATCATCTTAAAACGCTGTTCTGTCTTCACAGAGTGGAGTGCGCCGCTTGGGATAATGAAACTTTCGCCTGCATTGATACGATGGTCCGTACCCTCTACATTACGTGAGTTCGATATAAGAAAGTTGTTTGAAAAGTTGTAGGAGTGGAATATTTTTTATACCTTTATACTTGTAAACCAAAGAGTTACAAACAAATACCCACTCCTATGACTGATACAAATTTAATAGAAATATTCTGTATATTCGACGATTTTTGCAAGTATTTTACTCCTGAGTTGAAAAAACATACGCTTCAAGTACACGGCAAGCGGCACCGTAACCGTGCTTCCCGTATGTCGGACAGTGAAATCATGACCATTCTGGTCCTGTTCCACACTCACCGCTTCCGAGACCTCAAGTCCTTCTACTTAGGATATATCTGCCAGCATATGCGTGGAGACTTCCCACATCGGATTTCCTACAACCGCTTTGTTGAGCGGCAAGCACAGGTCGCACTGCACCTGCTGCTGTTTCTCCAGACATGTGCACTGGGCAAGTGTTCAGGCATATCCATCATTGATTCCACACCACTGGCTTCCTGCCACATCAAGCGTGAGAGGCAGCACAGGACCATGAGGGGCTGGGCGGCAAAAGGAAAGTGCACCATGGGCTGGTTCTACGGCTTCAAGCTACATCTTGTCATCAATGACAAGGGAGAGATTATCCAGTGGAAGCTCACGCCAGGCAACATAGATGACAGGGAGCCATTGAAGGATAAACGCTTCACCGACAGGTTGTTTGGAAAACTCTTTGCAGACAGGGGGTATATCAGTCAGAACCTCTTTGAGATGCTCTTTGTGGACAATATACATTTGGTGACCAAGATAAAGAAGAACATGAAGAACTCACTGATGAGCCTGTATGATAAGTTGTTGCTCAGAAAACGTTCTGTCATTGAGACAGTGAACGATGAACTGAAGAATGTGTGTCAGATAGAACACACCAGACATCGCTCTTTTGATAACTTTGCAACAAATCTGATAGCAGGACTCATTGCATACAATCTGTTGCCAAAGAAGCCAGAAATGAACATAGAAATAATTGATAAAAGCAGAATAATTACATAGAGCTTATATCGAACTCACGTTCTACATTGAGAACCATCTCGCCGTCTACCGCCTGAATAAACGCATCGAAAGGCGCAGTGTGCTGCGAAAGTCCCTGACCAGCATCAAAACTGAAGAGCGTTACGCTACCTGCATTGCTATGAACCAATTCCTTACTCACTACACCGCCTTCTGTATAGTCTACCAATTCACTTGCTACAAATACTTTTCCTTTCTCGAACTTCATAATCTATCGTTTTTAATTTTGTTACTAATGTTATCTGTAAACAATCTTACAATATTCGTACCACAGCACTCTGGTTCATTCTTTTGATAACATTTGTATATCATTTTTTATTTGTCGCACTGACAGGCAGCACATTTGTGTCCTTCTTGCTCATTATCCCAACCTGAATTTATACTATCTTTCTTAGCTTATCGCCTACGCTTCGACTTGGTCATTGCTCCAACATTTCACCTTCACACTCAATGCTCCAGAAAGGAATATTGCATTCATCGGTAAACTCTTTCATACGCCAGGCACTCTCAAATCCGCTTACCACGAAGTGCATTGGAACGAACAAGCCTACCTTGAATTGCTCTATGAATTGTCGGGCACCACGCGTATATCCGTTCCCTATTCTACCATCTATCGGAAACATCACAACATCAAAGGAGTCCGCAATCTTCTTAATGTCCTTCAACTCGCCAAGAAAACGTTTCTCATCTTGCAGTGGATTCACCTCTCCAAACTCCTCGCTGAAGATAGTACCTCCCTTATAGTCTTCTGTAAGAAAACGGGCGTACCAATTGTTGAGGTCGCCCGCATGGAAAATACGTTTACCATCAACTTCCACTATCCACGAAACACCACTGTCGTTGCTGCCAGTCGCATAAACTTTAATGTGCTTGTCGTGCCACTCAGCACCCTTTGCCAGCCACGCATCTGCATCTTCCTTGACGGCTCTTCTGTGCTTCAATATATCCTTGGAAAGAATATAGGTGAAAGAAAGCGACGGATACGCACTTCGCCACTTCAATATCTCCTTTGTAAAGTGGTCCTCATGGAAATGACTGGCGAACACATAAACAGGCTTTGCGGTAGAAAGAACCTTTGAAACAACCCCAGCAGGGTCTCTCCAACAATCGAAAATAAGTACACAAGTTTCCGTTTCGATGGCAAAACCGCTATGAAAAATATACGTCAGCTTCATTTCAGCATATCTTCAGAAATCATTTCGCAGAGCTTGTCTTCTCTTATAATCTTTGGTTTTGCCTTACCTGCCAGCACCAGTACTTTCTTTCCGTTGCGGTAAATATGCAATTGGCGAGAACGAACAACTGCCGTCAGATTGTCTTCATCTTGCATTGTCGTCCAAATATGATGATAAACGCCACCTTCATCGAACAGTTTCTGCTGCAGGTGCGAGCACATATTGGTGGTATCAATGGGCATCATACTAATCAAAAAGTTTCTTCCAAATCCATAATACCGACACTGCACCAAGCACGCAGAATACGAAATTGGTAATATAACCCTTGCCAAACAGGTTTATATCAAGCAGATGACTGATTAAAGTTCCTGCATAACTACCGATGATACCTACGATAAGATTCATGCAACATCCTTTGCCTTCGCCACTCATAATACGGTTCGCAATATAGCCGATGAGGATACCCGTAAGTATTGGCCATGCTGTGAAATCTGCAATGTGTTCAAACATAATCGTTACTGTTTATTTAAAATTCCCTTATTTAGAAATTATCATTCTATCTATTCGAGGCTGACACCTTCCTTACTTCAAAGCCTTGCCGTCTGAAAACGCATTGCCTGCGCGCTTGCCCAACTGAATATATCCCATGTGAACAGGGTCGAAGGTGATAAGATTCATCTTCTCGACATCTGGTTTGCCGTCTCCTGCAAGATACTTCTCGTCGCAAAGAATATTCACTATCTCTGCAATGATGTAGCAACCTGTCGCTGATTCTTTCTGCTTTTCCTTGATGCGACACTCCATTGTCATAGGGAAATCGGTGAAGACAGGCGCATTTACATTTTCGGAAGCTACAACCGTCCAACCCGTTTTCGCCATCTTGCCAGGGTCGTTCTTCTGACTTACAATACCTACAAAGTCGGCAGCGACCATCGTTTCTGCCGTAGCAAAAGCCACCGTGAACTCTCCTTTAAGGTTTAAATTCTCTGTTGTCTGGTGCTTTCCCATTGAAATCATAATTTCATGGTTGTCCCATTGACCTGCCCACGCTGCATTCATAGCGTTAGGCTTACCGTTTTCGTCGTATGTGCCGATAATCAGCACAGGCTGTGGAAGTATCCACGCTTTCTTACCAAAGCTTTTCATATTCTGTTTCTCTTGTTCTTTTTCCTATCTTGTTCGCTGCATTTATATTATTTCATCGCCGATGTAGCTTCTATATAATAAGGTGCGTAATTATTATGCCAAGCCTTTTAAACAGAAAGGCAATACACCTTGCTGACGATGATGTGCCACGCAGGCACAACATTTGCCATGACGCGGACATTCTTTTGGGCAGGGACACTGTATGCCTGCATTATGTTCGCACACTGAGCGAAGACGTTTCGTCTGTTCCATATTGTTCTTTTTCGTTATTCATTTTATACGTTACACTTCCATACTTGATGCTCTAAGAGAGCGAAAATAAAATTATTTCTACTTGACAAAAGTTCATAGATATAGCGTAAAGTATCTACGAGCAACACTTTACGCTATTTCTTTTCTGTCAATTATGATGACTTGAAGTTCTTTCTACCATATTGTTGATACCATAATTGCATGCTGGTAGCTTCTGACGAACCTATCATCGTATATTGACTTTATATGCCTTACCGTTAATGGCTACAATGTAGATGCCTTTCGACGGCAACTCCAATGTTAGGCATGGCGAAGAAACAAAACGTTCGGCAACTTTCTTTCCTTCTGCAGAATATACATACAGCTTTCCGCCTATGGGTGCGTTGTCGATAACAACTTTTCCGTCGGACGCCTTGACTTCAATGTTTCGGTTCGATACATTACCTATCTTGGTGGTTACGTTCACGTCAAAAGTGTTCTTGGCATTAACTACCACGTCGCCATTAGCCGAGATGACGGTTCCTTCAGGAATAGTTATGCAACAGCCTTCCTCCGGAACTTTCACGCCTCCAAAGTTGCAAGACACCACCCACTGCCCATTTTCTTCAGTCAATACTGGTGTTACCTCCTTGATAAGTGTTTGGTCTACTTTCAGCAACAGTATCTTCGGATTGGGCGAAAGCACAACAGCTTGGTTGTAGAAGAAGCGAACTTCGTCAATCACGTCGATATTATGGTTGTCAAAAAGACTGCACCATACGTAACTTATCGACTCCAATGGCTTCGTATATCCGCCGATGAAATCTACCTTTGCTTCCTCGTTGGTAATGTCCGTGCGGAACCTTGGGCTCAGACTTCCTTCGGGCAACACAAGTGAAAAGTGCACGCCTTTCTCGAAGTTCATTTCTTTTCCAAAGTCAGCATATACCTGCCCCAGATCCCAATCCCAGCCTACGTGCGCCTTAAGTGTCCTCACAGGAACGCCTTCACGATACAACGTCATGGTTGGATTTCCGATTGGCTCTGTTTCTGTTTTATAATAGAACCATATAGACCGTTCCGTTACAACCACAGAACCGTTCTCCACCGTACATTCAGCACATGTAATCTTTTCGGGAACAGTAAAGTCGAACTTCAGATTTCCTGTTTTCACAGTGGGCGTAGTCTCCAAATAGATAGTTCCCGAGGGTATTTCCAACTTATAGGATTTGCCCTTTGGAAGAACAACCTTGTCGAAAGCGATAGTCGCAATGCCCTCTTCTTTATAGGTATAAGAACCGATTACGCCAGTTGCCATTGTCTTACCGTCACACGTTATCGTTGCTTTCGCATCTTTTGCTATACCAATATGGCTTGCAAACGTAATATAAACCTCGTTTATAGGCTCATACACGAGTTTGTTTTCAATACTGCACTTTGTCGGCGTTAAGACTTCATTGCCGTCGGCATAGGTAGGTATTGCGAACATACATAGTCCGATTATACAGATGAGTAAATGCTTTTTCATATTGAACTCCTTTCTTTAAATTATTCATAGCTACATCAATACTATTATTTGTAGCAAATTTAGGCATTAAAATCCATAAATCCAAATTTATTCATACCTTCTTAACAAATCCGTATTTTTATAGGAATATCTATCAACAACAAGTGTCAAATAGGTTCATTCTTTTTGTAAAACTTTCTTTACGCTGCTTGATGAAAACACCCTAAAAGTTCTTTTATTTTGTAAAGATAATTTCATTGAAAAATGATAATTGCGTTTTGACGTTGCGAAAGCGGCTCTTTTGCGATGCAAAACCTACGCTTTTACCGTGCAAAACAGCCGCTTTTGGAATGTAAAACAATAGGTTTTGTAAAACATTGGTAACAAAGAAGTTATGCAAGAATTATCGTTTGAAAAAATATTTACAAAGCTATTTCCATTTTCTGTCGGTTTTTCTCCATCAAAAATCTGCTCCTATTGTATTTTCTTCACATATTTCGTAGGAGAATAAAACAGTTCTAAAAGAAAATAAAAATGCCCAACGCTTCGCAGCGACGGGCACTCAACCTCAATAGGTATTAGTCATTTAAGGTAAAAAGATTGTATTCAGGATAACGTGTGCAAAGATAGCTTAAATTCTATTATCTACCAAATTTTTTTTTAATTATTTTTCAAAAATATACGATGCAAGTATAAAGGTGCTTTAAGATTTACAACAAAAGAAACATTATGCAACACTTTATGGTTATCGAATTACATTATTAATAATAAAAACATATAATAAGAAGAAAAAAATAACTATCTTTGCAGAAGAAAAAATTATAGTTTATGAATACAATAGAGAGTAACACAAACGAAGAGAAGCGTAGTTTGAGCTTTGTAGAACAATTAGTTGAAGAAGATATTGCCGAAGGAAAGAACGGAAAACGCATACAAACCCGCTTTCCACCAGAGCCTAACGGCTACTTGCACATAGGGCATGCAAAAGCCATTTGTATGGATTTTGGTGTGGCAGAGAAATACAACGGTATCTGCAACCTGCGTTTCGACGATACAAACCCATCGAAGGAAAAAAACGAATATGTAGAGAACATTCTCCACGACATCAGCTGGTTGGGCTTCAAGTGGGGAGATATATACTACGCAAGCGACTATTTTGAAAAACTTTGGGACTTTGCGATATGGCTCATTAAGAAAGGATTGGCATACGTTGACGAGCAAAGCTCTGAACAGATAGCAACACAGAAAGGTACACCAACCGAACCCGGCACACCATCGCCATACAGAGACCGCCCAATAGAGGAGAACCTTGCGCTCTTTGAGAAGATGAATACACCCGAAGTAGCTGAAGGAAGTATGGTGCTGCGTGCGAAATTGGATATGGCAAACCCCAATATGCACTTCCGCGACCCTATCATATACCGTATTATACATACACCACACCATCGTACAGGCACAAAGTGGAACTGCTATCCGATGTACGACTTTGCACACGGACAAAGCGACTACTTTGAAGGAGTTACCCATTCTATCTGTACATTGGAGTTTGTGCCTCACCGTCCGCTTTACGATAAGTTCATCGACTTCTTGAAAGAATCGGACAATACAGCTGATGTGCTGAACGACAACCGCCCACGACAGATTGAGTTCAACCGTCTGAATCTGACCTACACCGTGATGTCGAAGCGAAAGCTGCACACACTTGTGGACGAGAAACTTGTGAGCGGGTGGGACGACCCTCGTATGCCTACACTCTGCGGAATGCGCCGTCGTGGTTATTCGCCAGAGTCTATCCGCGCTTTTATCGACTCTATCGGCTATACAAAGTTCGACGCTCTGAACGATATGGCATTGCTCGAAGCTGCCGTACGCAACGATTTGAACAAGAAAGCAACACGCGTAAGTGCTGTGCTCGACCCTGTGAAGTTGGTTATAACCAACTACCCTGAAGGTCAGACCGAGGAAATGGAAAGCATCAACAACCCCGAAAACGAGGCAGAAGGCGTACACACGATTACCTTCTCTAAGAATTTATGGATAGAACGTGCCGACTTTATGGAGGACGCACCTAAGAAGTTCTTCCGTATGACACCGGGGAAAGAAGTGCGTTTGAAGAGTGCATACATTGTTAAATGTACAGGCTGCACGAAGGACGAGCAAGGAAACATCGTGGAAATTCAGGCAGAATACGACCCTACAAGCAAGAGCGGATTGGAAGGTGCCAACCGTAAAGTAAAGGGAACGCTGCACTGGGTGAGCGCAGAACATTGTCTGAAAGCAGAAGTTCGTGAATACGACAGACTCTTCAACGTAGAAAATCCATCTGCCGACGAGCGCGATTTCAGAGAGCTTCTCAACCCCAACAGCTTGAAGGTTTACAACAACTGCTACGTTGAAAAATATCTTTTGGAAAAGAAACCAGGCGATTACTTGCAGTTCCAGCGCACGGGTTACTTTATACTCGACCCCGATTCTACAGCCGAAAAACTTGTTTTCAACAAGACAGTAGGGCTTAAAGACGCATGGGCTAAAACACAAAATAAAGGATAAAGCAGATTGAACGAATATTTTAAAAGCAATAAATTCAAACATATTCTTCATAAATACGAAGAACTATGTAAACAGAATGGCAGCAGTTTCCTCGACTCCGAGGAACTTGCTGATATTGCTGAATATTATCATCTAACTGGTAAGGAAGAAGAAGCAAGGGCAGCAGCAACATACGCAGTAAATGTTTTTCCGGGTGCTGCTGCCCCTCTTTGCTTTCTGGCGCGCACCGCACTGTTTGTAGACAAAGACCCTGTAAAGGCTGAACTGCTTGCAGAGGAGATTATAGACAAAACAGATTTGGACTATTATTATCTGATTGCGGAGATAATGATGATGCAGAATAAGCACGAAGAAGCCAACAAATATCTTTCGGAACACTTCGACAAGATTGCAGCAGACGAACAACAAGACTATATTTTCGATGTTGCTTCGCTCTTTTGCGACTACGGTTTAGTGGAACTTGCACAAAAATGGCTAAGCCAATATGAAGATACGGAAGCGAAAGACTACAAGGAACTGAAAGCAAAGATACTTTTATGGACGGGGAAAAGCAACGAAAGCGAAGATGTACTGAACGAGCTAATCGACAGCAACCCCTACTCTACTACTTATTGGAACGAATTGGCTGAGTGTCATTTTGTTCGTGGCGAATACAACGAATCTATCACGGCAAGCGAATATGCCTTAGCTATCAACCCCGAAGACGAAGACGCTCTCCTAAACAAAGCCAATGCCTTATACAGCATCGGCAACGGCGACGAAGCGATAAACTATTACAAACGCTTTCAGAAAGTTACTGTTGGAGCAAGGCAAAACTTCGTGAACATTACGATTGCAGATATTTATTTGAACCAAAAGAAGGTAGAAGAGGCATTTAAATATTTCACAAAAGCAATTGAAAACTCAGAAGCAAAAGAGGAAACATACATACAAATGGCTATTTCGCTGATGGGTAACGGCTACATGAGCGATGCCTATAAGTTGTTTTCTGCTAATCTGCAAAGAGTGTCAGAGGACTGGAACATAGGCTATGCGTATTATGCCCGATGCTGCTACGAACTTGGTTTGATGGACGAGTATAATAGGATTTTGGGCATTGCCATCAAGAAAAACTTGGTAGAAACGAAAGACTTACTGGCTGATTTATATCCCGAAGACAGCAAGCCAGAAGCATATCCACTGCTTACACCTACACCGAGAAAGGGAAAAGCAGACAACAACACGCTACCATTTTAAGAATAGAATAACACAAAACATTAGATATTATGGCTACAAACAGTAAATACATAGAGGAAATTGCCAATCAGCAACTGCTTACCGATGCTGAAGAGCGCGAACTCGCAGCCAAGATTAAGATTGGAGATGCAAAGGCTTTGGAGAAACTAACGAAGGCTAACCTGAAGTTTGTTGTATCGTTGGCACACCAATACAGGAACCGTGGGCTTGGTGAAGACGACCTGATAAGCGAAGGAAACATTGGCATGATGCACGCAGCGCAGAAGTTCGACGGCGCAAAAGGTACACGATTCGTCAAGTTTGCTGCTACCTACATACGCAAGGCAATGGAAGAAGCCATAAGAGAACAGCTCGATACTTATAAAGTACAGAATGCTGGAGAGGATAAACAACGTACCCGCAAAGCCCACACGCTATCTATCGACCAGCCCGTACCTGTTGGCAGCAACGGCAACTTCACCTTGCAAAGCGTCTTGGAGAACAAGAACTCGCCACAAGCCGACGAGCATTTAACACGCCAGATTATTGCTGCTGAAATTGCAAAAGGTATGGACGTGCTTGACGAAAGGCAGCAGAAAGTAATCACGCTTATCTACGGACTGCAAAATGGCGAACGTTATACTATGGAAGAGATAGCCAAAGAAATGGGAATAAAGCGTGAACGTGTGCGTCAAATACGCAACAAGGCATTGCGCAAACTACAAAAACGCCTGAAATAAAGGTATCGTTTGGAAAGCCTTAGTAGCGGAAAACGATTGTACGAAACCAATCGCGCAGTATGCCACCATACTGATTTTGACTGTCGGCACACAAGATTAGAACTTGCGAACCATCATTCAGCTTAGGTCCAAGGCACATTCCTTCGTAATTGGCGAAGTCTTGATGAAACAAGGTTAATGATGTTTTCCATTCCGCAAGTAAGTGTTTCACCATGTAAGGACTTGCGTCCGTGAGCGGTTTGTCGCTGTCTATTTGCTCCGCAGTGTTAGTATTGACACTATAAAGTTTGTTTTTTACAAACGAACCGAACTTTTTGGGCGCAACATAAAGTTCTCTTTCCAAAACAAGAAGTACACCATTGTCTAATGCAACCATATCGGCTACACCCATAGCATAGTTCTGCGCAGGCTTATTTACGGTGCCTTTGTCCATCTTGTAAGCATATTGCGCTATGGGTTGGAGGCTTTCATCGAAGGCTTGAAGACGCAAACGGTTTTCCAACAGCTGCATAGGTGCTGCCTGTTTCCCATCGGTTTCCAATGTAGATTCGGTAGTAGTCCAGAACAAATGTGTAGTGCCATTGTAGGTTAAAGACTCTAAACCATAGACATTTGAAGCAGAACGAAGGCTGGACGGAACAAGCAATTGCTTGCCAGTAAGTTTGCCCGACAGGTCGTATTCGCAGATACTATTGTCAGCTTCACGCGCTATGAATATGCTGTGTCTACCTGAATGGAAGGCAATACCTTCTTCGTCGGCATTTGGTGCAGACGAGGTAAAGAAACCATTAGACACCACTTGCTTAATATCACCTGTATTTAAGTCTATATCCAACGTGAAAATATAAAAGCCACTGTGCTCTGTTTTATCGGAAACAACCGCATAACGGTTGCCCCCTAACCACGTTATTCCACTATAATTGCCTTTCGGAACCGTTTCTTTAAAGTGGTGCTGTTCATTCAAAGCTACCAGTTTAGGATAGGTTTGTGCAAGGGTTGATGCAGAAATAAGTGCAAAGAATAAAGTGAGAAACAATTTCATTGAATTTCTATTTAATTTCTTAAGCAAGCAGTGTATAACTATAATACATTGTTCTACGAGTGAAAAGAAGGTAAGAAAGGTGTAAATATTTTTCAAAAGCATAATTATTGCTTAACCACCTAACTATCAACGCATTACAAAACCTATTGTTTTGCGTTCCAAAAGCGGCTGTTTTGCACGGTAAAAGCGTAGGTTTTGCAATGCAAAAGAGCCGCTTTCGCAATGCTAAAGCGCAGTTATCACTTTTTAACGGAATTATCTTTACAAGATTAAACCGAAAAACTCTCACTATTTCTGTTAGGCCCTTGCTAAGAAATACCTGCAAGTTTTGCCTGCTCAACCTGCTTTCTTGTACCGAACTTACGTTAATAATAGGTGGTTCTCATTTAAAAACGAAAACCACCTAATATCTTTTTATCCGTCTATTTTCTGTTTATTCGGGCATTTGTGCCTTTAGGTACAGCTTCTTAACAAACTTCATATCGTGTTCAACCATTATCTTAACCAGCTGCTCAAAGGTGGTTTTACGAGGATTCCAACCCAACTTCGTCTTTGCTTTTGTAGGGTCGCCAAGCAGTTGTTCCACTTCAGCAGGACGGAAATACTTAGGGTCTACCTCTACAATAGCTTCGCCCGTAGCTTTGTTGTATCCTTTTTCGTCGATGCCATCGCCTTTCCATTCAAGTTCTATGCCAGCTTCCTTAAACGCAGCCGTGCAGAAAGCACGCACCGTGTACATCTCTCCAGTAGCGATAACGAAGTCGTCTGGTTCGTCTTGCTGAAGTATTAGCCACATACATTCAACATAATCCTTAGCGTATCCCCAGTCGCGCTGCGCACCAAGATTGCCAAGATAAAGTTTATCCTGCATACCTTGAGCAATGCGAGAAGCTGCCAAAGTGATTTTACGGGTAACGAAATTCTCGCCACGGCGTTCACTCTCGTGGTTGAAAAGAATACCGTTGCAGCAGTACATTCCGTACGATTCGCGATAGTTTTTCATTATCCAGTAGCCATAGAGCTTTGCAACAGCATATGGAGAACGTGGATAGAAAGGTGTTGTTTCTTTCTGTGGCACTTCCTGTACCTTACCAAACAGTTCTGAAGTTGATGCTTGATAAATCTTACAAACCTTTTCCAAACCACAGATGCGCACGGCTTCCAAGAGTCGGAGTACACCTACTGCATCGGTATCGGCTGTATATTCAGGTACATCAAAGCTGACTTTAACGTGGCTTTGTGCTGCAAGGTTGTAGATTTCGGTAGGCTTTACTTCGCCAATAATACGGATTAAAGAGGACGAGTCGGTCATATCTGCCCAATGCAGATTAATCAAACGGTCTTTCTTCATATCGCGCACCCATTCGTCTAAATACAAATGCTCAATGCGTCCCGTATTAAAAGAAGAGCTACGGCGCAACAGTCCGTGCACTTCATAACCTTTTTCTATCAAAAATTCTGCCAAGTAGCTTCCGTCTTGACCAGTAATTCCTGTTATTAATGCTATATTCTTGCTCATTTATTATTCCGCTTTAATTTTTAAACGGCTATTTAATAAGTTTATTTTAATTCATCAATTGTTCTCTGAAAATTGCTTTATCCGTTGCTCCTCGTCAAGTTTGCAGATAAGCAACATACCGTCTTTTTCTGCTACGATATAGCCTTCAAGACCTTGAACCACAACCTTTTTGGCATCGGTTGCGTGGACAATGCAGTTCTTACTATCGTACATTTGTATATTATCCCCTATTACAGCATTGCCGTAAAGGTCGTGTTGCGACTGCAAGTGCAGCGAACCCCACGTACCAAGGTCGCTCCAACCAAAGTCGGCGGGGCATACAAAGATTTCCTCTGCCTTCTCCATAATAGCGTAATCGACCGATATTCCCTCGCATTCGGGGTAGACCTCATCAATGTGTTTCTGCTCGTCGGGAGTACCTAACACCTCTGAAATACGTTCGAAGATGCGTGCAATGCCAGGTTGGTATATACGGAAAGCGTTCACAATGGTAGATACATTCCAGATAAAGATACCTGCATTCCAAAAGAAGTTGTTCATACTGATATACTTCTTTGCCGTTTCTACATCGGGTTTTTCCCTGAATTGGTCTACTCGGAATATTTCCTTGTTGCGTGCAGAAGGTGCTGTCAAATCGGCTTGTATATATCCGTACCCTGTTTCAGGGCGCGAAGGCTTCATTCCCAACGTAACAATGGCATCGGTTTCGGAGGTAAACTTGAGGCAATTTGTTACAACACGGCGGAACTCATCTTGATTGGTTACGATATGGTCGCTTGGAGTTACGATGATGTTTGCTTTAGGGTCGGACTTCTTTATGCGCCAACTAACGTATGCTATGCAAGGTGCAGTGTTTCTTCTGCACGGCTCGCTCAAGATATTACCAACAGGAATGTCGGGCAACTGTTCGTGAACCAGCTCGCAATATTTCTCGTTTGTAACCACCCAAACGTTTTCTGGCTTCGTGATACCTTTCAATCGGTCGTAGGTAAGTTGCATCAACGACCTGCCAACACCCAATACGTCGATAAACTGTTTGGGCTTATCTATCGTACTCATAGGCCAGAATCGGCTGCCGACTCCCCCTGCCATTATCACAAGATGGTTGTTTGTATGTATCATAACTTCTTTAGGCTTAGCTTATTTATAAATAGAATAAGTGCAAATATACAAATAAATATTTGAAAAGACAAGCTTTGTATTTATCTTTCTATATTACTCGAACAAATTCAAACTTAGGTCGGCTTGAGGGGTAACCTCCTTTGTTTCATTCTGTTCGTCCAAGAACTTTAGCCTCAATTGTTTAACTTGTTGGTTGTCAGTATTAATGCAATAAACGCCCTTCTTTACTTTTCCCAGCATAGAGTCTGCGCGCTTGCTCATCTTTATAAGGCATTGCTGTACCTCTTGATGCACTTCCTCAACATCTAAAGGCAGAAAGAACGAATTGTGTGTATTGAATATATGGCGCGAAATCTTGCCAACTGACAATCCTTTCTCGCCAGCTTCTATCAACAACAGCAATATATCTTTCTCGTATCGCATAAAAAAAGGAGTCTATACCATAAATACAGACTCCCCCACTTAATTTCGTTTTCCTTATTAAGCCAAGACTATTTTATCGTCTTCGCTATTTATTTTTCCTTCCTTTAGAAGCCAACCTATACCCAGATAAGCCTCTTCAATGGTGATTTTTGCTGCCTTTGCAATTTCAGAAACAGTAAGTCCTTTGTTCTCTGCTGCAAGTGCATTGTACACATCGCCAGCTTTAAAACCTACATTCTCTGAGCTCAAGTCTACCTTTACCGTAGCTTTCTTTGCACAGGCCTTCTTTGTTGTTGTCCGTTTGGTTGCCGCTTTAGCAACTTCTTTCTTTTCTACCATAATTATTCATCACTTATTTAAATACTACTGAAGCAGATAATAACAAACTGCTATTACTTGCTGCAAATATACGTTAAATATCTCAATGAAACTAATTTATTGATAAAAAACTAACAACTTCAAAGCTACAACGACTCAAGAGTTGAATTTTATTGATTTACATCAACATATATTACTCTTTCAAGTCTAACTTTATCTGCAATTCATCAAGCTGTTTTGGCGCAACAACCGATGGCGCATCAAGCATCACATCACGTCCGCTGTTGTTCTTAGGGAACGCTATTACATCGCGGATTGAATCGAGTCCAGCCATAATACTTACGTATCGGTCGAGTCCGAATGCAATACCTGCGTGAGGAGGAGCACCATAACGGAAAGCATTCATCAAGAAACCGAACTGCTCTTCTGCCTGTTGCTTCGTAAATCCAAGCACTTCAAACATTCTTTCCTGCAATTCTGTATCATGAATACGAATAGAGCCACCACCAACTTCGATACCATTGCATACAAAATCGTAAGCCAATGCCCTTACTTGCTCTGGGTGTTCGTCAAGCAAATGCAAGTCGTCTGGGTTTGGCATAGTGAATGGGTGGTGGGTAGCCATAAGGCGTTGCTCCTCGTCACTCCATTCAAAGAGTGGGAAATCTACAATCCACAGGCACTTGAAAACATTCTTATCGCGCAAGCCCAAACGGTTGCCCATCTCTAAACGAAGTGAGCACAGCTGAACTCTTGTTTTATTGGCATTGTCGCCCGAAAGTATCAGAACAAGGTCGCCATTCTTTGCTCCCGTTGTTTCCTTCACCTTTTGCAACTGCTCTTGTGTAAAGAACTTATCGACAGAACTCTTCGCTTCGCCGTTCTCGTCGTACTTAATGTAAACCAAACCCTTTGCGCCTACTTGCGGACGCTTCACGAAATCGGTAAGTTCGTTCAGTTGCTTACGACTATAATCAGCACAATTTGGCACCACGATACCTCCAATGTAGTTCGCTTCGTTGAATACGGAGAACTCGCTCGTACCTTTCAAGTCGTCCATAAGTTCTACAAATTCCATTCCGAAACGCACATCAGGTTTATCAGAACCATAACGCTTCATTGCATCGTGCCACGTCATCTGTTCCAACTTAGCAGGAAGTTCCACTCCTCTAATCTCCTTGAACAGATAGCGAGCCATATCTTCAAACACCTGTAGCACGTCCTCCTGGTCTACATACGACATTTCGCAGTCGATTTGGGTAAACTCTGGCTGACGGTCGGCACGCAAGTCTTCGTCACGGAAACACTTTGCAATCTGGAAATAGCGGTCGAAACCAGCCACCATCAACAGCTGTTTCAGTGTCTGCGGACTTTGCGGAAGTGCGTAAAACTGTCCTGGGTTCATACGAGAAGGCACCACAAAGTCGCGTGCTCCCTCAGGAGTAGAACCTATAAGAATAGGTGTTTCAACTTCGATGAAGTTCAAGTTGTCGAGGAAGTTACGAATAAGAATAGTCATTCTGTGGCGCAATTCCAAGTTGCTGCGCACTACGGGGCGTCGCAAATCCAAATATCTGTATTTCATTCGGAGGTCGTCGCCACCGTCTGTATTGTCTTCTATTGTAAATGGAGGAGTGAGCGAGCTGCTCAGCACCGTCAGTTCCTTAGCAATAATCTCTATATCGCCTGTTGCTATCTTGTTATTCTTACTTTGACGCTCGCTTACAATACCTTTCACGCGAATGCAATATTCGCGTCCCAATTTGTTAGCTTCATCGCAAAGACCAGCATCTTCAGCTTCGTTAAATACAAGTTGTGTAATACCATAACGGTCGCGCAAATCAACGAAGGTCATACCACCCATCTTACGTGAGCGCTGAACCCAGCCCGCAAGTACTACTTCCTTACCTGCATCAATTAAGCGAAGTTCGCCACAAGTCTTAGTCCGATACATATCTTCTCTATATTTTTATTGTTTACTTCTGCAAAGGTACAAACTTTTAACGAGAACGAATAAAACAGAATAAGGAAAATTTTGCTTTTTCTTTCTTGATGTTTCTCAATTTCTCCTCTATACCAAGAAGCACAACACTCGGTTTATATGCGAAGTCAGACCAAATGCCTGCTGCGTTCGTACCGTATCTTGCCTATGCCCTATCTATTCATTACAACAACAAGACAAGCATCTTACGGAACGGCTTAATGGTGAGAGAAAGAGGCTATTTACGTCAAAAGAAGTCAGAATTTCTATTGTCCTAACATTATTTACACGTAAAGAATAATTTACTTACACGTAAAGAAATATTTATTTACACGTAGAAAAATATTTATTTACGTGTAAATAATTTATAGAAGTTTTGGTTTTACACCATGAAAAATACTTGAGCATACCCTATTTGCCTATCCAAGACGGAGAACCTAATAGTGAACGAGAAGGTAGATTTACCCATTTTTAGGTATTGACAGTTTATAATATTAACCCTACCTTTGCACACGAATTGTATATTTACATACAAAAGAACTTTAAATGATACCAAAAAGGAAGAGAAATAAAACTATGGGGAAATGCCCTAATAAAGAAAGTGCGCTGTCAGAATTAAAGACAGCGCACTTTATTTTTGAACAATTATGAATAATATTCGTTTTTACCACACTTCTATTATGAAAGAGACAAAAGCCAAGAAGAAGCCATCGGCAGGAGTATTAAGGAGAACTGACGTGCGGTTGCACGGCAAGAGGCTTCGCTTGGTATTGCTTTGCCTGTTGTGCACAATGACAATCTCAGCACAGAAAGCCATCGTATATGGACAGATTACCGACGACAAGACTGGCGAGCCTATTGCAGGCGCAGGGGTTTCGATAGCAAAAGATGGGAAAGGAACGATTGCTGATGCCAATGGTCGCTACATTCTGAATATTCAAGGACGGCAGCAAGTGCGGTTGAACTTTCAATATTTGGGCTATAAAACAGAAAGTAGGGAGATAACATTGCACGACAGCATATGTTGCAACATACGCTTGAAACCCGTTGACAACGTGCTGGACGAAGTAACAGTAACTACCCGAAGCGAGATGCGGAGGCTAAGAGAGTTTGCCATGCCCATATCTGTTATCGGGCAGCGGCAACTGCAAGGCACTGCCTCTAATATCAACGACGTGCTCGCTCGTACCGTAGGCGTTACGGTGCGGAACACTGGTGGCATGGGAAGTGCATCGCGCATATCGGTTCGTGGATTAGAGGGAAAGCGAATGGGTATGTACATTGACGAGACGCCTATGTCGCAACTCAGCAACTTCGTGGCACTGAACGATATTCCTACAAACATGATTGAACGCATAGAAGTATATAAAGGTATCGTCCCTTACAAGTTTGGCGGTTCGGCATTGGGCGGGGCTGTCAATGTTGTAACAAAGGAATATCCCCCCATTTACTTGGATTTTTCTTACGAAATTGGGTCGTTCAATACTCACCAAGTGTCTTCCGTACTGAAACGAACCGACCGCAAGAGCGGCTTGCAATTCGGTGTTGGCGGTGTGGTGTCGTATGCCAAGAACAACTATAAAATGACTTTGGCTAATCTTGACGGACGTATCGTTGAACGAGACCACGACCGTTTCAACAAGATAATGGGCGGAATGTCGGTAAAAGCTACCCAATGGTGGTTCGACGAGATGAAGTGGGAACTCATTCTGATGAAGACTCGACAGGAAATACAGGGCATTGACCTTAACGTACGAGAAGCTTATAACCATTCAACCAGCTATGTTACAGCATTGACACTGAAACGAAACAACTTCTTTTTAGATGGTTTGGACTTCGATTTCAATGCAGGCTACATTATCGGCAAGTATGGTTTGTGCGACAAGGCTGAACATCGCTACGACTGGGACGGCAAGGTGCTTCCGCCCGTTTCATCTTTTGGAGGCGAGCAAAACAACTTTGCATCAGACGGCAACAACCGTTCCAACGAGCTGACGGCAAAGCTCAATATGGGTTATACCATTGATATGCACCACGCATTGAACCTGAACATTTACGCAGACCACAACTCCCTACACCCTAACGACTCGCTGATGGACAAGTCGTTGGGCTTCCGTGCCAACTTCCCAAGCAAGATGAAAACGCTGACCGTAGGACTTTCGTACGACCTAACACTCTTCGACGGACGCTTTCAGAATGCTTTTACATTAAAGGATTTCCTCTTTTCATCTCACTCTCGCAGCATCGACATCTACTCTGTGAAAGAGCCTCAACCTGTGAAAACCTCCAAAAACTACATTGGATTCAGCAATGCCATGCGCTATAAATTCACAAACGACTTAATGCTGAAGGCTTCTTTCAACTCGGAAGTACGTATCCCGACAAGCGAAGAACTCATAGGCAACGGTTATTCGATACTCGCCTCGCCAGCATTGAGGCCCGAACGCACATCAGGAGTAAACCTCGGGCTTCTCTATCGCCACATAAAGGCAGATGGAGGACTTATAGAAGTAGAGCTGAATGGCTTCTACAACCAGCTGGAAGATATGATACGCTTCACTCCCGACATGATTCCAACCATGGCACGCTACCGAAACTTCGGCAGTGTACGTACGAAAGGAGTAGAGCTGGAAGCCAAGGGCGACATCTGCCCGCTACTCTATCTCTACGCAAACGGAACCTATCAAGACCTTCGCGACGTCCGAAAAACAATCCCAGGAACAGAGGTAGAGAACCCTACACGCAACAAGCGCATTCCCAACGTGCCCTATCTGCTTGCCAACTTCGGTGCCGAACTGCACAAAGAAAACCTCTTTGGTGGCAGCGGACAGAACACACGGCTGCTTTTCGACGCTTCGTATATACACCAATACTTTTACGATTTTGAGGTAAGCAAGTACCAAGAACGCAAAATTCCAACCTCAATGACAATGGACGCAGCCTTAGAACACAGCTTCTGCAACGACCGTTGGACGATTACTTTCAAGGTTAAAAACCTTACCGACCGTCGTATTGTTTCTGAATTAAACCGCCCGTTACCAGGTCGCTACATAGGAATAAAGGTGAGATACCTATTTAAATAATTAATTAATAAACATATAAAACAATGAGAAATTTAAGATTTATCCTTCCAGCCATCGCAATGATGGCATTCGTAAGCTCATGCAGCCACAACGACGAACCTACACCAAAACCCGATGAACCAACTGAAAAGGCATTCAAAGGAATTATCTTTGCCGCTGGTATCACCAACCCTGAGGGAAACAGTGGCAGCGTTTACATGCAAAATCTCCCCGATATGGTGCCAGGAAACTACGACAACAGCAATGGTATTCCTGTAGGATTCGGTACCGCTCCGATAGTTTCGAAATCGGGAAACATCTATGTTCTGCCAGACTATATGGGCAATACAAAAGCAGAAATTACACGTTATAGGATATACTCCGACAACAAATGGCACAAGAAAGGCGCACTGCAGATACCACCAAAGGCAGCTGCATGCTGCGTAACTGAACTGAACAGCGAAAAAGCATACGTCAGTTTGCAGGGTTTAGGCAGCATAATAGTATTCAATCCTACCACTATGACCCGTATTGCGGAGATTGATTTGAACGGTCTTAAGCAAGCTGACACGAATGTTTCACCTGCATCTATGGTCATAAGAGATGGTAAACTGTTCGTCGGTCTCAACCAAATGAACGCACAATATATGCCTGCACGCAACAACATAGAGCTTGCAGTAATAGACACAAAGACCGATAAGGTGGAGAAACACATCGTCAATACTTCGTTGGAAATGAGCTTTGCCACCCGCCCCATCGACCCAGGCTCTATCTTTATAGACGAAAACAACGACATCTATATTAACTGTATCGGTTCATTCGGCTTTATCCCACAATTCCATGGCGGTATTGCACGTATCAAGAACGGAACTACCGAGATAGACCCCGACTATTGCATACGCCTCGACCAAGTAGAAGTAGCAGGACTGCCAACGAAGTTTGCCGACTTCTTCTCTACATTCTACTACGCAGGTAACGGAAAGGTCTACACCTATGCCAATTCGTTTGCCCTCGACTCAAAGGGTCTTGAAAATCCTTATTTAAGCTTTACCAATATACCCGTTGTAGTTGATTTGAAACAAAAGACAATGAGTACTATCAAGGGAATGGAGATTTCCAATCCACAGGGCATCGCTATTGGCAAACACAGAAGCTTGATTGTATTCGGCAGTTCCAATAAGAAAGCTAACGGTTTCTATACCTACGACCCTGCAACAATGAAGGTAGAAGGACCAATTATGCAGGTAAAGGGAAATCCAAGTTTCTTCCATAGCTTTGCAGAATAAGACAATCAATCGTGCCTACTATTTACTAAAAGCTACTGTCTATGCAAATACAGAAAGACGAGATACGCAACCGGATACTCATCGTTGCAAGCAACGAGTTTATGAAGAACGGTGTGAAGCATACGTCCATAAAGACTATTGCCGACAAAGCTGGGGTAGCAGTAGGCAATGTATATAATTACTACAAGAGCAAGGACGACTTACTGAAGGCTGTCCTTGCTCCTCTTTTCAAGGCTTTCAAGGATTATCGCAGCAAAACTGGCGGCGAAGAATATATAACGCTCGACATATTTCACCATGAATTCTACTATGAGATGATGCGCGAACAGGTGGCATCGCTGATTGTTCCCTTTCGGAAAGAGTTGCGTTTGCTTATATTCGAAACTGCTGGCACATCGTTGGAGAACTATTTCGACCAACTATTGGAAGCGACATATACCGACGGAATAACTTATCTCGCCCGTATAAAAAGCCTGTTTCCACATATCAATTCAGACATTTCTCCACACTTCACCCGCATTCTCTGTGATTTGTGGGCAGGTGTAATTAGATATATCGTTACCCACGACAACCTAAGCGAGACTGAAATAAACCAAATCATTACCGATTATATACATTTTACCTTTGGCGGCTGGCGCGAACTGATGGGTATTGAATAAAGGTAAATGAAAACTACGGAAACCTTTTGGGCAAGTCTTAACACTCTGCTGATAGAACAACATACAAGAGAAATAAAGAAGGATAAACGCCTTTGTCTTGTAAAGATATTTCTACTAAAAAATGATAATTTCGATTTGGCGTTGCGAAAGCGGCTGTTTTGCACGGTAAAAGCGGCTGCTTTGCGTTGCAAAACAGCCGCTTTTGGAATACAAAACAATAGGTTTTCTAATACATTGATAACAAGAATGTTATGGCAAACAACCTGAACAGAAAAATATTTACATATTTTTGCTTGCAGATTTATTAGTTATACATAAGAAAAAGGTACAATACCCCCATAAGAAAACATAGCTTGCATATTAAAAAACCTATGTTCTTAAATTTCAGAACATAGGTTTTTACTTTTACGAAATGTCTACTTTGACAAGCTATTGAGCCTTGCTATATACTTGCCAAGTATGTCGAACTCGAGATTTACAACCGAGCCTACTTGTATATCGGCAAAGTTTGTATTTTCAAGCGTGTAAGGAATAATTGCCACTTTGAAAGTATTGGCAGTAGGTTCGCACACCGTCAGCGATACGCCATTGACTGTAACCGAGCCTTTATCCACTGTAAAGTAGCCTCGCTGTGCCATTTCCACATCGTCTTTGTACTCAAAGGTGAAATAGGTACTGCCATTTGCATTTTCCATAGCAACGCAACGGGCAGTTTCATCTACGTGTCCTTGAACGATATGACCGTCTAAACGACCATTCATCAGCATAGAGCGTTCCACGTTTACACGGTCGCCCACTTTCAGCAAACCAAGGTTCGACCTGTCCAAAGTTTCTTTCATAGCGGTTACGGTATAAGTTTCACCTTGCAGATGAACTACCGTGAGGCACACGCCATTGTGCGCAATGCTTTGGTCTATCTTCAATTCGCTTGTAAACGAACACTTTAAAACGAAGTCTATATTTTCTTGATAACGTTCAATGGCAACTACTTGTGCCATTTCTTCTACAATTCCAGAGAACATAATTCCTTTTTATTAAAAACTTTATTAAACTTATAGGAATGCCTTTACTTACAAAAAAGAAGGTGGAACTCCTTTGGAACTCCACCTTTTTGTAGTCCTCGTCTTGAGAGGATTTGAGAAAGCCGCATCGATGATGTGATGAAAAGTCCGAGTATCTATGATAAGAGAGCTCTCTGCTTTTGTAATCCACCGACCCTAAGGTTTAGTCGCTGAAATGCGTTTTATGTGGCCCGCCATTGTCAAGAGAAGTCTTCTCGGTTTTCAGATTTATTTGATGACTATCCCAATCGAATCGATACGACTATAGCTTTTCCTTTCTAAGTACAAAGGTAGTACTTTTTTTCAATGTACCAAATATTTGCACTAAATTATTGTTTCATAAAGCACCTCGCCAATGGTTGGGTGTATATGAATCATATCGGCAAGGTCGGCAAGTGTTGCATCGTTGTTCATAAGAACAGCTACCTCTTGCGTGATGTCGGCAGAATGGGCACCAAAGACGTGGCAACCAAGTATTTTTCCATTCTCGTCTGCCATTACCTTCACCATACCTTCGGTTTCTTCCATTGCCAATGCCTTACCATTAGAGCGGTAGAAGCCTTTCTTGACGGTGTAGCTTATGCCCTCTTTCTTACAAACATCTTCCGATAGTCCTACCGAACCTGCTTCAGGATAGGTAAATACTGCCGCTGGCATAATGTCGAAGCGTATCTTATCCTCTTTTCCAAGTATGCGATTAATAACGTGTGTGCCTTGGAAACTTGCAGCATGGGCAAGCATCTGCTTACCATTAACATCGCCAACGGCATAAACACCGGGAACATTGGTTTCGTAATGCTCGTTGGTTTCAATGCCTTGCTTAGCACAGTTAATGCCTGCTGCTTCAAGTCCGAGTCCTTCAACGTTGGCAGCACGTCCTGTTGCAACAAGCACAACATCGGCAACTACTTGCTTTTCTTGTCCCTTTTGTTCAAAAGTAACAATCGCTTGCTTCTTGTCGTCGGTGGCAACGATGCTCTTGACGCCGCTATTCATATTGAAATTAATGCCTCGTTTCTCCAATGTCTTGCGCAAACGCTTTGCAATATCAGAGTCGATAGTAGGCAAACATTCTTTTAAGAACTCAATAACTGTAACCGAACTGCCGAAGGTTTCAAAAGCAGAAGCCAATTCAAGTCCGATAACACCTGCACCAATGATTGCCATTGTTTGTGGCACATGGTCTATATCGAGCAACTCGGTAGAAGTCATAACCTTGTCTTTCAAAGGCTCACCTTCAGGGGTATCGAAAGCAGGAATAAATGGAAGCAGACGAGCGTGCGAACCTGTGGCGATAATAATATTATCGGCTGTCATCTGTGTGCCGTTCACTTCGATTACTTTCTTATCCACAAACTTTGCTTCACCTTCTATATAGGTGATGCCTGGCATTGACATCAAACCCTTTACGCCTTCACGAAGTTGAGCGATAACATTGTTCTTACGTTCTTGTATACGAGCGAAATTAACACTGCCACCACCCACGCAAGACAACAGAGGGTTACGATAGAGGTCGGCATCGTGAGCAAAGCTCTTTGTCGGTATACAACCCTCGTTCAGACACGTACCTCCTGGATTTCGTTTCTCGATGATGGTAACCTTGAGGCCATCTTTTGCCGCATGCACGGCTGTATGATAGCCTCCAGGTCCAGCACCGATTATAATTAAATCGGTCTTTTCCATAATATAAAATCTCTATAAGATTACTGTTTCATCATTGCCTGACGGTAGTTAAGGATAGGCTCTTTTGCAGCCAGCACATCATCAACACGACCGATAGGTGTATTGTGTGGTGCTTCCAAAACTTCTTGTGGAGTTTCGCGAGCTTCACGTGCGATGGTGTGCATAATATCTATGAAACCATCAAGCGTTTTCTTGCTCTCGTTTTCGGTAGGCTCAATCATCATTGCTTCGTGGAAGAGCAATGGGAAATAGATAGTTGGAGCGTGGTAGCCATAGTCGAGCAAACGTTTTGCAACGTCCATCGTGGTAACACCTGTACTCTTATCTTTGAGTCCGTCGAATACAAATTCGTGCATGCAAATGCCTTCGATTGGCAGCTCGTAGTCGTCCTTCAAGCATTCTTTAATATAGTTTGCATTGAGTGTTGCGTAAGGACCTATCATCTTCAAGTTCTCCTTGCCCAGTGTCAAGATGTAAGTATAAGCACGCAAAGACACAAGGAAGTTGCCCATAAACTGTCCAACGTGCATATTGTTAAGGTTGTATTCAGCAGTTGTTTCTGGCAAATCAAGACCGAAACCTGCATCTGTTTTCACAACGTGTGGCTTTGGCAAGAACTCTACAAGATCTGCTCTTACACCAACAGGACCGCCACCAGGACCGCCACCGCCGTGAGGAGTAGAGAAGGTCTTGTGGATATTGATGTGCATTACATCAAATCCCATATCGCCAGGACGTGCAACACCCAACAGTGGGTTAAGGTTTGCTCCATCGTAATACATCAAACCGCCACACTCGTGAACCATTTTGGCAATCTCGGGAATATTTTTTTCAAACAAACCGAGTGTGTTAGGATTGGTCATCATCATACCTGCTATATCGTCGCCGAGCAATGGCTTTAAGTCTTCAACGTCTACAAGACCGTCCACAGTGCTCTTAACTTCTACTATATCAAGACCACAAACTGCTGCCGAAGCTGGGTTTGTACCGTGTGCAGAGTCAGGAATAATAATCTTCTTACGCTTCATATCGCCACGCTTTTCGTGGTAAGAACGGATAATCATAAGACCTGTAAGCTCTCCTTGTGCACCTGCAAATGGATTTACCGTAAAGTCTGCAAGACCAGAAATGTTTGAAAGAACATTTGCCAAACCATAATTAACCTCTAATGCACCTTGCACTGTGCTGATAGGCTGCATTGGGTGAATGCCTGTAAAACCAGGCATAGCAGCTACTTCTTCATTGATGGTAGGATTGTACTTCATTGTACAAGAGCCCAACGGATAGAAACCATTGTCTACACCGAAGTTATTTCCGCTATGGTTTGTATAGTGGCGCACAACTGTGAGTTCATCGCACTCAGGAAGTTCTGCGTCTTTTTCACGTTTCAAATTGCTTGGAAGCTCGTAGCTTCCAAATTCGTTTTTAGGTAGGCTATAAGCTTTGCAACCCGGTTGAGAAAGCTCAAATATTAAATTGCCATATAATCTATTGTTCATTTCTTCAATAATTTAAGTGTTTGTAAAACTTTGCTTAAAGTTCATTAGGTTAGAGAAGTGCAACAAGTGCTTCTATCTCTTCTTTCGTACGCTTTTCTGTTACAGCAACAAGGAGTTGGTCGTCGCCAACCTTTACACCTGGAAGGATTCCTTTTTCAATTGCTTTATCATAGAAAGCATCACGATTTTCAACTTTCACCAAGAACTCATTGAAGAATGGTTGATTATAAACCAACTGTGCTTTACCCGTTGCCACCATCTTATCGCATAGATAATGAGCCGCATCAAGGCTTATCTGTGCAGCTTCCTTGACACCCTGCTTGCCCATCATAGACATATAGATGGTAACATAAAGTGCCATTAAACTTTGGTTAGAACAGATATTCGATGTTGCCTTTTGACGACGAATGTGCTGCTCGCGAGCTTGCAAAGTAAGTACAAATACACGCTGTCCGCGTGAATCTTTTGTCTGTCCGACGATACGACCAGGCATCTTACGCATCATTTTCTGCGTACAGCTCATATAACCAGCATATGGACCACCGAACGCCATAGGCAAACCAAGGCTCTGAACATCGCCTACTGCAAAGTCAGCCCCCCACTCGCCTGGAGTCTTAAGAATAGAAAGGTCAGCCGCAACACTGTTTACAATGAACAAAGCCTTATTGTCGTGGCAGATGTCGGCAAAGCCAGTGAAATCTTCAGCAATACCATAATAGTTTGGTTGCTGAACAATAACGCCTGCTACACCACCCTCTGCGATTTTCGCTTCCAAGTCTTTCTTAGATGTTACACCATTCTCATTAGCTACTGAAACAAGGTTTACGCCATTGAAGTGTGCGTATGTTCTGAGCACTTCGACAATCTGTGGGTTGATAGTTTCAGAATATAAGACAGTGTTGCGCTTGCTTGATTGAGCGGCAGCCACCATCATTGCTTCAGCGGTAGCAGTAGAACCATCGTACATAGACGCATTGGCAACGTCCATATTGGTAAGTTCTGCTATCATACTTTGGAACTCAAAGATGTAGTGTAATGTACCTTGTGAAATTTCAGCTTGGTACGGAGTGTATGAGGTAAGGTATTCTGAACGACTTACAATCTGTGGAACAGCACTTGGTGTATAGTGGTCGTACACGCCTGCACCAGCAAAACAAGTCAGCTGTTGGTTCTTATCTGCCAACTTCTTAAAGAAGTTTCTTATCTCGATTTCACTCTTTGCTTCAGGAATATCGTATTCTCCCTTAAAGCGTAATGCTTCAGGAATACCCGCAAAAAGGTCTTGAATGTTTTTCACACCAACCTTATTGAGCATTGCCTGTGTTTCCTTTTCAGTATGTGGAAAGAATTTAAAATTCATATTTTTCGTATTTAATCATTTAGCTTTCACAAAGGAAATAGCTGTTTTCTTCCGCAAAAACCTACTTTGAGAAGGAAAACAGCTATAAACTTTATAAAGAATGCTTGTTTATAAACTATTTTGCGCAGAACTCTTCGTAGCCCTTTGCGTCCATGAGGTCGTCGAGTTCAGACTTGTTTGTAAGTTCTACCTTGAGAATCCAGTTTGCGTATGGGTCTTGGTTTATAAGCTCAGGTTGGTCTTCAAGTGCCTCGTTTACCTCCAACACCTTGCAAGAAACAGGTGAGTTGAGGTCAGAAGCAGCCTTAACACTTTCTACTGCACCGAAGCCTTCTTCTGCTTCAAATTCATCATCAGCCTCTGGCATATCAACGTAAACCACATTACCAAGTGCATGCTGTGCATAGTCAGTAATACCAATGTAAGCTACATCGCCTTCAACTTTTACATACTCGTGTGACTCTGCATAGTAGAGTCCTTCAATTACTTTTGCCATTTTATGTTTATATTTTTATTAATTTTTTGTTATTATATATATAAGGTGGGAATGTACTGGCATAGCTACATTCTCACCTTGTGTTTTTTACTTAACGTAGTGTGGGTCGTAAAACTTCTTCTTACCTACTGTTGCAGGGAAGAACTTCTTGCGAATCTGTATTTCTACACGGTCTTCCATCTTAATATCAGCATCAACCAATGCCACAGCACAGCTTCTTTCAACAGAAATAAGCTTGTAGCCAGTTGTTATCTCGCCCACTTCCTTACCGTCTTTAAATACTTTATATCCGTTGCGTGGAATTGCATTATCGTCCAACCATAAGCCGCGGAGACGCTTCGTTACGCCTTCGGTCTTCTGCTTTAATAATGCTTCTTTGCCAAGGAAGTTCTCTTTGTCGAACTTCACAAACATTGACAAACCTGCCATTATTGGGTTAATCGTCTCAGAAAGTTCGTGTCCATAAAGTGGCATACCAGCTTCAAAGCGCAATGTATCACGGCAACCAAGACCGCAAGGTGTAGCACCAGCTTCCATCAGCTTATCCCACATCTTAACAATATATGCAGGCGCACCATAAAGTTCAAAGCCATCTTCGCCCGTATAACCTGTACGAGAAATGATAATGTCTTCGCCTTCGTGCTGTGCTTTCTTTACTTCGTAGAACTTCAAGTCAGAGCAAGCAATGCCAAGCTTATCCTGAATAATCTTTTCTGCTTCAGGTCCTTGAATAGCAAGCTGACCATATTTCTCGCTATCATTAATGAGTTGAATATCGAAACCTTCTGTGTGTTTCTTTATCCATTCGTAGTCTTTTTCGATGTTGGCAGCGTTTACAGTCAGGATAAATTCGTTCTCGCCAACCTTACAAATGCAGGTATCGTCTACCACACCGCCGTCTTCCATACAGAACATACCGTAAAGCACCTTGCCTACGGCTAAGCCTGTAACGTCGTTAGTGAAGATATAGTTAACGAATTTCTCTGCCTCATTGCCCGAAACGACAATTTCGCCCATGTGAGACACATCAAAAACGCCGCAATGCTTTCTTACAGCATTGTGCTCATCAATAATACTTGAATACTGAATTGGCATATCGAAACCACCAAATGGTGAAATCAATGCCCCTAATGCTACATGCTTGTCATAAAGGCATGTTCTTTTGTTCTCCATAATTGCTTTAGAATTTTATTTTTTGTGCTGCCCTTTGATTGTTTCATCATTGGTTCAGCTATTGTTTGATTTAGGTTGGGATACCTCCCAATTTTCTTGCGATGCAAATATAATAAAGTTTTTTGGAAAACACAAAAAAATCAGAAGAATTAATATCACATTTTCTTCATTGTTTATTTAAGGTGCATTCTTATGATTAACGCCTCGAGAAAGCTTTTTATGCGTAGAAAGAGTTTTCATTTTACACCCCTGTATTTCCTCACTTTAAAGGCAAAAAGAAGACTAAAAAAGTATAAATGTTTTTCATAATCATATCTGTCACGTAATCACCTTGCTACCAACGTGTTACAAAACCTATTGTTTTGCACTCTAAAAGCGGCTCTTTTGCACGGTAAAAGCGTAGGTTTTGCATCGCAAAAGAGCCGCTTTCGCGGTTCATCGCATAATTGCGTTGGTTTCATCATATAATCCGAGCAAGATTAACTCGAAGTATTTCTCATCTCTAAATCCATATGCCTTTCTCTTTATCATTTTTATCTTATTGTTTATTCCTTCGACTCTTGCATTGGATATTTGGTAATCATACCATGCTGATATTCCAGTTCTTCTGGCCATGAGTGAAGCCGCAGCCTTCTTGAAACAATAGAGCTTACTCTCTTGTGCCTGTCTGCACCAATACTCTAATTGTCTCAGAGCCTCTTCCTTGTTTTTCTGCATCCATATCTGATCTATGTCCTCATACAGGTAATATGCAGTGGCTAAGGGTTTGTTTGTTTCTAATATATTATCCAATCTCTTCTTATACTTCTTGTCTGATTTTTCAGGTTCCTTCCTCAGCAGTATCCATCTATTACCTTTTATGACCTTCCTCTGTTCCATATCAGTGGTTTGCTTATATACGGAGCGTCTGGTCTTGTCCATCGCTTGAGCTACGAGCTGTACGATATGGAACCTATCATATACATGTATCGCGTCGGGAGCATTTTGCCCTACTGAGGAAATGAATGCGGCGGAGAGGTCTGAGCTTACAACTTCTATCTTTACTTTCAATCTCTTTACTCTCCTCCAGAATTTTGCCAAGGCCTCCTTTGACCTCCCATTGCCTACATATACTATACGTCCTGTTTCGTGGTCAACGACTATTGTCTTATAAATCTGACCCTTATGGACAGCGAACTCGTCTATGCCTATGCATCTTAATCCTTTCAGATTGGGATTGCGGTAGTGTTTGTGCAGATGAGCCTTGTGGATATCTTTTACAACATGCCAGTTTATCCTCAGATGCCTTGCCACCGCACTGATTGTAAGACCAAGGCGTAAAAGGTCCAGGATATAAGCCTGAAACTTCTTTGTATAACTTGCCTCTCCGTTGGTAAACGGTATTCTGGACTGAAAGACATGGTGACATTTCTTGCATTGGTAACGCTGAAGGGTCAAATGAAGTATCGTAGGAGTTGAGCCTACTGGTAAAGCACGGATATCACGATGGACCTTTCCGTATTTGATTAGTTTACGGCTACGACAATTAGGACAATGACAAAATCCTTTGGGATTATAGAATAAGTTTAAAAATAATCGCTTATCTTTGTAGACAGAACCGCTGAAGGTATAGTCCTTGACACCCTGAAGATGGTTTAATAGGCTTGCATTCATTTCTTGATAGGTTGGTCTCTACAAAGATATGAAATGTGAGTCTATTTTATGTGATAATCTAAACAAACCAACGCAATTATGCGATGAACCGATTTAACACGTTCCTAACACCCAAGAAATTGCAATGTAGGTATAACGTGAGTTCGATATAAGAAATTTCTCCAATATATTATCTATAAGGCATTTAGAGATTTAATAAACCCAAAATAAAGAAATAATCTTATAATTCGAGTATTTATTACCACTTAAAAGAGATGCAGTGAGGTATTTTATCTAATCAAGTCCATTTTAAGAAGAATAGACAATGACTTAATATACTTATAATCAAAAAGAAACGGAATATTTTCATTTAATTCTTATATCGAACTCACGTTAGGTATAAGAAACGTACTCAATCACGCCCCTGCAATGTAACAGCGATTTGACATAAAAATCACTATGATTTTGTAAAGATAGTTTTATTAAAAAGTGGCAATTGCGTTTTGACATTGCAAAAGCGTAGGTTTTGCGATGCAAAAGAGCCGCTTTTACCGTGCAAAACCTACGCTTTTGGAACGCGAAACAATAGGTTTTACAACACCTTGATTATGAGGTGGTTAAACAACAATCACGCTTGCGAAAAATATTTACAGCATTTTCGCTTTATTTCCGCCCCCTGAATATGTTAAAACTACCCAATAAAAAAAGCACGACAAATACGAAATGTACTTGCCGTGCCTTTATTTATATTATGTGTAATATAGTTTCTTTAGAAGCGGTATCCCACTGTCAATAAGATTTGTCCTTTATTGTTATCAACCTTTGTTCCAGCTGCTTCGTTGGAATACGATGTGGTTTTACCTGTTGCAGTGTCTTTTACATCGAAGTTCATCGTAGAGAAAGGATAGAAAGTTCCCTTCTGTGCGCTGTATTGATAAGCCAAATCGATGTTGAATTTGTTCACTTGATAGCCTACACCGAATGTAAATCGATTGGTTGCTTCCCAATTAACGAAGTCGGTTGCAGACGAATAGCTACTGCCAGGAGATACAACCGTTGGGTCTTTTTGTGCGTCCTTGTTGTACTTAGGACTAATGTAGTTGTAACCTAAACGCAGTGCGAAATCGTTTGTTGGTTTAAATTCGGCACCCATCTTCAATGTACTTACCCCTTGCAAGGCTTGCTCGGTGTGCTTGTTCATACCTTTATCGGGCGATGAAGTTTCAAAATACTCGTCGTAAAGTCCATCGTAATAGCCTCCATCGTTTATGCGTGTGTTGGTTGAAGCGTGGTCTTCGTACTCGTATGTCAAGCCCAATGCAAGGTAGTTGCCCACAGTATGGCCGAGCGAAACACCAAACTTCCAAGGTGTCCACATCTTATAATCGTATTTGTTAGGCACTTCGCCCCAGTCGTTCTTGCCACCGGTGTTGGTGTTTCTGTCAATACGGGTTGTATTTTCGGTAGTCAAATCATACCAAGTAGGAGTCTTCAGGTATGCACCAAAGCGGAAAGGAGATTCCAATGCTGGGCGCACAATAATACCTGCGGTAAGGTCGAAACCTGTACCGGTAATACGACGAATGTCGCGAACCGTTACATCGCCAACTCCGTTAGACAGCTTTTCGGCGTATCTGCTTTCTGATTCGTAGTTCACGTCCTTCAATCCGAAGGTTACACCAAGGTACACTCGGTCTTCAATGCTACCACTGATATTGAAGTCATAATTACCTATATAGCCTGTATTTGCCTTATCAAAGACATACGAATCGGCAAGATAGCTCTTGAAGTCGCCCTCTTTCTTTGCGTTTGGCAACAGCGTGTTGAAGTACAAATAGTCTAATTGGCTCCACGTCCACGAAACATTGTTGCTCTTGGGGTCTACGAAACCTGTATATAGATTATTCTTCTTGCGAACGTCAAAGCCGCCATAGCTTTCCGAACCAAGCACGTGCTTCAAGTAAGACTGGTGGTTTTGCGAACCGTTTCCTAATCTGCCGCTTGCATTCAGTATATAGTCGAAGTTCTTACCCTTGCTGTAATTGAATCCAAAGTTTATATTTGAACGGTAAGACGCACGTGTTGAATATACAAAACCTATCTGGTCGAAACTTGTATTGGTCTTTTTACCGTTGGCAAACTCCTTGCCGTTGGTCTGCATAAGCAAGCCACCGCTCACCGAAAGCGTATTGCGACGGAACAAACCGACACCTGCAGGGTTGGTTCCTATGGTAGAAATATCAGCTCCTAAGGCTTCCATTGCTCCACCCATACCTACATAGCGGGCTGTACCGTGAAGGTCGTTGCCCGTCAAACGAGCGTTCTCGTATGTTTCCTGTGCTGCTGCAGGCAACGAAAACAATGTTGCTGCAAGCAAATAATGATGTATTTTCATAATTATATTTCTGTTTTTGACCTGTTAAACTAACTTTTCTATTATAAAAAGCAAGATTTATTATCTACGACCACCGAAGCCGCCGCCACCCGTATGTGAACCGCCACCACTGCGTGAACCACCGAAACTGCCACCGCCTACCGAGTGTGAAGGACCTCTTGATGGGCTCGGGTTGTAGTTACGGGGTGTTTCACGTTGGTTGCCGAACGAGTTTCTGTTATCAAATAATTCTCTTCTTGGCGATATTTCAGACTTTCTGTCGCGAGAAAGCGTGCCAAAACTGTTGCCTCTGTTGTTAGAAGAGCTATTCCTTTCAATCACAACTCGGTTTCTTGAGTTGCCAAACTGACCACTGCGTGCGTTCATATTACCGAACGAACGTGGAGAATCGACATTACGAGGTTGTCCGTTATAGACAGAGCCTCTGCTTCCAAAGCTGCCGCCGTATGCACCACCCCAATGGTTAGCCGTACCCGAGTGTCCTCCAGCGTAGTTGTATCTGATGTAAGGTCTTGCGTAACCGTAATAGTAGTAAGGGTATCCCCAACCGTAATAGCCGTACCCCCAAGGGTCATACCAGCCACTGCGGTAACGGTAATACCAAGGATCGTAATAGTCCATATACCACGGATCGTAGTAACCCCAGTACCATGGACTCCAGCTTCTGTACGAATAACGGAAGCCATAATGCGGATAGTCATAGTACCAAGGGCTGTAATAGCCGTAGAAATCGTCAAATCTACCTAACCGACGGCTATATGCGAAGTCGTCTTCGGTATTCTCAAAATAGCGGTCGAACTGATAAATCGTATCTATTCGATATACACCGTCTTGAGTTTTATACTGTACAATATCGTTTCCTAACGAGTCTTGACCTATTTTTCTATAGGCTTTATCCAACGCATTCCTACGGTTGTATTCGTTGTCCGACTTGCTTATGCCACTGTAATAAGCGTATCGGTGAGTTTTCTGAGCATCTTTATACTCACGAACCGACTCTTTCGACGGTGTGAAATACACATCGTCTTGCGCCAACAAGGCTGTTGGTAAGGCAAGAGCCATAACTGAAAGTAGAACTAACTTTTTCATATTATTACCTCCATCTCTTTCTTTAATATCTGTTTTCCTTCTGTTTTCTTTTCCATCTGATGCAAAAATACTACATCTTATTGTGCAAATATACGGATTTTCCCTAACTTAATATAGGTTTTTCCCTATTTTTTGAGTGTTTCAATACTTCTTGAAGTCATATTGTAAAGCACAAAGAGACATTTTCATTGCACGCATTTCAAACATTTTAAGTATATTTGCACAATCATAAGAAATAGACATGAAAAGAATAATTACTACATCGTTATTAGGCATTGCATTGACAACACCCATCTTTGCACAAACAAACGGCCAACAACAAGAAAGAAACAATCGGTTACTAACACCTCCAAGTGTTCCCGAAAAGTACGTTCCTACTGCTGAAAACCTTGCAGCACGCAAGAGGTTTGAAGGATTTCGCTTCGGAATATTCCTGCATTGGGGCATTTACAGCACCTTTGCACAAGGCGAATGGTACTTGAACGGCAAAATAAACAAAGACGAATACGCCAAGGCTGCATCGGCTTTCTATCCATCGTATTTCGATGCCAATGCTTGGGTAAGTGCCATTAAGGACTCTGGAGCAAAGTATATTACTTTCACATCGCGCCACCACGACAGCTTCTCAATGTTCAAAACGAAGGAAAGCAACTACAATATCGTAGACGCAACACCCTTCAAGCGTGATGTGCTGAAAGAACTTGCCGATGCCTGCCATAAGCAAGATATAGACCTGCACATATATTATTCTATTCTCGATTGGATACGCGAGGACTATCCCATCGGCAGAACAGGTCTCTACACAGGCAGAAACCTAAAGCCCAACTACGATACTTACTTCAACTTTATGAAAGGACAAGTAAGCGAATTGCTCCACAACTACGGCAAAGTGGGTGCTATTTGGTTGGACGGTTATTGGGACCACGACAGCGACAGTATTCCGTTCGATTGGCGTATGGAAGAGTTCTACCGTTACATTCACGATATTCAGCCTGCCTGCTTGATAGGCAATAACCACCACATAACGCCAATAGACGGTGAGGATTTCCAAATGTTTGAGCGCGATTTACCTGGCGAAAACAAGGCAGGACTGTCTGGTCAGGCTATCAGTCGCCTACCTCTCGAAGCCTGCCAGACGATGAATGGCATGTGGGGATACAAGGTTTCAGACATCAATTACAAATCAACCAACCAACTTATAGAACTCCTCGTGCGTTCGGCAGCTAAGGGAAGCAACCTCTTGCTCAACATCGGTCCACAGCCAAACGGCGAACTTCCTGCGCTTGCACTCGACCGTTTGCAAGGCATTGGCAAATGGTTGCAACAGTATGGAGAAACCATTTACGAAACAATGGCAGGCGATGTGGCAGAAGCCGATTGGGGTGTGAGCACATCAAAGGGCAAGAAAACCTACCTACACATATTTAAACAAGACGCTGAAACCATTTCGTGCGCATTCTCGGCAAAGCCTAAACGCGTTATCGACTTCATTTCTCGCCAGCCACTTTCGCACAGTTACGACAAAAAAACAAAAACACTTACCGTCCACATCGACAACCATAAGAACGTCGTAGATTATGTAATAGAAATAGAGAAATAACGATTATGCCGATATTAGAAGTTTGCACAGGAAGCCTGCAAAGCGTTATGAACGCCGTAAAGGGCGGAGCACAGCGCATAGAACTTTGTTCTGCCCTCTCGCTTGACGGACTGACACCATCGTTGGGACTTATAAAAACGGTGCGCACACTGTTTCCTGAACTCACCATTCACGCACTTATCAGAGTGCGTGAAGGCGATTTCTGTTACACCGAAGAGGAAGTCAAGGCAATGGAAACCGACATTAAAGCCGTGCTTCCATACGCCGATGCGATTGTTTGCGGAGCACTAACCGCAGATGGCGACATAGACATTGCAACCACACGCCGACTGATTGACGCCTGCGAAGGAAAGCCATTTACGTTTCACCGTGCTTTCGATGTTTGCAGAAACCCACTGAAAGCACTCGACGAACTTGCAGCACTACACTGCACACGTGTACTGACATCGGGACAAACCCCTACTGCCGAAGCAGGCATACCTGCATTGAAAGAATATGTAAAGCACACTGAAGGACGTATGACCATCTTGCCAGGCGGCGGCGTTACGCCTCTGAATGCTAAAAAGATACTCGCAGAAACAGGGGCTACCGAGATACACGGGTCGGCATCGGGAATAGCAGAAAACGGCAGAAAAGAAACGCTTACCGAAGTAGTGGCACAGATTCTTCAAGAAATAAAGTAGTCAAAGCAACTTAAACTATTGAATACAACACTGTTAAACAGCAGTTGTTCATCTGCGAAAAAGTGGGCATAGCCTCCTCTTCTACCACTATCAATCTACTGAAACCGCTCTGCAATGTTATTGCAGAGCGGTTTGTTGTAGTGTTGCTGATACGCCACAATAACGTTGCCAAAGCAGGTTAAGCAAGTAATCTTGTAGATATTCTTTAGCAAGCCTCCTGTTGAAATAATGAGAGCTTTTCTGTTTAACTTTGTAAAGATAATTCTGTTAAAAAGTGATAACTGCGCTTTGACATTGCGAAAGCGGCTCTTTTGCGATGCAAAACCTACGCTTTTACCGTGCAAAACAGCCGCTTTTGGAACGCAAAACAATAGGTTTTGTAATTCACTGATGTATAAAGAGTTACACAATAGATATGCTTGCGAAAAATATTTACACATCTATTACCTTCTTTTTGCTCATAAAATAACGTGAGTTTGGTGTAAGAATTAGTCGAAGATACTGCACTTCTTTTTGATTATAGGCATATTAAAGTATCTTATAAATAATATACCTGCATAATTCTTACACCAACTCACGTTCGCCACAAGGCATACGCAAAACGCCCATCTTGCTGTTGAATGGCAAGATGGGCGTTATTCTTGATAGCACTTTGGCTATTTTAGCTGTGCTTACAACTTTCCTATAACTTTCAAAATCTGCTCACCTATATTAATTGTATAGCCTTGTTGAATATATACAACACGATTGAAGCTATCGCAAATCAGGAATATTGGGAGCGACGGACTTGTTAGTTTCATTTGCTCGCGTATTTCGCTTACAATCTTCTTATCAACATCTGTGCCCCATACAACGTTAGAAGGAAGGTTGTCGAACTCCTTGAAATTGAAGCGAGACAGATGGTCGGCATCTTCAAAAAGGAAAATCATCTTGCGTCCCCACTTCTCAAACTGCGCCTTATAGGTGCTGATGTCGCGCAAGGTATGGTTGGTTGGTTCTTGGTTTGGTGCAACAATGCCCACCATATAGTAGCCTCTGCCTGCCGTAGACAACAAGCTCTTGTCGGTGTTGGTCGCCATATCGTGGTAGATGTCTTCGGCATTGAAACTGCCAATCACCTGCACAGCATCTTCGCTTTCGCGCATCGTGAACGGCAAACGTGTTTCTCCGCCAGCCTTTATCGTGAACAAATGGGTTTCAGCCAACACCTGTCCGCTTGCCATACGTGTACCCGTAATGAGCATATAGGTGCCTTCTTCTAATTCAGCACCTTTCTCAAAGTCGGCTTTCCACGTAGCATCTTCTGGATAAGTAAGAAGCTGTGCAACACCATTTTCTATTTTACTCAACGTGAAATGGCTGTAATATTTAGGGTTATCGTTATACTTTGTCGGCTTGTATGCTAACAACAACTTACCCTTTGGCACACTCTTTTCAGCCTGTTTGCCGTCAAATTCCACATCTACCCAAGCACCGTTGGCATTGTATTGCAGTTTTCCGTTGATTTCATTGATGCGTGCAGGGAAACCTAAACTGCGGGCAGCAGCTACAAAGAAGATTGCCCTACCCAACTTGTCGGTTTTCTTTTCGCGCCAAACACTCATAGGCAGCATACGCAATCGTTGTGGGTTGTGGGTCTCATCAATTACGATGTTCGACTTACACCACGCTATAAGAGCTTGCGGAGTCTTTATATTTGCCATCTTTTCTGCCAAGAAATGGCGATAAGGCGATAGCCATTCTATTTCTATACGAGGGTTCATTACGTACTTGCAATAGAGTTCCGAAGTGTTTGTTTCGGCAACTTCGTGGTCTTTCAACACCTCTAACTGCACGTCGCGAAGGTCTTTTTCCGAAATAACATCTAACAGACGCTGTGCCATTTCCTTATTCTTCGCCTCGCGCAAGAAAGTCTGAATGGTTGCATAATTGCCACGCGACTTGTCTTTCATCGTAGCTTCGTATGCCTGACGGATAGAGTCTTCGTAAGCTAAACGCTTTGTATTTTCTGCTCGTTGTGCATCGGTAACATTCGGAAGAACAGTGCTTATCGATGGTGGCGTAATGTCCCAAGTCTTTGTTTGAGGCAATCCGTTGCGCTTTAACACAAGGCGCAGTTCCTTGGTCTTGCCAAACGAAACCTTGTCAATGCCTACCTTGCCGTCTTTAGATGCCCAGACTATCATATCGCCCTTACCTGCTGTAAGCGTAGCCACACCGTTGTCGTTGGTTGTTTTCTTTGCAACAGAGTAAAATTCGGCATAGTTGTAGAGTTTAAATTCCACCTTTGCGCCTTTCACACGCTTGCCGTTTTCGTCTACAACTACTACTTTTACCTCTGCCGTAGGCGCATAATTGCTGATTACATTTATCTCCGTGTAGAGCGGAGTCTTGCTCATTACTTCTTCAGGACCATCGTAATCGCCAAACACTTTCGTGTGCATAAGCATACCACGAGAGGCACTTTCGTTGAACCAACCTAAGTTAAGAATAGGCTCAGGCTCGCACGCTCCGAGGAAATACCATTTACCGTCTGCCCACGCTTCTACCCATGCGTGATTATCGTCGGTATGCGCCCAACGTGGCGTATACACTTGTCGGGCAGGTATGCCAACCGACCTGAGAGCGGCAACGAGGAAGGTACTCTCTTCGCCACATCTGCCGTATGCCGTGCAAACCGAAGCCAACGGACTGCTTGTGCGGCCATCAGTCGGACGATAGGTAACTTTTTCGTGGCACCAATGGTTCACTTCCAAGATTGCATCTTTCATCGAAAGATGCTTCACACGGTTCTTTAGTTCTGCGTAAAACACTTTGCGGCTTTCGTCCAAGTTCTCGTTGTTCACACGAACAGGCAGCACAAAATGTTTAAACTCGCGTTCGGGAATGGTCTTTCCCCACGGCATTTCACGGCGTGCCTGCAATGTCAGCGCAATGTTTTCCTCGTAAAAAGCTTTGCTATAATCGGTTTTGTCGGGCAAAGCCATGTACTTATAAAGGAAATTCAAATAATTTGTTTCAGGTTTTACAGCCGTCTTTACATCTCCTTTCTGACGATTGCAAAGATTGCTTGCACTGCTACCACCACTCCAACAAAAGGCTAATGCCAGCAAAAATAGAATGTTTTTTCTCATTTTAGTAAAATTCAGACGAGCCTGAAATAAGCTCAAAGTGATTTAGATAATATTGTTTTAGGCAAAATTACACTTTTTTATTGAGTAAGAAAAATTATATAATATCTTTTTTCAAAAACACTTCAATTCTGTTTCTCCTACATTCTCCACCTTATATTTATAAAGGAAAAGACAACAATAAAAGTGTTAATATTTTTCGCAAGAATAGCTATCACATAACTCTCTCTGTATCAACATACTACAAAACCTATTGTTTTGCATTCCCAAAGCGTAGGTTTTGCACGGTAAAAGCGGCTCTTTTGCATCGCAAAACCTACGCTTTCGCAACGTCAAATCGAAACTATCATTTTTCTTCGGAATTATATTTACAATATGTTCGCTATATAGCCAGTTTCATAAAGCAGCGAAACAGATTAATGCATTGCCTTTTTTACCGATTTAAATATTTTATTTGTACATTTGCAATATATAAAAATAAATTGTGATGAAGTACCTACAAATAACATTTAAGGTTAGTCCAGATACCGAATTAGTGCGCGAACTCTTGGTAGCAATGGCAGGTGAAGCAGGTTGCGACTCGTTTTATGAGGAAGAAGATATGGTAAAAGGATATTGTCTTGAAGATGTTTTCGACGAACAAACATTGAAAGAAGGCATTTCCAACTTTATTCTACCCGATACAAAAATAGAATATAAGGTAGAAAAAGCCGAAGATAAGAACTGGAACGAAGAATGGGAAAAGGCAGGATTTGCTCCTATTATCATCAACGAAAGATGCGTTATTTGCAGTGTAAAGGAGGAAAATCCGCAAGCATTGATAGAGAATGCAGAAGGCAATAGCCCTTTAATTATAAGGATAGACCCTAAGCAGGCTTTTGGTTCGGGCACCCACGAAACCACACAAATGATTGTTGCACAATTGTTGGGTATGGATTTAAAAGGGAAAAACGTATTGGACTGTGGCTGCGGTACGGGAATCTTGTCGATAGTAGCAGGCAAATGCGGTGCAAGAAAGGTTTGCGGATACGACATTGATGAATGGAGTGTGAGGAACACGATAGAAAACGCTGCAACCAACAATGTAGTGCTTGAAGTAAAAGAAGGTAACAGAGAGGTTATAAACGACTTCGACGAGAAGTTCGATGTTGTTATTGCGAATATAAACCGTAACATATTGCTCGCCGATATGCCTGCTTTTGTAGAAGCAATGAAGCCCCAAGCAACCTTGATTCTAAGTGGTTTCTACGAAGAAGACGTTGCTTTGTTGGAAGAAAAAGCCGTTAGTCTTGGACTGAAAAAGAGTCAATGCCAAGCGAATCACTTATGGACGTGTTTGACATTTCATCGGAATTAGGTTCGGGAATGAGCAGTTGGGTCAGGTTATAGTAAGACCCATTAAAGATATTAAGGTCTACATAGCCTTTTATGCCTGGCAGTTTTCCGGCATCGGTATGTTGCCAAAAGAGCCATTTGCCAGGATATTCCATCTTGTCTACATAGTAGTGGGCAATCCAGTAAGGATAGTCGTCAAAGCGAGAATCGGACAAATATTGGTCTTTAAATTTATAATAGGTGTAAATAATAGGCTTTACATGGAACTTATCTTCTATGATATGCAACCATGTAAGAACGTTTTGCTGGAACTCTTCCGTACTGATGTCGGTTGGTTTTGTCTCTATATCCAGCACAGGGGGCAAGTCGCCTGGTTCTAAAGGCGTCATAGCCAAATAGAAATAAGCCTGACGACGGGGTGAAGATTTGTTGCTCCAGAAATGATAAGCACCACGAATAAGTCCTGCTTCCTTTGCATTAGCGAAGTTTGCACGGAAGTTTCTGTCTACGTGGCTGTCGCCTTCAGTAGATTTCATAAAGACAAATCGCAAAGGCGACTGCTCTATGAGCGCATTGCGAAGTCGTCCCCAATTCACATTGCCTTGGTGGTGGCTAATATCTATACCGTGTATTTCGTAGCCATCGGGATACTCGGGGTCGCCATAAATGGCTCGCCAGCGAAATCCTGACGGAGCAACCAAAAACAAATAAAGCAAAAAGCAATAAATAAAGGCAATGGATATGCCTCCAATCCACCATACCCTTTTGGGCATTTCACGCAATTTTGTGCGAAATTGGTTGATTGTCTTGAACATATCCATTGCCTTATCTTAATGCCATCGTTTCTTGTTTAAAAAACGAAGACTTCCTTACCTTGTTCCAATGCCAATGTTCGCGTTGTTTGGTCGCAAACATCTGACGGTCCCCAATACTGAACAGGACCAGGGTAAATGTAGCTTGTTTCCTTAGCCCACTTACTGCGCAACTTCACAAATTCCTTGAAAGGTGCCCCATCAAGTTCCACCAATGCTTTGCGAATAACAGGCTTCAATTCGCCATTACGGCGTTCGATGTTCATCATCATCGTAATAGGCACACCGCCAGCTATCCAGTCTTCTGCTTTTTCGGTTGTGTTCTTAATGATTGCCATATAGCCCGTTTTCCCGTTAGCAATAAGCTGAACCGCTGAAGTTCCGAGCGAATAGCAATAGTCTGCATCGAAGTTTGACGGAGCAGCACAACGACCTTCATAGCCCAAGAAGTGGTGCAATGTTGCAAAGGTGCCATTGTATTTGCCTTGTTTAGCCCACTTGTTCAACTTCATTGCCACCATATCAGAGATGAGTCTCTCGGTTTCTATGAGCGACACTTGTACGTTTCCGTGTGGGTCTCTATCAAGCGACAATTGGCGCGCAACACCTTCTGGGAGAGTTTCGAATGTAGCTTTGTTTCCTTCTGACAGATGTTCAATGATGTAAGCTCGCTGTGCATCAATGTCAAGGTCTTTATAATCGTTACCGTGTTCTGCCAACAAATCGTTCAGTTCTTCAATGAGTCTGCCGATTGAAGGAATAAACTCGATAAGTCCTTCAGGTATCAACACCACGCCATAGTTGCGCCCGTCATGGGCACGGCGTGCCACTACCGTTGCAATATCTTCTACTATATCGTTCAATGATAAATCCTTTGCTTCTATTTCCTCTGAAATCAAGCATATATTGGGTTGCGTTTGCAAAGCACATTCAAGCGCAATGTGTGAGGCAGAACGTCCCATCAACTTAATAAAGTGCCAGTACTTACGTGCTGAATTGCAGTCGCGCGCAATATTGCCAATCAGTTCAGAATAAGTCTTGGTAGCTGTATCGAAGCCAAACGATGTTTCTATTTGGTCGTTCTTCAAGTCGCCATCGATTGTTTTTGGACAACCGATAACTTGTACTCCATACTTCTTGGCTGCATAATACTCTGCGAGTACACAGGCATTCGTGTTTGAGTCGTCGCCACCTACTATGACAAGTGCCTTTATATCGAGCTCTCGAATTATCTCTAATCCTTTCTCAAATTGTTCTTCTTTCTCCAATTTGGTGCGTCCAGAACCTATCAAATCGAAGCCGCCCGTATTTCTATATTTGTTCATAAGTACGTCGGTAATCTCAATATAGTTGTGATCTACCAAACCACCAGGACCCATAAGGAAACCAAACAGACGGTTTTCAGGGTTTAACTTCTTCAGTTCATCGTACAAACCAGAAATCACATTGTGTCCGCCTGGAGCCTGTCCGCCTGACAAAATCACTCCGACATTTATTCTAAAAGATTCTTGTTTCTCAGCTGGTACGAACTCAACAAGAGGCATACCATACGTATTTGGAAATAATTTCTTTATCTCTTCGTGGTTATCTACACTTTGGGTAGGTTCTCCTTCTTTAATCTTTACAGCACCTTTAAGAGCCTTTGGTAGTTTTGGCTGATAGCTTGCGCGTTCCTTTTGCAAAGCACTTGTTTCCATACTCTAATTCTTTTTAAACGTTATTTTTGAAACAATCTATATTATAGATGCAAAAGTAATCTTTTAAAACGACAATTGGGAACAAATAATGGTAAAATAAACAAATAACGCTAATTTTCTTGATACATATTTGTTTTTGCTATTTTTTTATATTATCTTTGAATCTTCAAAGTGAGTTTACGGAAAGATAATTCTACAAAAAAATGGGAAATAAAAGAAATCTAAAGCGCACAATAAACTATATTTGTGGCGATTTATTTACAGAAGTCATAGCTGCATCGCTCTATGGCGACAATGTGAACAAAGAAAATATAGAAGCCCTTTTGACTTCTATTGTTCTTTTGCGCAATAATTACGTAGGTCGCATTTCACACGTTGAACCAGGAATGAAAGCAAAAGACTATTTCAAAGATTTGAGAGAGAAGTTCGATGCAGAAGCAAATGAAATAATTGACCAAATCTGCAACTTAGTATAATATGCTGAAAAAACTTGCTTCATGGCTTCTTTACAAGCGTATGAAATGGAAAAAGGAAGTAACTGTCGACTTCCCCGATAAGTTTATTATATGCCTTGCTCCACACACTAGCAACTGGGACTTCCTTATCGGACTGCTTTACAGCAGGGCTGAAGGCATAAAGAGCAACTTCTTAATGAAGAAAGAGTGGTTCTTTTGGCCTTTGGGAATATTGTTTAAAAGAATGGGAGGCATACCTGTTTTCAGAAGCAAGCACACCAGTATGACCGACCATTTAGCTGAACATGCGGTAAAAGCAGACTCTTTTGGATTGTGTATTACTCCTGAAGGGACACGTTCACTAAATCCCGAATGGAAGAAAGGCTTTTATTATATAGCATTAAAAGCTAATATTCCTATCTTTCTTTATGGATTGGACTACAAACAAAAGACCATTGTATGCAACCAATCTATTGTGCCAAGTGGAGATATTGAGGAGGATATGAAAACTATTAAACTGTATTTTAAAGACTTCAAAGGCAAACACCCAGAGTTGTTTACCATAGGAGAAATAAAAGAATGATGAAGAAACTTTTGACTCTCATACTGTGTACTATATTTTTTTGGAACGGATTTGCCCAAACAAATAAAACAGTATGGGGGAAATCTGAATATAAAGGAAAGCCATGGGTAGAGAATGTTTCTCGTCCAAACACTATAACAGACGGATTGAATGGCAGACATTTTTCGATTTGGTCATCGCATGGTCGTTATTACGATGCGAATAAAGGAGTCTGGAAATGGCAACGCCCTAATCTTTTCGGAACCACAGAAGACTTATACACACAAACCATTGTAATTCCCTACCTTTTCCCAATGTTGGAGAATGCAGGTGCTGTTGTTGTTTCGCCTCGTGAGCGCGATTGGCAGAAACAGGAAGTTATAGTGGATAACGACAACCCAAGAGCAAATGGTAAAGCTACTTATCAGGAAGTAAACAATAAAAAGAAATGGGGAGCTGCTATTGGTTCAGGCTTCGCATTTCATCAAGGTACATACGCAGACAGCGAAAATCCATTCGTAGCAGGCTCTGCCCGACAAATAAAATCAAGGAAACGAAACAGCAAACTCAGTCATATTTCCTATCAACCCATTATTCCCGAAGACGGAAACTATGCTGTTTATGTAAGCTACAAAACTGTTAAGAAGAGCGTAGACGACGCTGAATATATTGTTTTTCATAAAGGACAAGAAACTCGTTTCCACGTAAATCAACAAATGGGAGGCGGTACTTGGGTATATCTCGGTACGTTCGCATTCGACAAAGGTTGCAATATCTACAACCGTGTAGTACTGACCAACCGCAGCAAGCGCAGAGGTTTTGTTACCGCAGATGCTGTTCGCTTTGGTGGCGGTATGGGAAACATTGTTCGAGGAGGACAAGTCAGTGGCTTGCCCCGCATGCTTGAGGGCGCAAGATACTACACGCAATGGGCTGGTGCACCTCGCAATGTAGTCAGTAAAAGCAACGGAACCAACGATTACAACGACGATATAAACACACGTTCGCTTTATACAAACTGGCTTGCAGGCGGTTCTCCCTATATTCCTAATAAGGAAGGACTGAGGGTTCCAATAGAATTGACGTTAGGCGTGCATAGCGATGCTGGCGTGAAAGCTGACGGAACTACGGTTGGAACATTGTCTATTTGTACTACACAACAAGGAAATCCTACATTGGGGACAGGACTTTCACGCAATGCTTCTCAAGTTTTTGCCAACCAACTCGTAACAAATGCAAAGCGAGACATCGAAGGTACATTCAAGAAAGTATGGAACACGCGTGGCGTAAAAGACGCTAATTACAGCGAAACACGCTTGCCCGAAGTCCCATCGGCAATTATAGAGACACTTTCGCATCAGAATTTTGGCGATATGAGGTTAGGACAAGACCCTAATTTTAAGTTCACGCTTGCACGTTCCATTTACAAAAGCATTCTCCGCTATACGGCATCGCTTCATAAAAGACCATACATTGTTCAGCCATTAGCCCCCGACAACTTTAGAATAGAATACGTTTCAAAAGACAAGGTGCGCTTGAAGTGGAACGGAGTAAACGACCCTTTAGAGCCAACGGCAAAGCCAACATCGTACAATATATATATGGCAACAGGCACAAGCGGCTTCGACAACGGTATAAATGTTAATGGTAATTCATACGAAATAACATTAGAACCAAACGTATTGTACAACTTCAGGGTTACAGCGTGCAACCACGGAGGAGAGAGTTTCCCAACAGAAGTATTGTCGGCATACCATAAAGAAGGTGCAAAACAGACCATCTTGATAGTAAATGGTTTCCATCGCCTTTCCTCACCTGCCATTATTGACAATGATACGGAGCAAGGTTTCAACCTCGAAGCTGACCCAGGGGTAAGCTATGGCGTAACTGCGGGCTGGAATGGCAGACAAAGCAACTTCGATAGAACGCAGTTCGGCAAGGAAGGTCCTTCGGCTTTAGGCTTTGGAGGCGACGAACTTGCAGGGCTATTCATAGCAGGCAACAGCTTCGATTATGTGAGAACGCACGCCGAAGCAATTGCAACCAGTGGTAAATATAACATTGTGAGTTGTTCAAGCAAAGCAATTGAGAACGGCTATGTCAAACTTGAAAAGTATGCGCTCGTAGACTTGGCGTTGGGATTAGAGAAAAACGACGGGCACAGCCTTTACTTCTACAAGGCTCTCCGCCCTAATATGCAAACCCAAATAGCAAACTATCTAAACCGTGGTGGCAGAGTTTTTGCAAACGGTGCATACCTTGCCACCGATATGACGAGCAGCAACGAGCAGGAATGGCTTGCCAGATTCTTTAAGGTTTCAGCTGCGGGAAGCAACCAAAACAATTACAATGCGACTATCAATGGCTTAGGTTTACAATTCGATATATACAGAACTATGAACGAGCAGCACTACGGTGCTTATTCGCCCGACATACTTCAGCCTTCAGGTTCTGCATTTAGCGCAATGACGTATGCCGACAACACAAGTGCAGCAGTAGCCTATAAAGGTACCGACTTTCGCACTTTCGTTATGGCATTTCCATTCGAATGCATCAAGAACAGAGAGGTACGCAATAGGATTATGCGAGGCATCATAGCCTACTTGTTGAATTAACAAGGTGTCAATACCGAAGTTGAACATAAATAAAAACGAAGGATTATGCACAAAATTCAAGCAAATACATCTGGCACGAGAAGCATAGAGGTTAGCAACACGCACCTTGCAACCTTACAAAAATATTCGTTGTTATCCAATCTTATCGATTCTAACGGAGTGGTAGACGAAGTTGTGCTCGATAAACTGAAATTGAATGTACGCAGTTTGTTGGAGTCAGAAGCAGGGAAAGACAAAGAACTGCTCGACCTATGCTTAGATGTGATTTACCATCAGAATATGAAAGCATTGGGACTGAAGAATCTTGTAGACCTTTACAAACAATATAGCAAAGAACAGAAGTCTGAAGAACAACCCAAAGAAGGGCAAATTGAAGGAAGCGCATCATAGGGTTTTCCGCCCCACTTTTTAGGTGTTCAGAAAAATATGACGTCATTTTCAAGCAAATATGACGTCATATTTGACCAAATATGACGTCATATTTTTTATTCTGTCCTATCATATAGAAATATCGTATACATTTTAACGTGTTTTCCATAGGGCAAACAGAAATTTAAAAGAGGTAACATAATTTGAGTAACAATAGACCAACAAGAAGGCAAAACAAAGCGACACAAGTCCAAAACACAAAGCCTTCGCGAAAAGATTCAAGCACAGGAGAACAAAAGAACAAAGAGCACGAAGTTCGAACAACAACCTCACGCTTTATGCTCACCGACTTTCTGCCTACTACGAAGAAAGAGGTGGAGCTAAGGAAATGGAACGAATTAGACGTCATTCTGTTTTCTGCCGATGCCTATATAGACCACCCAGCCTTTGGTGCTGCCGTCATAGGGCGCACCTTGGAAGCCGCAGGCTACCGCGTTGCCATTGTTCCGCAACCTGATTGGCACGGCGATTTCCGAGATTTCAAGAAGTTAGGACGTCCACGTTTATACTTTGGCATTTCTGCCGGTGCAATGGACTCAATGGTAAACAAGTACACCGCCAACAAACGTTTACGCTCCGAAGATGCCTATTCACCCGACGGACGCCACGACCTGCGCCCCGAATACCCTTCCATAGTGTATTCTAAAATCCTTCGCCAACTTTATCCTGACGTGCCTATCGTATTGGGAGGCATCGAAGCATCGTTGCGCCGACTGAGCCATTACGACTATTGGAAAGACAGCCTTCGCAAGAGTGTGCTATGCGATTCGGGTGCCGACGTCATTATTTATGGTATGGGCGAAAAGCAAATCGTCAGCATTGCGCAAGAATTAGAGAGTGGCAGAAACATTAAGGACATAAAGGAAATACCACAAATAGCCTATCTTTGCAAGAAAGCAGAAATACCAGAAGGCATCAAGACTGACGACATTGTGCTGCACTCGCACGAAGAATGCCTGCACAACAAGAAGTTTCAGTCGGAAAACTTCAGACACATCGAAGAGGAATCGAACAAGAAACACGCTCAACGCATATTGCAAGAAGTAGACGGACAATACATCGTGGTGAATCCTCCCTACCCTACAATGAGTACGGCGGAGGTAGATGCGGCTTACGATTTGCCTTACACACGAGAGCCACACCCCAAATACAAGGGCAAGGTGATACCTGCTTACGAAATGATTAAGTTCAGTGTGAACATTCACCGAGGCTGTTTTGGTGGTTGCGCATTCTGCACAATATCAGCTCATCAAGGTAAATTCATAGCAAGCCGCTCAAAGGAGAGTATTCTGAAAGAAGTGAAACAGGTAATACAGATGCCCGATTTCAAAGGCTATCTGTCAGACTTAGGCGGGCCTTCTGCCAATATGTACGGTATGGCAGGAAAGAACCAAAAGGCTTGCGAACATTGCAAACGACCCAGTTGCATACACCCGGGAATATGTCCGAACCTGAATACAGACCATTCCAAACTGCTCGAAATTTACAGAGCAGTAGACGCGCTGCCTGGCATTAAGAAAAGTTTTATTGGCTCGGGAGTGCGCTACGACTTGCTGCTGCACGACAGCAAAGACGAGAAAGCCAATCAATCGGCACGTGAATATACACGCGAATTGATAAAAAAACACGTGAGCGGACGACTTAAAATTGCACCTGAGCACACGTCAGACCGTGTTCTGCAACTTATGCGCAAGCCTTCGTTCAAGCAGTTTTACCAATTCAAACGCATATTCGACAGGATAAACAAGGAAGAAAACCTGCGCCAGCAAATTATTCCTTACTTTATTTCGTCGCACCCTGGCTGCAAGGAAGAAGATATGGCAGAACTTGCAGTGATTACAAAAGACCTTGACTTTCACTTGGAACAAGTGCAAGACTTCACGCCAACGCCTATGACGGTTTCCACCGAAGCGTGGTATTCGGGCTACGACCCCTACACGCTTGAGCCCATATTCTCGGCAAAGACTCCTCACGAGAAGCTGGCACAGCGTCAATTCTTCTTTTGGTACAAACCCGAAGAGCGGAAAAACATTGAACGCGAACTGAAACGGATAGGCAGAAGCGACCTTATAGGAAAACTATACGACAACAAACCTTTCCACGGAAAGGTGAACTACGCCCCTAAAGCCATAGGAAGCAGCCCTGCCGACGACAAGAGAAGTCGCCGAAAAAAGCCGTACAAGCAAAACGATAATTGGAACAAGGGGAAGAAGAACAGAAGATAATTAAAAGAGAAATACTGTCTGTTTCACTACAAACAGGCATACTACAATAGAATACAAAGACAATGAAAGAATTTGAAACGTATGTTTTCGACTTGGACGGTACACTCCTCGAAACATTGAAAGACTTAGCTGCAAGTACCAACTACGCTTTACGAACACACAATATGCCCGAACATTCGATAGAAGATGTTAGAATGTTTGTGGGCAACGGCGTAAAAAAACTAATGGAAAGGGCAATTCCAAACGGCATCGAAAATCCACAGTTCGAAGACGTTTACGCTACATTCCGCCAACATTATCTGGAACACAACCTCGACACCACCAAACCATACGAGGGTATTCCCGAACTACTTGCCGAACTGAAGGCACGTGGAAAGAAACTCGCCATTGTGAGCAACAAGTTTTATGCTGCCACACAAGAACTTGCCCGACACTTCTTTCCCGACACCATCGAAGTGGCTATTGGCGATCGAGAAAATATAAAGAAGAAGCCAGCACCCGACACCGTGATAGAAGCCTTGCGCCAATTAGGAGCATCGAAAGAAACAGCGGTGTATATTGGCGACAGCGATGTAGACATTATGACTGCCAAAAACTGCGATATGCCTTGCGCCAGCGTGCTATGGGGATTTCGCGACAAGAAGTTCCTAACCGAGCATGGTGCTACTTTCTTCGTTGAAAAGCCGTCCCAACTACTTCCCGATTGATATAGCATTAGGAAGAATTTACTCATTCATACCCTCCTTTTTCTTATCAAAAAGGAGGGTATATTTTTTTGTTTTCTTCAATCTGCTGAATTTTCTACGTGTATGGAAGAAATTACTTACGTGTAAATAAATTCTTCCATACACGTAGAAAAATATTTATTTACACGTAAATAATTTCGCAAACATATTGTAAAACGATGCAAAGCATTCGTTTTTGAAATGTAAAACACTAACTATCAGACAACTAAAAACTTTAAGCAGAATACAAAATCTTGGACTACATAAAAGCAAAGCAAAAAGGAAACATTCATGAATCTGTATGAGCGTGAAGCGAGAGAGAAACGTATGGTTTGCCAATATACTGAAAAGGAAAAGAGGATATGTCAAAAATGAGCTTTTGGCATATCCTCTTTTCTGTGCATCGCACATCTATAAAATTTTAAAACTTAGAAATCATCATCAGTAATATCTTCCGCTTGTATGTCTAAATCTTCGGGGGTGGCATCGAAAGTAGTTCTGTAACTTTCTTCTATGAATTTATCGTCGTCGAACGAATCATCATCGTTGTCGTCGTCATTGTCTTTTGGGAAATCCTCATCATCGTCGTTATCGTCAAATTCACCCTTACTTACGACAGGTGTTTGCATATCCATATCGTCGAAATCCATATCAATATCCTCGGGTATGTCGGCTATCTCCTTTACGAAAATAGCTTCCGTCCAGCCACCTTTGTTTATTTCGAGCACCTCGTAACCTTCAGCAACCTTCTTTTCGTACAAGCCTCCGCTCTTCTTCAAACGGGCAGTTGGCAGCGTTGTCGTAGTTACTTCAAAAGCACCAAGAATAATGTCTTGAACGTTTTTGTCCAGACTCTCCCAGCCACCGCCGAAATTTCCCTCGAGCACATCTATGATTTTCCTTGCCGAAATGCGGTGTATGTTGTCCTTTGTAAGGTCAGAGATGCGGTTGATAGGCTTTTTCTTTATCGCCCATTTCACAACCGTGCTGTCGTCTAACTTAATTTGTCCAATTTTGTAGCCACGTTCTTCGTACTTGGCAATAACCTCAGGTCTGTCCACTTTCACTTCTTCGAGGGTAAAAGCACTCTTGATAACATCAAGATAATGGTTCTCATTATCCTTCAAATCAGCATCGCGCTCAGCCTGACTCCATAAGCGAAACACATCGTTCTCCTGTATATCCCAGACGGTAGACTTCGTTAAATTTTTTAATGATAGTGATTTTCCTTGTCGCTTCATATTCTTTTTATTAACAATACAATATTATAGATAGTGGTGCAAAAGTAAATACTAAAAACTGAACCTGCAAGAAAATTATAGTAAAAATAAATCTGCAATGAAAAATCGAGCAAAGTGGTTGGAATAATGAAATAGATTTCTTAACTTTGCATATACACACTTACATCGTACGGAATGGAACCATTAGCAGAAAGAATGCGCCCCCATACGCTCGACGAGTACGTCGGACAGAGCCATTTGGTGGGTAAAGGTGCCGTCTTGAGAAATATGATAGACTCAGGGCGCATTTCTTCGTTCATTCTGTGGGGACCTCCGGGAGTGGGCAAAACAACATTGGCGCAGATTATTGCCAACAAGCTCGAAACCCCATTCTACACTCTATCCGCCATAGCAAGCGGCGTGAAAGATGTGCGTAACGTGATAGAGAAAGCCAAGAACGGCAGATTTTTCAACTCGCCCTCCCCTATCTTGTTCATCGACGAGATACACCGCTTTTCCAAATCGCAACAAGATTCGCTGCTCGGAGCTGTCGAAAAAGGAATCGTTACACTCATTGGCGCAACTACCGAGAACCCCTCTTTTGAGGTCATCAGACCATTACTGTCAAGGTGTCAGGTATATGTGCTCAAGAGTTTGGATAAAGACGAGCTGCTAAAACTGCTCACCCACGCCATTACGAACGATGTATATTTAAAGGAAAGGAATATCCAGCTGAAGGAAACCGAAGCACTGTTGCGATACAGTGGCGGCGATGCAAGAAAGCTGTTGAACATTCTTGAACTTACGATAGAAGCATCGGAAAAAGGCGACGAAGTAGTTATCACAAACGAAAGCGTTGTAGCGTGCTTGCAGCAGAACCCCTTGGCATACGATAAAGACGGCGAAATGCACTACGACATCGTCTCCGCATTTATCAAATCGATTCGTGGAAGCGACCCCGATGCTGCACTCTATTGGCTGGCAAGAATGATAGAAGGAGGCGAAGACCCACAGTTCATCGCCCGCAGACTGATCATCAGCGCATCGGAAGATGTTGGATTGGCAAACCCCAACGCACTGCTTTTGGCAAATGCAGCCTTCGATACCGTAACGAAAATAGGTTGGCCAGAAGCCCGAATAGCCTTGGCAGAAGCAACGGTGTATCTTGCTGTGTCGCCAAAAAGCAATTCTGCCTATCTTGGAATAGACGCTGCATTGGCAGAAGTGCGCGCCAGTGGCAACCAACCCGTTCCGCTCCCGCTTCGCAATGCGCCAACAAAGCTAATGTCGTCGTTGGGATATAACGACGGATACAAGTATCCGCACGACTTTCCAGGACATTTTATTGAACAACAATATATGCCCGATTCGCTTACCGACAAGCGTTTTTGGCATGCACAACACTCTCCGCAAGAAGACAAACACTATCAATGGATGGTGCAATGTTGGGGAGACAGATATAAAAAATGAAAGATATGAAAATTGTAGATTTAGATGGTTATGCAGCCAACCCTGGTGATATATCATGGGACGGCGTAAAGGAATTAGGAGAGTTTGTATTCTACGACTACTCTGAAGAACATCAAATTATAGAAAGAGCTAAAGATGCTGAAATCGTTCTTGTCAATAAAATCAACATGACAAGAGAGATTATAGAGCAGCTACCCAAGCTAAAATATATCGGCGAATTGGCTACTGGCTACAACAACATCGACTTGCAGGCAGCTAAAGACCACGGTGTCATTGTAACAAACATTCCTGCTTACAGCACCGACAGCGTTACACAGTTTGTTTTCGCACACTTGCTGAATGTTGCAACCCACGCTGACCACTACGCTTGTCAAACACGCGAAGGTGTTTGGAGTGCCAAGAAGTCGTTCTGCTATTGGGACGAACCCCTCTTCGAACTTGCAGGAAAGACGCTGGGTATAGTCGGATTGGGCAACATTGGTGCAAAGGTTGCATGGGTCGGACACATGTTAGGGATGGACATTTCAGCCTATACGAGCAAAAACAGCAGCGACCTACCCGAGTGGATTCGCAAGACCACACTGGAAGGACTCTATCATACCGCCGACATTATTACGCTCCATTGCCCGCTGACAAAGGAGAATACACACATGATTAACAAAGATGTATTGGCACAAATGCGTCCGGGAACCATATTGATAAATACAGGACGTGGCGCACTTATCGACGAAGAAGCCGTAGCTTCTGCACTGAAGAAGAAGCATCTTAAAGCATATTGTGCCGATGTTATGGAGCAAGAACCTCCACACAAAGACAATCCGCTGCTGAAATTGCCAAACGCTTACATCACACCGCACATTGCGTGGGCTACATTGGAAGCACGACAGCGATTGATGGATATTTGTGTTGAAAACATCAAGGCATTTATTGAGGGCAATCCTCAAAATGTCGTAAACAAATAAACAATAGCACATCACAACATAAAACAGACTATGACATTTACAGACCCTAAGTTCGCTGAAACACTTTTAGAACTCATAGAAGGCTTGGGAACACTTGCCTTCGCCATTTCAGGTATAAGGCATGCCGCAGAAAAACATTTCGACTGGTTTGGTGGATATGTATGCGGCATTGCCGTAGCCATAGGTGGCGGAACCATTCGCGACACTATGTTAGGTGTCAGACCTTTCTGGACAACCGACATTCGCTATTTGTTGGTTACCACAGTTGCCCTGTTCCTCACAGTAATACTTCGGAAACGTATGAAGAAACTGAACAATGCTTGGTTTGTCTTCGACACCTTAGGCTTGGCATTCTTCACCATTGCAGGTATGCAAAAGACTTTGTCGTTTGGGCACCCATTTTGGGTTGCCATCATTATGGGTTGTATTACCGGAGTTGCTGGTGGCGTAATTCGCGACGTATTATTAAACAATGTGCCTGTTATCTTTCGCAAAGAGATATACGCTATTGCGACTGTTGCTGGTGGTTTGCTTTATTGGGCAATGTTGGCATTGAATTGCAGTATGACTTTTACAGTTATTGCAACTTTCTTCCTTATTGTCTTAATTCGCTTTGTTGCTGTATATTACCACATTCAACTGCCCACTTTGCACGACGAAAGCTAACTTCTTTCTAAAAAAATATTCAAAAAAATTTGGTGGTAACAACAAAAAACAGTACCTTTGCACTCGCAATTAAGGAACAACACTAAAGTTCTAAAAAGGCAACCATAAAAAGAATGGTTCCGTAGCTCAACTGAATAGAGCATCTGACTACGGATCAGAAGGTTGTGGGTTTGAATCCCGCCGGAATCACAAAAGAGTTTAGATGTAACAATCTAAACTCTTTTTTTATTTGCATTTTATGAAAATAGCTCATCTAATATAGTTGGAAGCCTATTCCAACAACATTAATATAAGTATCATAAACCTGTATATATAAGGTAAGCTCGACACAAGAGTTACGCCAACACGTTATTTATCAGATACTTAAAGAAAGAACTGATTGTGATTTGATATGCTTATCATCAGAAAGAAGTGAAGTATTTTCTTCCAATTCTTACACCAATTTCACGTTATTTTATGAACGAAAAGAAACCAATAAAGGTGTAAATATTTTTCACAAATATATCTATCACTTAACTACCTAACCATCAGCGCATTACAAAACCTATTGTTTTGCGTTCTAAAAGCGGCTGTTTTGCAAGGTAAAAGCGTAGGTTTTGTATCGCAAAAGAGCCGCTTTCGCAATGTCAAAGTGCAGTTATCACTTTTTAAGAGAATTATCTTTACAAAGTTAAGCAAAAAATCTCTCATTGTTTCATCAAAGAGATTACTAAAAAATGCCTGCGAGATTGCCTATTTAACCTACTTTCTTATACCGAACCAACGTATATATATAAGGTGTATATAAAAAGAAACAAGAGGGTGTAACATAATTTACTTTTATGTTACACCCTCATTTTATTGGAGTTTTGACAGAGTTGTTTAGCTTTCAAACTCTATTAACGATAAAGTTATACTATTATCCGAGTCGCTTCAACTGAACGGTGAAGTGGCGCATCAGCGGAGCTTCCCACTCAATGGCAACACCACGTGTAACGCTCTCACGACGGTCGAAGACATTCTTCAAGGCAGCTGCTATCACGTTCATGTGGTTATCGGTATATACGCGACGAGGGATAGCCAAGCGCAGAAGGTCGAGTCCTCCGAAGCGGTTCTCGCCTGTTTCTGGGTCGCGGTCGGCAAGCATATAGCCCACTTCTACACCACGAATACCTGCTTCGAGATAAAGTTCACAAGTCAAAGTCTGTGCAGGGAACTCCTCTTTTGGTACATGAGTGAGCACCTTGCTTGCATCTACGAAGATAGCATGGCCACCAGCAGGACGCTGATAAGGGATTCCGTATTCGTCAAGCTTCTTTGCAAGATATTCTACCTGATGGATTCGGGTCTGGAGCATATCAAATTCGGTATTCTCGTCCAATCCCTGTGCAAGCGCATTGAGGTCGCGTCCGCTCATTCCGCCGTAGGTTACGTAGCCTTCCATTGGAATACAGAACATCTTTGCACCCTCAAACCACTCTTTATTGTTGGTAGCAATGAATCCTCCCATATTCACTACACCGTCTTTCTTTGCAGACATTGTGGCTGCATCAGCCTCAGCATACATCTCGCGAACAATTTCCTTGATGCTCTTGTCAGCGTAACCTTCCTCGCGTACCTTAATAAAATAAGCGTTCTCGGCAAAGCGTGCAGAGTCCATAACGACTGGTATGCCATATTGATGGCAGAGTGCGCAGGTTTCCTTGATATTCTTCATACTAACTGGCTGACCACCCACGGTGTTGTTGGTAACGGTGAGTACCATGAAAGGCACGTTTCCTTTGTTCTCTTGCAGCACCTTCTCGAGTTTCTTCAAGCAAACGTTACCCTTGAAAGGAACTTCCTTTTGGGTGTCCTTCGCGTCGTCGGTCGTTACGTCAATGGCGTGCGCCTTACGGCTTTCGATGTGTCCCTTGGTAGTATCGAAGTGCGCATTTCCAGGAATAACGTTACCTTCTTTAACGAGATAAGAGAAGAGCACGTTTTCGGCAGCACGTCCTTGATGGGTCGGAATAATATACTTCATTCCGAGAATCTTCTGTACTGTCTCCTCGAACTTATAGAACGATGTAGCACCAGCATAGCTCTCGTCGCCCAGCATCATTGCTGCCCACTGACGGTCAGACATTGAGCCAGTTCCACTATCGGTGAGCAGGTCGATGTAAACTTGTTCTGCCTTGAGTTGGAAAACGTTGTAGTGTGCCTCCTTGAGCCACTGTTCTCTTTCTTCACGTGTACTTTTCTTGATTGGTTCAATCATCTTGATTTTCCAAGACTCTGCAAATGGTATTTCCATAATTCAAATTGTTTTTAATTAATAGTGTATAATCGTTATAAGAATATTTATTTCCATTTATGAGATGAATAGGTTTCTGCAGTTGCAAATATACGCAATTCTTTTTCATTTGTGTATATTTTTCATAAAAAAAATAGTCATTAATAGATATTTTGAATTAAGAATAGTGAATAAGAAGTGAGAAATGGCACGATTACTAATTACAAAATTCTAAACATAAGAAGCCGCCATCAAGATGGGAATTTCCTTCTTGATGGCGGCTCTTCTTATATATTGCTTTGTCTTTTCTTACAATGGAGTAGTGAAAATATACGTACGAATGATGTAATAAGAAAGAATACCTGCCAAATAACCTACAAAAGCAATCCAAGTAATCTTCTTCATATACCAACCGAATGTTATCTTTTCCAAGCCCATAACGATAACACCAGCCGCACTACCGATAATAAGCATAGAGCCACCAACACCCGCACAATAAGCAAGCAACTGCCAGAAGATTCCATCGACAGCCATATCGCCCACAGCTTGAATAGGATACATACCCATACTTCCTGCTACCAAAGGTACATTATCTACGATAGAAGAAAGCACACCAATAATACCTGTTACGGCATAGTGATTCTCGTCGAATATCGTATTCAATGATTTGCCAAGATTCATCAATACCCCAATCTCTTGCAAGCAAGCAACAGCCATCAAAATACCAAGGAAGAACAAAATGGTAGAGATGTCTATACGTGATAAAAGATTAGTTACACGCTTCGCAAAGCTCACGCCATCACCCTTTGTGCGATGCAAATGACGATAAAACAATTCGGTTACAGTCCACAATACACCCAATACAAGCATAATACCAACAAACGGTGGAAGATGGGTTATCGACTTAAAGATTGGAACAAAGCAGAGACCGCCCACACCAACAATAAAGACTGTCTTTCGCTGTTTACTTCCAAACTCGCCCAATTCCGCAGTTTCTGTTTCCGATTGAGCTGCAATAGCAAGTTCGCCTTTGAGCATATATTGCATAATAAATGCAGGAATGACCATAGAAACAACTGAAGGTATGAAGATTTCGCTGATAACTCCTGCCGCTGTAATCGTACCAGCGTTCCACAACATAATTGTTGTAACATCGCCTATTGGCGAGAATGCGCCACCCGAATTGGCTGCAATAATAACCAATGCCGCATAAACCATACGGTCTTCCTTATTGTTGATGAGCTTGCGAAGTATCATTATCATAACGATACTTGTCGTCAAGTTGTCCAAAATAGCCGACAGAATGAAGGTCATACAAGCTATACGCCATAACAGAGCGCGCTTCGACTTCGTCCTCATAACATTCTTTACCCAGTTGAAACCGCCATTTTGGTCTACTATTTCAACTATTGTCATCGCTCCCATCAAGAAGAACAGTGTTGTTGCAGTATCGCCCAAATGTTCTATAATGAGTTTATTAACAAACTCTGTAATGTTGCCTGTCCACTCTGAAGCGTTTCCAGCGTGCATCAACTGAACAAATGGCGCAGGGTCGAACATATACAATGTCCAACAAAATACAAACATCAACAAGGCAATGGCAGCCTTGTCTATTTTCACTAAGCTCTCCGTGGCTATCAATGCGTAGCCAAGAACAAAAACGATGACAATCGCGATTGTTAATATAGACATTTCTTTAATTTATTTTTTTAATTGGTAAATAAAAATTACATACTTTCTAAAACGCCCACAAAGGTATATAAAAGATATGAAGTGGAAAGTTTTTAGCACGATATTTTTACAGAAAATACTCGAATATTGGTTTATTTATAGTATATTTGTAGCAAAATACTGTGTTATGGAAAAGAAACAAATAAATGTAGTTTGTGCAGTTATCCGTAAAGGATACAGATACCTTTGCACGCAACGACTTAGAAAAGGCCCTGACTATACTGCTGAACGTTGGGAATTTCCAGGTGGAAAAGTAAAACCAAACGAAAGCGACCACGAAGCATTGCGCCGAGAAATAAAGGAAGAAATGGATTGGGACGTCTACGTTGGTGGGCAATTGGGAAGCATAACCTACGAATATCCCGACTTCATCATCACCCTTACAGCATACGACTGTATGGCACGCAACTACGATTTCAAACTCCTTGCACACATTGATGCGAAATGGTTGAAGCGAGGAGAGTTCGATTCTTTAGAATGGACGGCAGCCGACAAAGAGCTTATAAAGGAGGTATGGAAATAATAGTAAGCAACGAAATAGAAACCGTTTGTCCCAATTTTGTAGGTGCTTGCGTTGAAGCCAGAGTGAAAAACTCGCAGTACAGCCAACCGCTTTGGGACGAAATAAATACGCTTGAAGCGAAATTCAAAGCCGAACTTACCACCGAAACACTGAAAGACATATCGGGCATTGCTGCCACTCGCCGTGTTTACCGTGCCTGTGGCAAAGACCCTTCGCGCTATCGCCCTGCATCTGAAGCACTTATAAGGCGTGTGTTGCAAGGTAAAGCTCTCTATCAGATAGACACATTGGTAGACCTTATCAACCTTGCCTCTATGGCATTCGGTTACAGCATTGGTGGTTTTGACGCCGACAAGTTCGTGGGCAACACGCTCACATTGGGCATTGGCAAAGAAGGAGAACCTTACGAGGGCATCGGACGAGGTATGATAAACATTCACGGACTGCCTGTCTATCGGGACGAAATAGGCGGAGTGGGCACACCGACTTCCGACCACGAACGCACAAAGATAACCATCGACACCACCCACCTGTTGGTATTAATCAACGGATACGACGGCAACGAAGCGTCGGTAAGGCAAAATGCGGAGTTCATTCAACAGCTTTTGCAGAAGTATTGCGAAAGCGACGGTGGCACTTACCATATATATAAATAGGTAAACAGAATGCAAGAAGACAAATTAGCAACGATGAAGGAACTTGTTGATAAGCTCAACAAGGCTTCCGATACATATTACAACGGTCGGGCAGAAATGATGTCGGACCACGAATGGGACGCAGCTTTCGACCAACTGAAACGTTTGGAGGAAGAAACGGGCACTATCCTACCCGACTCACCAACAGCCAACGTTAGCGCAGACAGCATAGCGGGCGAAAAGGAAGAACACGAATACCCTGCCCTTTCGCTTGCCAAGACAAAGAGTACAGCCGAACTTGCCAAATGGGCAGAAGGCAAACCCATTTGGCTTTCGTGGAAATTAGACGGTCTTACCTTGGTTGCTACATACGACAATGGCAAGTTGTCGAAGGTAGTAACGCGTGGCAACGGGCACATCGGCACCAATATCACGCATCTTGCAAGTGCCATTGAAGGCATTTTGCCACAGATTGACAACACAGGACACATCGTTATCCGTGGCGAAGCCATCATCAGCTACACCGACTTCAACGTGTTCAATATGGAAATGGGCGAAGAATATGCCAACCCACGCAACCTTGCATCGGGCTCGCTCACGCTGAAAAACATCGAAGCCGTGAAGTCGCGACACATTCGCTGGATACCTTTCACATTGGTTCATACCGACGAGGACATTGAATCGTGGGGAAGTCAGATGGACTTCTTGGAACAATTAGGCTTCAAAACGGTAGAACACGAACAGATAACCCACCCTACGCAGGAAAGTATAGACGAGGTTATACAGAAGTGGACTGTCAAGTTGAACACCTTCGACTACCCTGTCGATGGTCTGGTTATTTCGTACGACGACACCATATATGCCACTTCGGGAAGCGTTACAGGGCACCACGCCACACGGGCAGGCTATGCTTTCAAGTGGCAGGACGAGAGTGCTGCGACCGAACTAGAACATATAGAATGGTCGTGTGCAGCCTCAACCATCTCGCCCGTTGCTGTTTTCAAACCTGTAAGTTTAGAAGGAACAACCGTAAAACGTGCAAGTCTTTGCAACATATCGGAGTGCGAACGATTGGGAATAGGCGACAAGGGCACCAAAATAGAAGTGATAAAAGCCAACAAGATTATTCCAAAGGTTATCAACGTTACAGAAACCGTCGGCACACTCGCCATTCCGCATACCTGCCCAGTGTGCAAGGCTGCCACCGAAGTGGTGGAAAGCGAAAGCAGTGCCACCAAGACGCTGCACTGCACCAACCCAGACTGCGCTGCAAAACAGCTGAAAAAGTTTGCCCGCTTTGTATCAAAAGAGGGTGTAAACATCGACGGACTTTCCGAACAAACCGTGCAGAAGTTCATCAATCTTGGTTGGGTGAAAGAATATGCCGACCTTTTTCATTTAGACGAACACGCCAACGAACTTCGCACAATGGAAGGTTTTGGAAGCAAAAGCGTTTCAAATTTGCTGAAATCGATAGAGAAAGCAAGAACCGTAGAGGCTAAGAACTTTCTGTACGCATTGTTTATTCCACTCGTAGGACAAGATGTTTGCGCACGTTTGCTTTCGGCTTATCCCCTATCAGAACTCATTTCAACTGCACAAACCACCACCGACTTGGCCGTATTCTCTACCATTTCGGGCATTGGCCCCGAGAAAAGCACAAGTTTCGTGAAGTGGTTGCAAGACGAGAAAAACAAGAACATTGTTGAACACTTGCTTGCCGAACTCGAAATCAAAGAGGCTGCACCTATCGAAAAAGGCTCTCTGTGCAACGGACTGACCTTCGTTGTTACAGGCGATGTGCACCATTACAAGAACCGAAACGAGCTGAAAGCTTACATAGAAAGCCAAGGCGGAAAGGTTACGGGCAGCGTATCGAAATCGACAAACTACCTTATCAACAACGATATAAACAGCACATCGGGCAAGAATCAAAAGGCACGACAACTTGGAATAGACATTATTTCGGAAGAAGAGTTTATCAATAAATTCACAAACAATTAAAAGTCGGGAAGCATAAAAATATCGCCATCACGGATAAAAACATATCTGTTGATGGCGGTATTTTGTTATATCTCTACTACAAAGGCATTGCAGCGACACTATAAGCTATATTTCGGAACAGAAAAATTGAGCGTGAACAACTCATTTTATGAGTGAAAAAGAGGCGAAAATGTTGTAAATATTTTTCGCAAGCATAACTATTAGCTAAACTACTCGTTATCAATACATTACAAAACCTATTGTTTTGCATTCCAAAAGCGTAGGTTTTGCACGGTAAAAGCGGCTCTTTTGCAACGCAAAACCTACGCTTTCGCAACGTCAAAACGCAGTTAGCACTTTTTAAAGAAATTATCTTTACAAAATCAACGCTGTTTCCTGCTTTTTCCAAACTGTTTTTATGCACGAGCAGTAACCTTGCCATGCGGTATGGTTTATCACGTTTATCATCTGCACTTTGCAGCTTCTTGGGTGTTAGGAACATGATAAATCACGCCCCTAAACATAGAAATCTGTGGTTTGTAACAGGCAAAGAGTAAAATCACTCCTCCAATATAATTCTACAAGACTTGTGTTTCCCCTGCTTAAATAGAGTCTTCTGGCAAGCCCGAATTAGCATCAGAAGATTTGCGTTTCGACGAAAATCCTAAGTCATCAAGCAGTTCATCAACAGCCGAACCAGCCATCTCTTTAATCTTATCAGTAGCAGGAGTTATTACATTCTCTTTCAATAGCTTTTCTGCTTCCTTTTGAAGTTCTGATTGAACATCTATTTCTGCTTTCTTGTAATACTTTTCTGTTGCCAATTTCAGCTGTTCTTTGTTCAGTGTGAACACATGATTGAGTACGCCCAACGAAACAATATAGCTTTTTCCACCAAAGTGAACCTTGCCCACCGAGCACACAAAATAGTTATCAACACTTATCAAATTGTCCATAGCAGCGTCTACGACTTTCTTCGTAAACACATCATTGACCGTCTGCAATGCCTTTGAAAAGATGTCGTTGTCAGCATCTTTAGCCACTGCAGTGGCAGCATCGTTCACCGTAGAGGTTACAACATCAGACAAAACCCGCTTATGTTCTTCAGCCGAAGGACAAGTGAAGATTAGCAGACAAACAAATGCCACAAGCGAAACCAAAATGCCTGTAAGACAGCCGTGCTGCTTTTTATGCTTTTCAGGGGTGGCTTCTTCGACATAAGCATCTGCTACGGGGCGGGCTTCTACGTGCGGAATTTCATTGACAGGCTCACCATCGACAACCGCATCACACTCTAACACATTATCTTTATTACCAGTTTGTTGAGCGTTTTCATTCAGGTTTCCCATTAATATTACTCGCAACTCTTCTATTTGCCACGCAGGCGTCCAGTCTTCCGAGCCGTCAGGCAACACCAACGTAGTAGCTTCTATACCTCGTTCAGCAAGTTCCTTTATGCTATAAGGACCCCGCTTTTCATTGTCAATATTAATATAATATTCCATTTCTTCTGACACTATTTTAAAATATTAATCATTACAGACTGCGAAATTATACATTATTTCCAAAACAAGCAAGGGTTCAGTTTAATTTTATTCGTTAATGATTTTCATCAGACTATAAAAACTATGAACAACGAAAAAAAGTTACGTTTTTTCTTGTTGTTATTTACCTTATTTATTATCTTTGCATATATTTCGAAAAAAGTACACTATAATATAATGTTTGAAAATTTAAGTGACCGTCTTGACCGCTCCTTTAAAATATTGAAGGGTGAAGGCAAGATTACGGAAATAAACGTAGCGGAAACGCTGAAAGATGTTCGTAGGGCATTGTTAGATGCCGACGTCAATTACAAAGTTGCAAAAACGTTTACCGATACCGTAAAGCAAAAGGCTTTGGGTATGAACGTATTGACAGCCGTAAAGCCTGGACAGCTTATGGTGAAAATCGTTCACGACGAGTTGGCAGAATTGATGGGCGGCGATGCCGTAGGAATAAAATTAGAAAACAAGCCTGCTATCATCTTGATGAGCGGTTTGCAAGGTTCGGGTAAGACAACCTTTTCGGGTAAGTTAGCGAACCTTCTGAAAACAAAAGAGCACAAGAAGCCACTGCTTGTAGCCTGCGACGTATATCGTCCTGCTGCTATTCAGCAACTCAATGTTGTAGGCGAATCGGTAGGCGTACCTGTATATAGCGAACCTGAAAACAAGAACGTGAATGCCATTGCAGAGAATGCTATCAAGCAAGCAAAGGCAAATGGAAACGATGTGGTTATCATCGACACCGCTGGTCGCTTGGCGGTTGATGCGGAAATGATGGACGAAATAGAAAGTCTGAAGAACCATGTAAACCCTGACGAAGTATTGTTCGTTGTGGACTCGATGACGGGTCAGGACGCAGTAAATACAGCAAAGGAATTTAACGACAGATTGAACTTCGACGGAGTTGTACTTACAAAGCTCGACGGCGATACACGCGGTGGTGCCGCACTGTCTATTCGTACAGTCGTAACAAAGCCTATCAAGTTCATCGGTACAGGCGAAAAGATGGAAGCACTCGATGTTTTCCACCCCAGCCGAATGGCAGACCGTATCTTGGGAATGGGCGATGTTGTTTCGCTTGTTGAACGTGCGCAAGAGCAATTCGACGAGGAAGAGGCGAAAAGACTGCAGAAGAAGATTCAGAAAAATAAATTCGACTTCAACGATTTCTACAACCAGATACAGCAAATCAAGAAGATGGGTAATCTGAAAGACCTTGCTGCAATGATTCCAGGTGTAGGAAAAGCCATTCGCGACGTAGATATTGACGACAATGCATTCAAGGGTATAGAGGCCATCATACAGAGTATGACACCAAAGGAAAGAACAAACCCAGAGGTGTTGAACAATTCTCGCCGTCAGCGCATTGCAAAAGGCTCAGGCACGAATATACAAGAGGTGAACAGACTTGTAAAACAATTCGAGCAAACACGCAAGATGATGAAAATGGTTACAGGTTCTAAGATGGCAGGAATGATGGGCAAGATGAAGAATATGCCTGGTATGCCAAAGATGCCGAAACTATAATACAAATAAAAACAATATTAAACCTACAGTTCAAGACCTTATGGATTACAAACTTATCGACGGAAAAGCTACCGCAACAGCTATTAAAAAGGAAATTGCGGAAGAAGTACGCAAAATCGTTGAGGCTGGTGGAAAGCAGCCACATCTCGCAGCCGTACTCGTAGGACACGACGGCGGAAGCGAAACTTACGTAAAGAACAAAGTGCTTGCCTGCGAGGCTTGCGGTTTCAAATCTTCGCTGATTCGTTTTGAAAGCGATGTTACGGAAGAAGAATTGCTCGCTTGCGTAGACAAATTGAATAACGACGATGATGTTGATGGATTTATCATGCAACTTCCATTGCCAGCACACATCGACGAACAGAAGATTATCATGGCAGTAGACTATCGCAAGGATGTCGATGGTTTCCACCCAATCAATGTTGGACGTATGTCTATTGGCTTGCCTTGCTTCATTTCTGCTACACCATTAGGTATGCTGACTTTGCTTCAACACTACAACATTCCAACTTCAGGAAAGAAGTGTGTTGTGCTCGGAAGAAGCAATATCGTAGGTAAACCAATGGCACAGCTGATGATGCAAAAGCAGTTCGGTGATGCTACTGTTACCGTATGCCACTCACGTTCAAAGACTTTGAAGGAAGAGTGCTTGGCAGCTGACATTATCATCGCAGCTATCGGTAAGCCCGAATTTGTTACAGCCGATATGGTAAAAGAAGGTGCTGTCGTACTCGACGTAGGTACTACCCGCGTTCCAGCCCCATCTCGACCAAGCGGTTTCCGCTTGACAGGCGATGTTAAGTTCGACGAGGTCGCACCAAAATGCTCTTACATTACACCAGTTCCAGGCGGTGTAGGTCCTATGACCATCTGTTCCTTGATGAAAAACACACTTGCAGCGGGCAAGAAGGAATACTATAAATAAAACGACAATAAATAAAGGTGGGGAATTTAGTTTCCCACCTAACTACAACATAAACAAACTATAAAAGGAAGGAGGAATTATGATGACCGCGGAAGAATATTTCCGAGAGGGCAACGAGTACAGAAAGAAAGGCGATTTTAAAAGTGCAATGAATTGTTATTTAGAGGCTATAGAACTCGACCCAGAGTCTCCAGCCTTGGAAGCAAAGAAAATGCTAGAAGACATTTTTAATTTTTACAACAAGGACGCTTATAATCCTTAAAAATACAAAAACAATGAGCAAGATGAAAGGAGCAATTGTCGTAAACTCCGACAGATGCAAAGGATGCCAATTGTGTATTGTTGCATGTCCAAAAGATGTAATAGACATAGCTCAGAAAAAAGTTAATAGCCACGGATACGCATATGTTGAACCTGCACATATTGACTTGTGCATAGGTTGTGCGGCATGTGCAACAGTGTGTCCGGACGGTTGTATCACAGTATACAGAAAAAGAGTGGAGGAATAAAGAATGGCAGAACAAGAAGTAACATTAATGAAAGGCAACGAAGCCATAGCGCACGCTGCCATACGTTGTGGTGCAGATGGATATTTCGGCTATCCTATTACCCCACAGAGTGAAATAATTGAAACATTCGCACTGCTGAAACCATGGGAAACAACAGGCATGGTTGTATTGCAAGCTGAAAGCGAAACATCATCAATCAATATGATTTATGGTGGTGCAGGTACTGGAAAGCGAGTACTGACGTCTTCGTCTTCACCAGGTATAGCACTGATGCAAGAAGGCATTAGCTACATGGCAGGTGCAGAATTGCCAGGCGTTTTCGTAAACGTACAGCGTGGAGGCCCGGGCTTGGGCACTATCCAGCCAAGTCAGAGCGACTATTTCCAAGCCACAAGAGGCGGTGGAAATGGCGACTACAATGTGATTGTATTGGCACCAAACTCTGTTCAAGAGATGGCAGACTTTGTAGATTTGGCTTTTGAACTGGCGTTTAAGTATCGCAATCCTGCGATGATTCTTTCAGACGGAGTTATCGGTCAGATGATGGAAAAGGTTGTATTGCCGCCGATAAAACCACGCCGCACAGAAGAAGAAATAGAAAAAGAATGCCCATGGGCAAGTATGGGACGTAAAGTAGGACGCGAACCAAACGTCATTACATCGCTTGAGCTGAAATCGGAAGTAATGGAAAAGAGAAACTTACACTTACAAGAGAAGTATAAGACCATTCGAGAAACCGAGACACGCTTTGAGACAAATCTGTGCGAAGACGCTGACTACATCATTGTAAGTTTCGGCAGTGCTTCCCGTATAGGCGAAAAAGCAGTAGAGCTTGCACGCGAACAAAGCCTGAAGGTTGGGCTATTCCGCCCTATCACTCTATGGCCATTCCCAAGTAAAGAGCTTGTAGAAATCTCAAAAGGCAAGAAAGGAATATTAGTAAGCGAGATTAATGCTGGCCAAATGGTTCAAGACGTGAAACTCGCCATCGATGGTGCCCTTCCAGTTGCACACTTTGGAAGATTGGGTGGTATCGTTCCTGACCCAGAAGAGATTGTAGAAGCACTAAAAGATAAACTTATAAAATAAGAAATCGGAGGAATTGCCCAATGGCAGCAAATAATATAATTTCACCAGAAAACTTGGTGTACGCAAAACCCAAACTAATGAACGACACGACAATGCACTATTGTCCAGGTTGTTCGCATGGTGTTGTGCATAAGCTCGTAGCAGAGGTTATTGCCGACATGGGTATGGAAGAAAAAACAATTGGAGTAAGTCCTGTCGGCTGTGCAGTATTCGCTTACCGCTATATTGACATTGATTGGCAAGAAGCAGCACACGGAAGAGCACCCGCAGTAGCCACTGGTATCAAACGTCTTTGGCCAGACCGCTTGGTATTTACATATCAAGGCGATGGCGACTTGGCTTGTATCGGAACAGCAGAGACGATACACGCTCTCAACAGAGGTGAGAACATTACAATCATCTTCATAAATAATGCAATCTATGGAATGACTGGAGGACAAATGGCACCAACTACCTTGATAGGTCAGAAAACAGCTACTTGCCCCTTCGGACGAACTCCAGACATACACGGTTATCCGCTCAACATGACCGACTTGGCAAGCCGATTAGAAGGAACTTGCTATGTTACCCGACAAAGTGTTGATACCGTTGCATCTATCAATAAAGCAAAGAAAGCCATTCGTAAGGCTTTCGAGGCAAGTATGCTGGGTAAGGGCAGCTCACTTGTTGAAATTGTAGCCACATGTAATAGTGGTTGGAAACTTTCTCCAGCACAAGCCAACGAATGGATGCGCGAGAATATGTTCCCCCATTATCAAAAGGGCGACCTTAAAGATGAAACGGGAATATAACCCAACTTAAAGCATTTACAGTATGAAGAAAGAGATTATAATTAGCGGTTTCGGAGGACAAGGCGTTCTCTCTATGGGAAAAATATTAGCCTATTCGGGACTTATGGAAGACAAAGAGGTAACATGGATGCCCGCTTACGGTCCTGAACAACGTGGCGGAACTGCAAATGTTACGGTCATTGTAAGCGACGAACGTATATCATCTCCTATTTTAAGTAAGTATGATGTTGCGATTGTGTTGAACCAACCCTCACTCGAAAAATTTGAGGAAAAGGTAAAACCGGGTGGCATACTTATATATGATGGATTTGGAATACTGAATCCACCCACTCGTACCGACATAAAAGTTTATTGCATTGATGCAATGAACAAGGCTGCTGAAATGAAAAACTCTAAAGTTTTCAATATGATAGTACTTGGCGGACTGCTCAAGGTTTGTCCTATTATAAGTATGGAAGGATTAAACAAAGCATTGTTCAAGACACTACCCGAACGCCACCATCACTTAATTCCTTTAAATATGGAAGCCGTAGAAATTGGTGGCAGCATAATAAAAGAAGTGCAAAAGTAATATTTAGTTACTTCTACATTTTACAAGAGACCCTTGGCTAAAATGCTAAAGGGTCTCTTTATTTATACCTTTTGGTAATACAAAGAACTGTTATAAAACAAATAATTAAACAGTTTTTTAAGTTATTCGTCCTGTTTTATACCTAAAAATGGACTTTTCAGCCACTTTTCAGCAAAAACATTTGGTTGTTTGCGTAATTTTTTATTACTTTGCATTGTAGTTATAGTACATTATTTTTTTAAGTATTAATAAATTTAGGAAAAATGAAAAAGTTAGGTTTATTGTTTGCTGCCGCAACATTGGCAGTATCTGCATCAGCACAGACAGTTGCAGAAAGTAAGACTTTCGACAACATTTACATCGGTATTAATGGTGGCGTTGCTACTAAGACAACTGGCCACAAGTGGTTGAGAGACCTCAACCCTAACGCTGGTCTCCGCATCGGTCGTTATTTCACTCCTGTATTCGGTTTGGCAATTGAGGGTAACGCATACTTCTCTAATAAGCCTTGGAAATCAACAGGTACAGTGGTACGCTACATCAACACACAGTTGTTGGGTACTGTAAACTTGAGCAACTGGTTCGGTGGTTACGCTGGCGAGCCACGTTGCTTTGAAGTAAGCGCAGTTTACGGTCTTGGTTGGGGACACGTATTCAACCACAGAGACGATTTGGAGCCAATCAACCGTATGACATCTAAGGCAGGTCTTGACCTTGCTTTCAACTTCGGTTCAAAGAAGCAATGGCAGATTTATATTGAGCCATCTATCAACTGGGCATTCCTCGGTCAGCATGAGGGTCGTACCAAGAATGATGGTGCAGGTCAATATGGCTACAACGCTTACTCTAACGGCGACCAACCAGTTTACAACATTCACAACTCAATGGTTCAGTTGAACGCTGGTATCGTTTACAAGTTCAAGAACTCTAACGGTGCTCACAACTTCACCATCGTAACTCCACGCGACCAAGCTGAAATCGACGCTCTCAACGCACAGATTAACGAGCTCCGCAACCGCAAGCCAGAAGTTATCACTAAGGAAGTTGAAGTTATCAAGGAAGTACCTGCAGTTAAGGAATTCACAGTTTCTGACCTTGTATTCGTAACATTCGCTCAAGGTAAGTACAACCTTACATCAGAGGCTAAGGCAGCTCTTGACAACGTTAAGGCAGGTAGCCACGTACAGGTTGTTGGTACAGCTTCTCCAGAAGGTGGTGCAGCACTCAACCAGAGATTGTCTGAAAACCGTGCTAAGGTGGTTGCTGACTACCTCAGAAGCCGTGGCGTTATCATAGACGAAGCTACTGGTAAGGGTGTTCAGGGTGTAACATCTAACCGCCTTGCAGTTGTTTACGTTAAGTAATTAGAAACGCAGAACAAGTAATTATTAAATTACATAATCAAATCCTCGGTGCGAAAGTACCGAGGATTTTTTATTATATACAAATAAAAAAAATGAGTTCAATAAGAAAATATTTGTGAGTTGATTTCACCTTTCTTATTTAAGGTAAATACAGGAAAACAAACATGGATTTGTAAAGATAATTCTCTTAAAAAGTGATAACTGCGTTTTGACATTGCGAAAGCGGCTGTTTTGCAATGCAAAACCTACGCTTTTACCGTGCAAAACAGCCGCTTTTGGAACGCAAAACAATAGGTTTTGTAACGCATTGATGATTAAGAAGTTAAGAAACAAACGCACTTAGAAAAAATATTTACAATATTATCATCTTTTTCCCGTCCATAAAATAAGTTTTTCGCCTTTCAGTTTCTACTATTCCTAAAATGGGCATAAAGTAAAATTAACGCCCATTATGCAAAGCATTTAAGAAAATAATCACTACTTTTGCATTAACAGATAACACAAAACAAATACAGAATATGAACAACTTACCAACAATAGGAAAATACCATTTTATGGCAGAACCGTTCCACTGCGACTTCACTAAGCATTTGTTTATAGGTCATTTAGGCAATAACCTTTTAAATGCAGCAGACTTTCACAGCAACGAACGGGGCTACGGAGTAAACTATCTGAACACTATAAACAAGACGTGGGTTTTAAGTCGCCTTGCCATAGAATTAGACGAAATGCCTACCATCTACGAAAAATTTACGGTGGAAACATGGGTAGATAGCGTAATGCGCTACTTCACGAACCGTAATTTCAAGATAGCAAACGAAGATGGACGTGTATATGGTTATGGAAAAAGTATCTGGGCAATGATTGATACCGAAACACGACAGCCCGTAGACATTCTGAAAGTAGATAATCAGACCATTCTAAAATATATAGAAACAAACTATGACAACCCTATCAAGAAGTCTTCAAGGGTGAAGTTGGACAACAACCTGATACTTCAGAAGTCGATTATAGCCAACTACAGCGACGTAGACATTAACGGACACGTAAACTCCATAAAGTATATAGAGCATATTTTAGACCTTTTCCCACTTGAATGGTACAAACAACACGCCATAAGAAAATTTGATATTGCCTATATAACAGAATCGCACAATGACGAAACATTGAAGTTCTATACCGATAAGAAGATAGAAATGGTCAATGACGAGGTGGCTATACAAATAACAAAATCAAACTCGGAAAGCGAAATAGAGGTATGCCGCTGTAAAATAACATTCGTTTAAAATTAGTGTAAGCTATTCCACCGCCATTCTATACACCTTTTTCATACGCACGGAGAGGATAAAAACAAACAATAACACCTCTCTTTCAATATTAATATAAAATAATGCGAAAATTCACAATTAAATAATCTTATATTTTGATTTTCCCCAATTATTCATTATATTTGCAAATAGAATAAATACATATTATTAATCTAAGTTTTATGAACAACAACAAAGTTATGAACCGCGCGGCGGACAATATCAGAATTCTCGCTGCTTCCATGGTGGAGAAAGCAAAATCAGGACACCCTGGAGGAGCAATGGGCGGCGCAGATTTCATCAATGTCCTCTTTTCCGAATACTTGGTATTCGACCCTGAACAACCCGAATGGGCAGGTCGCGACAGGTTCTTTCTGGATCCTGGACACATGTCTCCAATGTTATATTCAGCATTGGCACTTCAAGGAAAATTTACAATAGACGATTTAAAGGACTTCCGCCAATGGGGCTCTCCTACTCCTGGACACCCTGAACGTGATATTAAAAGAGGTATAGAAAACACATCTGGTCCATTAGGACAAGGACATTCTTTCGCAGCAGGTGCAGCCGTAGCCGAGAAATTCCTCGAAGCACAATTGGGCAAGGAAGTTATGCAGCATAAAATTTACGCATACATCTCAGACGGTGGCGTTCAAGAAGAAATCTCACAAGGCGTTGGCCGTATTGCTGGCAACTTAGGTTTAAACAACCTGATTATGTTCTACGACGCCAACGACATTCAGCTATCTACCGAATGTAACGAGGTAATGAACGAAGACACTGCTGCCAAATATAAGGCATGGGGGTGGAATGTGCTGACGTGCAACGGCAACGATGTAGACGAAATCCGACAAGCACTCGACGCTGCACTCACCGAGAAAGAACGCCCAACGCTTATCATTGGAAAAACCATTATGGGAAAAGGTGCGCTCAAGGAAGACGGTACAAGCTACGAGCACAGTATCAAGACACACGGCGCACCACTTGGTGGAGACGCATATATAAATACGATTAAGAACTTAGGTGGCGATATTGACGACCCATTCAAAGTATTTCCCGAAGTGGCAGAACTCTATGCCAACCGCTTGAAAGAACTGAAAGGCATTGTTGAAAAGCGTCATAATGAAGAACAAAAATGGGCAGAAGCCAACCCTGAAAAGGCAAAACTATACAAAGAATGGTTTAGTGGCGAAGCACCAAAGATAGACTGGACGGCTGTAAACCAAAAAGCCGACATAGCTACACGTGCAGCAAGTGCAGCTTGTTTGAGCGTACTCGCAGAGCAAGTTCCTAATATGATATGTTCTTCTGCCGACCTTTCTAACTCTGATAAGACTGATGGCTTCTTGAAGAAAACAAAGAATATCGTACGCAACGACTTCTCTGGTGCATTCTTCCAAGCAGGCGTCAGCGAACTGACAATGGCTTGTATGTGTATCGGTATGATGCTGCATGGTGGCGTTGTTACCGCTATGGGCACATTCTTTGTCTTCTCCGACTATATGAAACCTGCCGTTCGCCTTGCTGCATTAATGCAAGTTCCAGTGAAATTCATTTGGAGCCACGACGCATTCCGCGTAGGTGAAGACGGCCCAACCCACGAACCAGTTGAACAAGAAGCACAAATCCGCTTGATGGAAAAGCTTCAGAACCATGCAGGCAAAGACTCTGTGCGTGTCTTCCGCCCTGCCGATGCAGAGGAAACAACAATTTGTTGGCAGATGGCAATGGAGAATACAGACACACCAACAGCCTTAATACTTTCTCGCCAAAACGTTACCAACCTCCCAGAAGGCAACAACTACGAGTTGGCAAGCAAGGGTGCATACATCGTAAATGGCTCTGACGAAAACTATGATGTTATTCTCGTAGCAAGCGGTTCAGAAGTTTCAACCTGTATTGCGGGTGCTGAACTTCTTAAAGCCGATGGTTTGAAGGTTCGTATCGTAAGTGCGCCATCTGAAGGATTGTTCCGTCGCCAATCAGCAGAATACCAAGAAAGCGTTCTTCCTAAGAATGCTAAGGTCTTCGGACTGACGGCTGGCCTTCCTGTAACACTTCAAGGACTGGTCGGTGCAAACGGTACCGTATATGGTCTTAACAGCTTCGGCTTCTCAGCACCATACAAGGTACTTGACGAGAAGTTGGGCTTTACAGCTCAAAATGTTTATGAACAAGTTAAATTATTTTTAGCATAATACTAACCGAGCCTTGTAGAAAGAAACCCTGCGAGGCTCTTAACGACTTTAACGCTTATGGAAATTAAAACAGTAGGTGTTGCTTGCGACCACGCAGGCCTCCCTTTAAAGAAATTTGTCATTCAGTATCTCGAAGAACATAAACTCCCTTATAAGGACTTTGGTTGCAACAGCGATTTAAGCTGCGATTATCCTGACTACGCTCACCCACTTGCAGAAGCACTCTGCAACGGAGAGGTTTATCCTGCTATTGCTATCTGTGGAAGTGGCGAAGGTATGGCAATCACACTCAACAAGCATCAAGGTGTAAGAGCTGGTTTGGCTTGGAACAAAGATGTTGCAGAACTTATTCGTCAGCACAACGATGCTAATACACTCGTTATGCCAGGTCGTTTTGTTGATAACAAGACAGCTGAAAAGATTATGGACGCATTCTTCAAAGCTACTTTTGAAGGCGGTCGCCACGAGCGTCGCGTTCAAAAAATCGACCTTTAATCGTAAATACATCATTAAGAAATAAAATTAAAGGAGGCTTTCCGTTATGGAAAGCCTCCTTTAATTATGCCGAATTACTTTCTTTTTATATGCCCTATTGCTTTTGTTTCAAGGACTATTACAGCTTCTAAGCTTATTATTTGTCACGCATACGTGCCTTGTAAGAGTCCTCAAACACAGCACTTACGGTGTTAATCTCTAAGAAAGTAGTAACTCCACCCTTACCTAATTCGCCCGAAATATAAGCAATTTTATCGCTCGGAGCTATATACCCACGTTGGCGCAACATTCGTAAAGCAGCGGTAAAGAGTTCGTGTTTCGATTTCTTTTCTTGCTGATAAACAGGAAGCAAACCATAACTGAGGTTCAACCAACGTTGCAGTTTGTCGTGATAACAAATCGCCAATACTGGATTAGGGCCACGGAAAGCAGCCAAATTGCGTGCTGTCTTACCCGTATCGCCATCGGTTATGATTCCTTTTACACCAAGATGCTCGGTTGCCTCAATTGCACTTTTCGCCAAGAACTCACGCTGTTCCATATTATCGCTTAGCGGAATGTGTAAAAATCCCTCACGGTGCGCATCTTTCTCAGCACGCTCTGCAATGGTAGCCATCGTGCGACAAGCCTCGATAGGATACTTTCCGCTGGCAGTTTCGCCACTCAACATCAATGCGTCGGTATAGCTGTAAATGGCATTTGCAATATCAGTTACCTCTGCACGAGTAGGGCGTGGATTGTTTATCATTGTGTGCAACATCTGCGTTGCAACAATTACAGGCGCACGCTTTGATATACATTTCCTGATGATATTACGCTGAATACCTGGGATTCGTTCGATTGGCACCTCTATTCCCAAGTCGCCACGCGCAATCATAATACCATACGAAGCATCTATAATCTCGTCGATATTGTCCACTCCCTCTTGGTTTTCAATCTTCGAAATAATCTTTATATCAGAATTGTATTCGTCCAAAAGGTCTTGAACAGCCTTCACATCGGCAGCCGAACGCACAAACGAATGGGCAATAAAGTCTATATCAAGGTCGATAGCCAGCTTTATATTCGCAATATCTTTTTCGGTTAAAGCAGGCAAATCTATATGCGCACCAGGCACATTCACACTTTTTCGTGAGCCCAGCTCGCCATCGTTCATCACCTTTGCTACGAGCATCGGTCCAACGCTCTCTATAATTTCCATATCAAGAGCACCATCGTCGAACAGCAAATGGTCGCCTACTTTCACGTCGTTGGCTATGTCTTTGTAGGAAAGGTTCACAATATCGTGGGTCGATTCTATATCAGGACGTCCAAAAACCTTCACAATGTCGCCCGTCTTATACTTTATAGGTTCTGCTACGCTCGTTGTACGAATTTCAGGCCCCTTTGTATCGATAAGCAAAGCGATATGGGGCGAAACTGCACGTGTGTTTTCTACTATCTTCCTGATACCTTCTTCCGATGCGTGCGCTGTGTTCATACGCACTACATTCATACCCGAAAAGAAGAGTTTGCGTAGAAAATCGACCTCGCATCTGAAATCACTGATAGAACATACAATCTTTGTTTGCTTCATATTTCGTGTTATTTGTTTAATTAGACATTGCCGTAAAAACGACATACAATAAAGTAGACACCAATAGCATAATGGCTGCGAATACAAGGAAACCAACTATTACCTTCTTGCCAACACTGCTGATATGCGGTTTCTGCTTTCTTTCTTCTGCCTTCTTAGCCGACAACAACGGCACTGCAACAGTAGATTCCGTCCCACAGAAAGGGCAGTTACACTTCACGGTGATACCTTCTTCTGCCTGAATACTAAACTGTTGCGAACAGTTTCTGCAGCTAACTTGAAAGTAGCGTGGTGCCATAACCTTATCTTACATTATCAATTAAAAATCTGTTACCGACTTGTTTCAGCTTAACAAGCCGCTGTTCAGACTCACCATTCTGTGCCAATCGTACCTTATACCAATCTCCCTCGTAATGAGAAATTCTTAAATTACGACTCAATTCATCAGGATTATCCAAGCCAGAAAGTGTTCCAAACATTCCCCACCAAGCTGCTTGCTTGTCTAAACCAGAAGCATTTTCATTGATTCCATAGAGTATTTGTCTGCAACCTTCCGTCAGATACGGCTCATATTGCGTTACATCTGCCCCTGAAAGCACGGCATTCAAGTAGAACGAACGCAAGAATGTGTAAGCCATAGTCCGCATTTTTTCCTGCTTTTGGGCTGCCATAGCTTTTGCTTGTAGCATCTCTCGCACTTTCATCACCGAATCGCGATGATGCTGTCGTGCTATCTTGACAAGTTCTTCCTGTTGTTGGCGATACCTGCTAAACGAGAAAACACCACCAACAAGAAACGCACCGAAAAGCAAAAGAAGCACCACCTTTACAAGTCTTTTACTTCTTTTACGCTTCGCTTTCGGTTGTGTTGCCGCTTCGTTTTCGTGCGAAAGTGTATTGTTTCCGCTCTGAATACCAACGTTTTGAGGCGCAACGCTTTCCTGTGTCGATGTTGCAACCTGCTCTTTGGGTATCAGTATAGCCAACTTTTGCCCACAATGTGGACAAACAGAAGTGGTTCGCAGTATGTTGTCAACTGAAATCCGAAACTTCCCTCCGCATTTTTTGCAAGTTACCTGATAGAGCATCTTTATTTTTCTGCAAATTTAATACTTTTCTTTCGTATAATAAAATATTTTCAATGATAGCTCCAAACTTTTTATAATAAAGAAGTTAGAGCGTAGCAGAAATTCAGCCCTTACAAACATTTCATACCGTCTTTCTTCATAGAAGGAACAGTTTCACCCCTACTCTGTTTCACCTATATTCTTCATCATATAGCCCAAAAACAGATTGCAAAAGTGTAAATATTTTTCACAGCAATACCTATCGACTAACAACCTCATTGTCAGCACGTTGCAAAACCTATTGTTTTGCATTCCAAAAGCGGCTCTTTTGCACGGTAAAAGCGTAGGTTTTGCAGCGCAAAACAGCCGCTTTCGCAATGCCAAAACGCAGTTATCACTTTTTAAGAGATTTTTCTTTACAAAATCAAAGCTATTTGCAGCATTTGCCACAAGCCATTAAAAGAAAAACAATTTCTCAACCATAAACTTCTACTAACCGAAATCGGACTGTCAAAAAGCATCAAGGAAAAACACAAAATATAGGGATTGAAAGCAGAGAAACAACTCAAAAGATTTACCAAAGATTGGTTGTCTCGTTAAATTGTTGTATTTTTGCACTATAAATATTTACTTTTTAAATTACGAACGATACTGTAAAAAGATGGAGATCTACAATCGGCGGGAAGCACAGCAACGTATGAACGAGCTTGCGAAAGCAAATAAACCATTTGTTTTTGTTATCAGCTACGACCAGCAACAGGCATATATAGAAGAGGTGGAACGCATCGACACTTCGGAAATGCTCTATGCTTTTCCCACGATAAACAATATTCCGACAGGCGAAGCAGCAAGCAACACGCCCGTGGAATGGCTATTTGATGCGCCCGACCGTACTGAGTATCAGCGCAGTATCGAACACGTGAAAACCAACCAACGCAATGGCAACAGCTATTTGGCAAACTTAACGTGCAAAGTACCTATACGCACAAACCTTACGATGCGAGAAATATTTCTCCGTTCAACTGCCAAGTACCGCTGTTGGCTTAAAAACAACTTCGTTTGCTTCTCTCCCGAGATATTCGTTCGCATCGAAGGGCAGACCATACGCTCGTTTCCGATGAAAGGAACCATAGCAGCCGACACGCCCAACGCAGCAGAAACATTGATGAACAATGCGAAAGAGGCTGCCGAACACGCTACCATTGTAGACCTGATACGCAACGATTTGAGCATTGTTGCCAATCAAGTAAGCGTGGAAAAGTATCGTTACATCGACAAACTAACCACCAACAAAGGACAGATTTTGCAAACCAGCTCGGAAATAGTGGGGCAAATTCTCCCCCACTACCGCACAAACGTTGGCGACTTGCTGTTCGGTCTGCTCCCAGCAGGGTCGATTACAGGTGCGCCAAAGCCCATAACAACCCGCATTATTGCCGAAGCCGAAACCTACGAACGTGGTTTTTACACGGGCGTAATGGGGCATTGGGAGAACGGAAACCTCGACAGTGCTGTGATGATTCGTTTCATCGACACCGACGGAAAACAACTTTTCTACAAAGCTGGTGGCGGAATTACGGCGCAAAGCAACGACGACGATGAGTACAACGAAATAATGGAGAAGGTGTATGTGCCAATTTATTGAAACAATGTGTGTAGAACAAGGCAGGATTATCAATCTTGACTACCATTTGGAACGAATAAAAAACACACGAAAACACTTTTGGAACACGGAAAAAACGGTTCCTATCGACCAGCTTTCAGCCCTTGCTGCCACCCAAGACAGCAAAGCAAAGCTACGCTTCACCTACGATAAAGAAAACATATACAACCTTTCTTGCATGCCTTACAACACAAGAAAGATAGAAAGACTTAAACTATTGGCAAGCAACGATATAGAGTATAGCTATAAAAGTGTTGATAGAAGTGTGATAAACCTATTGAAGGCACAGGCGGAACCTACAGATGAGATCATCATTGTAAAACAAAATCGCCTTACCGATACATCTTATACGAACATTGTGCTATTTGATGGCTCACAATGGATAACTCCTTCCACTCCTTTATTGAAAGGAACACGACGTGCACAGCTACTCGAAGCAGGCAGACTGATAGAGCGGGAAGTGCTTGCCGCCGACCTAAAATCGTTTCAATCCATATCGCTCATAAACGCTATGATGGATTTAGAAGAACTTGTACTGTCCATTTCAAGTATAGAGAACCTGCTATAAGCCAACGATTAACGCACTTTCGGGCAGTCGTATAAAACAGGAAGCACTCCAAAAAGAATAGAAAAAGTTTGATAAAAACTTGTGGGTTCAAAATATTATGGCTACTTTTGCACCCGCTTACAAAAAGTAAGGGCGTTTAGCTCAGCTGGTTTAGAGCATCTGCCTTACAAGCAGAGGGTCGGCGGTTCGAATCCGTCAACGCCCACCAAAGGGTAGTTTCCAGAGTGGCCAAATGGGGCAGACTGTAAATCTGCTGCTTCTAGCTTCGGTGGTTCGAATCCATCACTACCCACGAAAAAAGCATCTTCGTTCTGAAGATGCTTTTTTATGACTTTATTTTTCTTCTTTGAGATGTTCCTCCAATGTTTCTATATAATCCAAAAAAACTTGTTCGCCTTTTGGTTCTATCGTACAGGACTTCCGTGGACACTTGCCAAAGAACGCACACATAGTAGTAATATAACCTTTTTGTTCCAATAGCTCTAACTGCTCGTTCATTTTTTCATCGGTAGCACCAGTTTGTTCGCACAGATAAAGAAACGCAACCTCTCTGTTTGTCATTAAGATTGACATTACCGAAAGCCTCAACTTGTTCTGGAAAAATGGGTCTAATGGCTGCTTCATACTTTCGTTCTCCTCTTTCTATAAGAAATATCAGTGCTATCAGTAAAAGAGTCGAGGAGTATAAATAGTAAAAACAAAGGAAACAAAATCTTTTCTCTTGTATCGAATTCTAAGTTACGTTGCATAAGCATATTCATTGCATAGTATGTAAAAATGATATAGCCTCCTACGCTCGTATTATTAGAACGTTTAACCATACATAGACACAAGCCTGCCAGAACAATGCCAAAGAATGCAAAACAGAACGGTATGAAATTGCTTTCAACCTTAGAGAATACTGTTAAACCAGCTGTAAGGAAAACTATCCAAGTCCATGCAGAAAGGGTTCTGCGCTCTACGATATTATAAGTAGCAAGTCGTTTCTTCTTTACAATGTATGTAAAGCCGAACGTACTCCAAGCAATTAAAGGAGCAATGCTATACAAATAAGTTATCCACGAGCCGACAAAGTAGCTCATAGCATAAAGAACGAGTGTTAGAGCAGACCAAACAGCAATGAATCGTGGTAATTTCGAGTTGATACCATCGGTGTTTTCAATTGCCTTTTTAATGGTAGCTATGCTTTCAGCTACCTCCATTTCCTTCTCTTGGGTGGTTTCATTGCTTGGTTCTTTCATCACTTTCTCTGTTTCTTCGGTTATATTTTCCATATTCATAGAATTTATTTAAGACTACAAAGATAACAATATTTAAAACATAAACCGACAAAATAAATTACAAATTCATATTATTTAAGAATTACAATCCTATGCTATTATCGTTTATTTAACAAATAAATGATTTTATTTGCAAGTATCGGGAAAATGCTGTAACTTTGCTAATCTAAACCAAAAGTTATGAAGAATAGGCTCTTATATTTTATCTTGGCATTGCTGCTAATAACATCGTGTGGTAAAGGAAAGGGGAAATCGTCAGGCGACAAGGCATCAGACGCAACTCCAACAATGGTAGAACGGATACAAAGAAGTGCTCGTTTATACACCTCAGAGTATCATATACATAAGATAATTACACACAAAGACAAGGTGAAAGCAAACGGAAAAATCCTTGGAAGCAATTTTTCAATGAACCTGCCCCTTGGCGAACGCCGTGTAGCCATACCGATGGACGCTATTGTAAAGGCTTATATCGACTTTTCAGACTTTAGCGAGAAGAACGTAAAGAAAGACGGTAAAGGTAAAATAACCGTCATACTGCCCGACCCTCGCATCGTGCTAACCAGTACAAAAATAAACCATAAGGAGATGAAACAATACGTTGCCTTCCTTCGACGTCGTTTTTCCGATGCCGAACTGACGAGTTACCAGCAACAAGGAAGACAACAAATTATAGATGCTATCGGACAAATGGGCATTATAGAGCATGCACAAGAGAATGCTGCAAAGCAACTTATACCGATGCTGACAATGTTAGGATATGCTGAAAAAGACATAACCATCAGTTTCCGAAAGCGGTTTACAATGGAAGAAATTACACGATTTATTGAAAACTCAACTACTCAGACCAATGGAAAAGATAATTAATATCATACAGGACTTCATTCGTAGCAAAGGCAAACAAATTTGGTGGTGGGCACTCGGCGCATTGCTAATCATCGTTGGTTGCATTTTATTCCTGAAATGGCTCGGCAAAGCCAACACTGTAAGTATAGGTACAGACCAACGAATAGATATTACGTCTCAACAAGTATCTTCTATTGAAAGCATAGGACAATGGGAATTTCTTGCCATTAACGATGAAGAACTCGTTGATACAATAAAGCATCGTTTCTTAGCCGACAAAGAATTGGTGCGCATTTACTACGGTACACTGCGTTTAGGAGTAGACCTTCACAAGGCAAAACCTAAATGGTTGCGCATAGAAAACGACTCTGTCGTGGTGGCAACACTACCCAACATTGACCTGTTAGACCGTAATTTCATTGACGAAGCACGCTCAGAATCGTTCTTTGAAAAGGGCAAATGGACGCCCGAAGACAGGGAAAGGCTCTACAATATAGCCTATCAAAAAATGCTGAAACGCTGTTTCACCAAAGAGAATATAGCAGCAGCAGAGAGCAATGCACAGCAACAATTCGAGAAAATGCTAAGGGCTATGGGTTACAAACATGTGCGAATAGAATTTGAAAAGACAGACAGCACAAAGATAAAGGATTAACAATAAAGAACGTTTAAGAGGTAAAAAGATGTATTCAAACTTAAGACCATACTACACACACTACAAATCGCTGACACAATTGGGCCTGCCCATCATTATCGGACAAATAGGAACAATCATTCTTGGACTTGCCGATACGCTTATGATTGGGCAGCACAGTACAACGGAATTAGGTGCAGCAGCTTTTGTAAACAATATGTTTGTATTGGTTTTGGTGTTCGGAATGGGCTTTGCCTATGGCTTGACACCTATCGTTGGTTCGCTTTTCGGACGTGAGGAAAACAACAAGATAGGCGGAATGTTCAAGCAGGCACTCCTATTGAATACGCTATTGGCAGCTTTGCTCGTAGGAATAATGTCGCTGCTCTATATAAATCTTGGCAATTTAGGGCAGCCTGAGGAGTTGTTGCCACTGATGCGACCTTACTTTATCGTAAACCTCATATCGCTACCCTTCGTTTCTTGGTTCAATACCTTCAAGCAATTGTCCGACGGAACAACCGATACGAAGACGCCAATGTGGATTATGCTGGGCGGAAACCTGCTCAACATCGTGGGCAACTACGTTTTAATATATGGCAAATTAGGCTTTCCTGAATTGGGATTGTACGGTGCAGGTATTTCAACAATGTTCTCACGAATGATGATGGCAGTGGTATTTGCCATTATTTTCTTCACATCGAAACGGTACAAAGCATACCATCACGGCTTTTCCACGCAGTCTATCAACCGTGCTGACCTTACTTTACTCTTCCGAATAGGCGTTCCTCTAAGCCTGCAAATGGGTATGGAGACAGCAGCTTTCAGCTTAAGCTCTATCATGGTGGGCTGGATTGGAACAAAAGCATTGGCAGCACATCAGGTAATGCTTTCCATTTCGCAGCTTTTCTATATGGTCTATTACGGTATGGGGGCAGCAGTAGCAATTCGTGTGAGCTACTTTACAGGACAACGCGACTACAAAGCGGTGCGTCTTTCCTCGTCGGCAGGCTTCCATCTCATTATGCTGATTGCCTTCATAGTAGCCATTCCCGTATTCATTTATCGCAACAGCATGGGTGCAATCTTCACCGATAGCGAGGAAGTTTGCAGTATGGTGGCACAGCTTATATGGCCATTGATAATTTATCAAGTAGGCGACGGCTTGCAATGTGCATACGGAAACGCCATGCGTGGGCTTTCGTACGTGAAGCCTCTCGTACCGACATCGTTTGTTTCTTTCTTCTTGATTAGCTTGCCAATAGGTTATCTGCTTGGCATTCAGTTTGGTTTCGGACTTCCCGGAATATGGTATGCCTTCCCATTCGGACTGACTGCAGCAGGTTTGCTCTATCAATACTACTTCAACAAGCAGCTAAAGAAGTTGAGCGAAAAAGAAAAATAGTTGCTAAAAACAGATTACATACCTTCTTCTTCCGCCATTTCCAATTCGGTTTTTGGCTTCTCTTGAAGTGTGCTTTCAGCAGCATCGCTTTCGGTATCAATCTGTGCAGACGATGTAATCTTCAGTGCGCCAAGATTGCTAATCGTTATATCAATCGGAATAAATTCGTCGCTATTAGGGTCGGGAGAGCCTACGCTGGCACCAAACTTTAAGTAATTGCCTTCCACCTTATCGAACATAAAGCCGATGAAAGCACCGTTTCTGCCATACTTATTATCAGTGAACTCCTTGAAATCGCTCTTTTTAAACGTTCGTTTAAAGAATTCGGTGCCATCTGCACGAGTAATCAGAACCTCTACCTTATTGTCGTAATACTTCTTTCCATCGCTATCAGTTATCATAGGCAATTCCTTGTCAGCATGGCGTTGAATGGTAATAGTGTAGAGGCTGCCCAACCATTCCACTTGTTTCTTATATTCGAAATCGGAAAGCTGCTGTGGTTTGTCCGATGGTGCTGCCTGTGGCTTTATTTTAGTTATAATATTATCTGTCTTCTTTTCCTTCTTACACGAGGTTACAGCAACTGTAAGCAACCCGCACAGCAAGATTAATGATATGTTTCTTATAGCTTTCATCTGATAATAATAAATGTATATTATGCAAAAGTACTGCTTTTTCTGAAACCAACCAAATTGCAACCAAAATAAAACACCTACAAATGAAACCGTGAAAGCTATTTTTTCGATGTTCCCCAAACAAATATAACAATGTGTAACTATTGGTTCAATAGAAAGTTATTAGAGCAGTTGTTTCTCTTTTTCTTGCTTAATGCCGTAACTGAAAATCCCTCTTACTTTGTAAAGATAATTCCCTTAAAAAAGGATAACTGCGTTTTGGCATTGCGAAAGCGTAGGTTTTGCGTTGCAAAAGAGCCGCTTTTACCGTGCAAAACCTACGCTTTTGGAATGCGAAACAACACGTTTTATAACACACTGATGTATAGACAGTTACCGAATAGTTATGCTTGTGAAAAATGTTTACACTATTACGACCTATTTTTAGCCTATATTATAAGGAACACAAGCAAAATAAAGCAGCAATGAAACGGTGCTTTCTGTTTACAGAAAGTCAAGCTACACGGTTGTTCTCATAATTATCGATTGCTCCAACTACTTTAATTCAAGCGTGATATGGTATAAACCTGCGTACACTCCTTCTAAGTGCGTGAAGGATACAACAATAGCAAATTTATCGCCCACCTTATTGTGTTCAGGGTGTTCGAGCACGAAATTACCGCTCATAATGCGATAATCGCCACCACCAAGTACCTTGTAGCCATACGAAAGAGCGTCTTCGGCAAACTGAAGCATTTCTTCTTCCGACCACGTATAGATATTTATACGCTGCATTGTGAAGCGATTGTCTATACCTACACCCAAAAATCCCATTTGACGAGGGTACTTTCCCGTTACAATATCGCTGCCAGTAGTTTCGTTGTATTGCATATTATAACTGTAAGTCAGCTCTTTCTGCGCACCATGTCCTTTTATTACCTGTGCAAGTGTCAGTCCATATTCTGCTCCAATACCGTCAAAAAAGTTCATTTCGTTGGTACGTTGGTCATCGCTAACCAATAAATCATACAGAAAAGTAAACTTAAACTCACCTTTAGGACGAGGAACTTCGGCTGTCTTAACTGTATCAGCAACAGTTGTCAGCTGTACTTCTGCAAGTTCGGGTTGCAGTTTGTGATTAATTTCTTGCGCTGTATTCTGCACCGAGTCATTAATTACAGCAAGCGATTGTTCCATAACAAGCTTTTCGTCAGCACGATGACTTTCCACAAATGCGTCCTTACCAGTAGCCTTGTCTATGTACTTATCGGTGCCTCCCATATATTCGTTCACCTTTGTTCCGTTGTTCCAAACTGTTGTATATTCCAGATTTCCATACTCTGAATAAGTGTACGATGTTCCATTCAGCACTCCTTTCGCATAGTTTAGTTTCATACCAACGTTGCCATTGGCAAAAAACGACACCGCCCTACCATCAGCTTTTCCGTTGCTATACTGCATTATCGACTCTACCCTGCCCGATTTATAGAAAGTGCGGGCTACGCCAGTAAGCACCGTCTGCTTATCATTGATTTTACTAATACTTATGTAATGCTTTTCTGCATATAGCTGACCACTGATATAATAGTCATAAAACATTTTCTGTCCGCGGTCGTCCACCGCCAACAAACGATAGTAAGCAGCTTCATTAGCATTGTTTACGCCCTTCCAATTGCGATTATAGAAGATTGCGCCTTGGGGTATATGATGCTTCGCACCCGATTGTGCCAATACCGAAAAAGGTAGCAAAAGAAGGGTGAATAAAAAGAAAAGTCGTCTCATAAATTCTTAAATTATTATGCAAACATACAAAAAAAGTCGAAACCACGATAGTTTTCGACTTCTTTTTTCATCTTCTATTTTCTGTGCTTCATTGCTTTTATATGCCCTTTGCCTTGTTCGCAACAAAAACACCGACAAGTATCATGGCACTGCCGACATACGCAATAGGGGTCATGTGTTCGTTCAACACAAGCGCACTCATTATCACTGTTGTAACAGGATTAAAGTAAATATAGTTCGATGCACGCAATGCACCTAAGCGAGATATTACCCACGCCCACGCTGCAAAGCACACAAACGAGGCTATAACGCCGAGATACAGCAAGTTAAGGCCTATTATAGGCGTAAACAACTGCTCAAACGGAAACGCCCAAGGGTGCACGGCAAAGACGGGAGTTATCGTTATCAGTCCATAAAAAAAGACCTTACGCGTGATGAAAAACGGAGAATAGTGCGACGAGAAGTTCTTCATTACCAACGAATAAATAGCCCAACTCGTGGCAGCCGCTAATGCAAGGAAGTCGCCCAAGGGGTCAAGGTGCAACACAAAATGACCGTTGAAGATAACAAGGGCAACACCCAACAATGCAAACACAGAACCTGCAACAAGGGGAAGGCTCGCTTTTACACTTTTCAAGAACAACAACGCCAAGACCGTCGTAACCAATGGAGTTGTACAAACAATGAAACTAACGTCGTTTACAACCGCTAACTTCAAGGCATAGTTCTCTGTCAGGAAGTAAAGAGAACTACCGAAGATTCCCAACAGGAATACAATAAGCTCGTCTTTCAACGAGTCGCAGAACAGTTTCTTGGGCGAAATGAACCATATACATACATAAGCCAACAACGTTCGCAGCACATATATTTCCTCTGGCGATAGCCCCTTGTCTATCAACACACGGGTATTGACGAACGTTCCGCCCCAAATCATCACCACAACCAAAGCAACGACATGACCAAGAAGCCCGTTCGACTTGATATTAGTAATCTTTCCTTCACTATTCATAGGTGCAAAGGTACACAGGTTTTACAAATATTTAAAGCATAAACATAAGAAAAAATAATCCGATATCCGTATAAAGGAAACATATACAATATTTGTTTGTACATAGGAAAGGAGGCTAATCTGCACTGTTACTTTCGTTTCAATACTATCCGCGCTGTACTTTTCGAGTTGCTTGGCTCTACTCTGACATCATCGGTTAGTTTTTTTACCCACGAATCAGCAACAAAACGAAGTTTTCGATGTCGTTGAATGAGATACAAAGCAGGTTTATCTTCAACGACAAGAGATTCAGCAGAAGAATTTTGCGGAATATCTTTATCATCTTCATCAGTTACGTTTTCATCACGAACATCGTTCGAATCAACTTTCATTACAATCGGTCCACTATAATCGTAATGCTCTCGTGCCGTTTCTATATCAGCGTCAATGCAGAGCATTTTAGCACTGTCAATACAAGCCGTACCATTTATTTGCAGGTAATTTTCTGCTGTAACCTGCGCTGTCATAGGTTGTTTCGTTGTTTTAAAACTGAACGTTGGCACCGCATAAGGTTGCCAATAAGCTTTAAGCCACGCATCAAAACCTGGGCAAAAGCTTAAAAAAACAGCCTTAACTATTTCTGTTGGTAAGTTCTTTAGTTCTTCAATAAACTCTTCTTTACTGACATTCTTATTGGGAACCTGCGACTTTAGGAAATCATAAAAGCCAAACAACAAATCTGTTTGGTTTACTAACAGCCACTGTTGTGCTTTCCATTCCACCTTTACAATAGGCTTTATGCGGTTAAAAATCTGCTGAATTTGTTCTATTAGTTGCTTGTCTGCTTCGAATGTGAAGTTATTTGGTGCTGCAATCTTTGTTATATCGAGTTCGAAAGTAGTGCTATCAGCATCTGTTTCCAGTACTTTCAAACTGAAGTTATTATGCAACTCGCCATCAAACATATTCAACGAGAACATAAACTCCACATCGCTAAACAACCAATAGGGACTATGCTGCCAGTTTAAACTGGCAGCATAGTCGTAAGAAACATATTGCCCAACAACGAATTGTGGGCAATAATGCTTTTTATCTTGCGCTGTAGATACAAGCACAATAAGTGAAAATAAGACGAAAGATAATAGCTTTCTCATCTAAAAGCTGCTAATCTTACATTATTACCATAGTCCAATTGTGCTTGTCTTCTATGGTTCCGTATTGTATTCCACGCAGTGTTTCGTACAATTTCAGAGACCATGGACCTGGCTTTTCGCCGAAGTTGTAAGTCTTTCCTTCCTCTAAATCGTCCAAACGAGAGATTGGTGAGATAACCGCAGCAGTACCGCAAGCTCCTGCTTCCTCGAAAGTTGCGAGCTCTTCTTCAGGTATTGGGCGACGTTCTACCTTCATTCCGAGGTCTTCAGCTATCTGCATCAAACTCTTATTTGTAATAGAAGGCAAGATAGAAGTAGACTCTGGTGTTACGTAAGTGTTGTTCTTGATTCCAAAGAAGTTGGCTGCTCCGCACTCATCTACATACTTCTTTTCCTTGCAATCGAGGTAAAACTCCGACGCATAGCCCTTTTCGTGGGCAATCTGGTTGGCTTTCAACGATGCTGCATAGTTACCGCCCACCTTGTAAGTACCCGTTCCCAACGGTGCCGCACGGTCGTAATCGCGCATAATTACATACGGATTTGTAGAGAAACCACCTTTGAAGTAAGGACCAACAGGGGTAACAAATATCATAAACAGATATTCCGTAGCAGGACGAACACCTACTTGCGCACCTGTACCAATAAGCAATGGGCGAAGATAAAGTGTGGCACCGCTTTCATAAGGAGGTATATATGCTTCATTCAAGCGCACAACTTTCTTCACCATTTCTATGAAAAGTTCGGTTGGAGGTTCAGCCATTACGATACCACGGCACGTGCGTTGCAGGCGGGCAGCGTTTTCTTCAGGACGGAAGACACGCACTTTACCATCAGGACAACGGTATGCTTTCAGTCCTTCAAAAGCCTCTTGTCCGTAGTGCAGACAAGTTGCTGCCATGTGTATGTTGATGTTTTCGTCTGACGAAACTTCAATTTCTCCCCATTTTCCATCGCGATAATAGCAACGAACATTGTAATCTGTCTTCTGATACCCGAATGAAAGGTTCTCCCAATCTATTTTTTTCATAATCTTAAATTTTGTGCCTTGCTTCCAATCTGTCCCATAAAGGTTAGTTTGAAGTTTGGCGGTTAGTAATTGTTTTATAGTTTATAATTCGTTGTCTAATTTGGTCTTATTTTGTTTCAAGCAGTTTCTTTATTTCCTCATCGGTGTGTGTCAGCTTGTCTTTACACACCTTTATCAATCCTTGTGCCTTCTTTAATTCGCTTGCCATAGTATCTATGTCCATGTCGCCACGTTCCATTTTTTCTACAATAGCTTCCAATTTTCCAAGTGCTTCTTCGTATTTCATACTCTATTTCGTAAATTTCTATTTCGTTACTGCCGACGTTACGCTGCCCGTTTCAAGGCGTGTCGTAATCTCATCGCCTGCTTCCAACTCATTGGCATTGCGCACTATGTGTCCATTCTTATAAGTTAAACTGTAACCTAAACGCAACATTCGTTCTGGATTTACGGCATCGACACGCTGCGCAATCAGTTGTAAGCGATGCTGTTCTGCCATCAGTTTCCGTTCAATGGCTGGGGCAATCTTACCCGAAAGCAACTCTATGTTCATTCGTTGTTGCTGCAAATGCAATCCTGTACGTTGCAAAAGAGCGTGCCAATAGTCGTCCAAGCGTGCCTCTTCCCTGTTCCGTGCCATTGAAAACAGTATGGGAATGTGGGTTGAAAGCTGTTGCAGACGCATTTTCTCGCTTTGTATTTTGCGTTCCACTGCACGGTGAATAGCCACTTGAGCCTGCTCTATGCGATGCAATGTATTTGCCAAATGCTCTATCAGAAATGCCGCTGCTGCCGTTGGTGTCTTCGCTCTTGTGTGTGCCACCATATCGAGAATGCTCTCATCGCGTTCGTGTCCGATACCTGTTATAATAGGTAAAGGAAAGTTTGCCACATTCTCTGCCAATACCAACGTGTCGAATCCACTAAGGTCGGCAGTAGCTCCACCGCCACGAATGATAACCACGCAATCGAATTCGTCTTCTCGTTCGTTTATTTCGTTCAACGCCGCAACAATGCTTTGCTCTACTTGTTCGCCCTGCATAATTGCTCCGAAGAGTTCCGTTTGAAAGCCAAATCCATACTCATTACCGTGCAACTGGTTGCAAAAGTCGCCATATCCTGCTGCCGAAGCTGAAGAAATAACGGCAATGCGTTGCGCAAACAAAGACAGGTGCAACTCTTTTTGCAAGTCGAACACGCCTTCTGCCTTCAGCTGAGCGATGATTTCGTAGCGTTTGCGTGCCATATCGCCCATTGTGTATTCGGGATTAATATCGTCTACTATCCACGAAAAACCATACTGTGCATGAAACTGGGCGTGCACTTGCACCATTACCTGCAAGCCTGCACGAAGCTGTACGCCTGCGACACGTTCGAAATGTGTTCCTATAAGCGACCACGATGTGCGCCAACACTTTGCCGACGCACGTGCAATGGGCGTATTTGTGCGTTCGTCTTTCTCTATCAGTTCCAAGTAAAGATGCCCCCTGCTCTCTCTTGCTTCCGAAACTTCTGCTTCCACCCAATACGATTGCGGCATAGCAGTATTGATAAGTTCGGCAACCAAAGAGTTGAGTTCGTATAACGTCAGGGCTTTCTCCATATCTTCACTATCCTTTCAATCGCAAAGATAAGAATAAAATCGGAATAAAGCTATAATGGGTATAAAAATTTTTTATTTTTACAATATAGCCTTTATTCTTTGATTATAGAAGTCTATGAAAGCGTTTCTATTTTATTTCAACAACTCTGCACGCTTAACAATGCTACTTCTACAAAATCAACAAAAGGGTGTGGAAACAATGTGCTTTATAAGCGAGAAAAAGACAAAAGTATTGTAAATATTTTTCGCAGACGCATCTACAACATAACCCCCTCGCTATCAATGTGTTGTAAAACCTATTGTTTTGCATTCCAAAAGCGGCTGTTTTGCACGGTAAAAGCGTAGGTTTTGCAGCGCAAAACAGCCACTTTCGCAACGCCAAAGCGCAGTTATCACTTTTTAACAATATTATCTTTACAAAATCGCAGCTTAAATGTAGGGGTTCGACTCGTTGCCTTCATCATATTTAGGCTGCTTTTTCTTTAGTGCAGGAACGTGATGAATCACGCCCTTACGTGCCAGTGTGCATTATAATTTCCCTCAACAAGCAGCAACTGCCCCACAGCTTTATTCATCGAAACCAAGCTAACGGCATTAATATTTCGCAAAGATTTGCTGGAAAAACACGATGCGAAGAAGATTGCGGGCACTGACTATGCGCTGGGCTTGCGCCTGGTAGGCAGGGCAAGCAAGCAGCTGTTCCACGTTGGCACTGTAATAGGTGCTGTCCGTAACACCCTCTTTCAGCAGGTTGTTGCCCAAGCACATATACTTCGTATTGCGGAAAGCAAAGGGTGCAAGCGTAGCCAATATGTCGTCGTGGCTTCCCCAACGATTGGTCATACTACGATGACTTTCTTTGCGGAGATAGGGTGGCAGGTAGATATAGAGCGGTACGGAACGCTCCCAACGCTTGTTTACCTGTGTGTAATCAATAATAGAGCGCACGTTGTGGTCGCCCGATATGATGACAATCGTGTTTTCGGCAGCCTTCGATTGCTTGAATTTATCGAGGAAATCGCCCAAGGTCTTGTTGGCATAACGAAAACCTGTGATGTACTTTTGCAACACCTTGTGGTTCTTTTCGGCAAAGCATACATTATTATAATAGTCGTCTGGCACTGCCTTCAGCTGCACGTCTTTGGGAAATTCAAACGGCGGGTGGTTGGTTGTAGTCATACACAGCATCATTTGCGGTTTAGCTGTATGTTGGTCTAACTGTTCTTGTATGCTTCGGAAAAGATGGTGGTCGAACACTCCGATGCTGTTATATTCGTATTCAGGGTGCTGCTCTTTCAGCGTGAACTTACCCGTAACCTTCTTGAACTGCTGGTGTTTCAGTGCTTCGGCACAGTTTTCCCACGCTACGTCCATACCCGAAATAAACTCCGTAGTGTAGCCACTTTCGTTAAAAGGCAACGCTACCGACGACGGCAAGCAATGGAAACGATAGGGCGATGAGAAGAAACGAGGAAACGGAACACAGCTCACGATATTCTCAATAGAAGCGATTGTGCCGTTGCCTACCGACTGGAAATTGCGAAAGAGCAAATCTTCTTTTAAATGGCGGCGCATTCCAAGCAGCATATCGCAGCGTGGGGTGTCTAAGTTCATCAGGTAGTTGCTCCAACTTTCCTCATAGATTATCAACACATTGGGCTGTTTGTGTGTCATCGTATCGGGCACAGTACGGAACAATGCCGTGCGCAGTGCAGCCAAAGTGTCGCCCTGCAAACGTATCGTATCCGAGTTTGTGTAAACGTTTATGGCTTCTTGCAGCGACTTGAACTTATATTCGGAGAGCAAACTCCCGATGCTACGAAAGGCAAAAGCGTTTTTCTTTTCCTTCATTGCCTTCTTCAACATATAGGCGGCATTGGGCACAAGGTCGTTAATCTGCTTACTGCTCGAGACAAACGAGTCTTCTACCTGCAAGGGGAAACGCCATACCGACCCACGAAGGCATACCACTTCGGCAACTAAAAACAGAACGATGAGGACGATAGTTTTGCGGTTTATTGCCAAACTTTCTTGCTTGTTTTCGCAGTTCAATGTACCTTTTGCAATCTTCTGGGCAAGTATGTAGATGACAAAACTTGCCAAGCATACCGCTGAAAGATAGAGTATGACGTGGTATTCTTCCCAAATGGTTTGCAGCAAACTCAACGGATTCTCATTGAAAAAGTCGAAGAAAGTAATGTTGATATGCGAATGGAAATTGCTGTAAAAGCCTATATCGACAAGCGCAAGTATGAGGAGGGCGATTTCGAGCACCACATAATAAGTACTGATGAACCTCGACAACCTGCCTGCTACACTTCTGTTGCGCACGAAAAGGCATACCAAAACAACAAGAAAAGGCAGAATGGCAACGTATGCAGCGACTTGAAGGTCGAAACGCAATGCGTTGAAAGCTGCAAAAGGCAACGACTTTGCATACGCTTCAAAAGTGGTAAAGGGCACAAGGCAGACAGCAAAAAGCAATCTGACAATGAAGAAAATGCTCACTATAACAAGCGTATGTTTTAGTATTTCAGTTAGTTTTGCAGCGAAATAATTCATCATTTATAGCTTTTAGACTTTAAAAAATCGGGTGCAAAGATATTATTTTTCTACAAAACGGAAAAGAGAATAAAACAAAAAAAGCAAATAATAAGATATAAAAACTTTGTGGATTAATGTTTATTTCTTATTTTTGCATATCAATAAAAGAACTATTCTATTTTATAAATAGGAAGACTCTGGAATTTGATTGAATTAAACTGAAAAAGCTTTTAAAGCTATAGATTTATGAATAATATCTTTCGTGGATTAGGAATAGCATTGGTAACACCATTCAAACAGAATGGGGAGATAGATTACGATGCCTTAGAAAGACTGATAGAATACCAAATAGAAAATGGTGCCGACTTCTTTACCATTTTGGCAACAACAGGCGAAAGCCCTTGCTTGTCGGCAGAAGAGAAAAACGAACTCACAAAAACTATCGTCAAGATAGTAGGCGGACGTGTGCCTATACTGAAATATTGCGGTGGCAACAACACTGCTGCCGTTGTGGAAGAGATAAGACAAACCGACTGGAAAGGCATAGACGGCATTCTCAGCATTTGCCCTTACTACAACAAACCCAGCCAAGAAGGATTGTACCAACACTTCAAAGCCATTGCAGAAGTAAGCCCACTGCCCATCGTATTATATAATGTGCCAGGACGCACAGGCGTGAATATGAAGGCGGAAACTACGGTGAGAATTGCTACCGACTTTCCAAACGTCGTGGCAATAAAGGAAGCTGCGGGCAGTTTGGAGCAGGTAGACGAAATCATAAAGAACAAACCGAAGCACTTCGAAGTGATTAGTGGCGACGACGCACTGACATTCCCAATGATTGCCAGTGGTGCAGCAGGCGTTATTTCGGTTATCGGCAATGCACTGCCCAAAGAGTTCTCGCGTATGATTAGGTTAGAGTTTAATGGCGAATACGATGCCGCACGCATCATTCACCACCAATTCACAGAACTCTACAAGCTGCTCTTCGTAGACGGGAACCCAGCAGGTTGCAAGGCTTTGCTGAACGATATGGGAATGATAGAAAACGTGTTGCGACTGCCACTTGTGCCCACACGTATCGAAACAAAACAGAAAATGAACGATATACTAAAAAAGATGAGACTTCATTAAGAAGCCTCATCTTTTTTTATCATAGTATTTTTATATTATTAAAATAAAGCTGCAGGAATGGTAATCTCGCCTGCAATGGATTTATTCATATACTTACGCACCATTTCGTGGTCGCTGTATTGCGCCTGAAGGAGCATAAGTTTGGTTAGCGCAGCTTCTACCGTTGTATCGTAACCGCTGATAACACCTGCTTCTTTCAGCTGATAGCCTGTGTCGTAACGGTTCATATCGGCTTGACCACTGATACATTGACTCACGTTTACTGTAACAACACCACGCTGAGAAGCCTCTTTGAGCAAGTTCATCAGCCAAGGAGAATGAGGAGCATTGCCGCTACCGTATGTACGCATAATGATGCCACGGAGTTCGGGTGCATCGAATACATGACGGACAATGTTCTCTTCAGCCCCTGGAAACAACGAAAGAACAAACACGTTGCTGTCCATTTCAAAATGGGGCACCATTGGTTTGGTGTAATCAGGCGTTAATATATGGTGTGTTTGGAAATTGAAACTCACACCCGCCTCGCAAAGATGAGGGAAGTTGAACGAATCGAAAGCGTTCAGTTCATCAGCATTCTGCTTTGTAGAACGGTTGCCACGCAGCAAGTGTCCGTTAAAATAAATACATACTTCGGGCACCATTGGTGTACCGTCGTGATGATGAGCAGCTGCCAATTCAAGACTTGTCATAAGGTTTTCCTTACCATCGGTGCGCAATTGTCCGATAGGAAGCTGTGAGCCAGTAAGTATAACAGGCTTCGTAAGATTTTCGAGCATAAACGACAATGCCGATGCCGTGTAAGCCATCGTGTCTGTACCGTGTAGGATAACAAATCCATCGTAGTTGTCGTACTTATCAACAATTATTCTTACAATGTCTGCCCAGTTCTTCGGAGACATATTTGAGGAGTCGATTGCAGGAACAAATTGATAGGTGTCGATGGCTGTTGGAATCAGCTTAAATTCTGGAACATTATCAGCAAGGTGGTCGAAATCCAAAGGCTCTAAAGCCCCTGTTGCAGGATTACAACCCATTCCAATGGTTCCACCAGTGTAAATCAATAAAACTTTCTCTGTTCTTTTCATGCTCGTATTATACTTTGTGGCAAAGATAGTAATTTATTTTTAGTAATTATCTATTTACTTCCTTCTTTTTTCTTGCTTGCTATTAAATCGTTACACGCTGTTTCTTTCTATAAGCAGGCAAAAGTAAACAAGTGTAGAACTTCAAGATACGACTAACAAAAAGATTACTATAAAATTGATACAAATCAATTACTTTACAGCAACATAATGATAGTAGAATAATTTTCCATTGCTACGAGGCTTTTTTCTTGCTTCCATTGCAAAAGTCAAGCATTCTTTTGCCGTTCTCAAAAAATAATAGTATTTTTGCAACATAATTACGGTGGAGGATTTATAACGAATAAAACAGACCACCTCAGCAAAAAAGAAATAACGTTATTGCACTTATTATTTTATGAAGAAATTACTTTTACCCATCATGGTGGTTACCGTGATTTTAATGATGGTAGGCTGCGGTTCAAGCAAACAAGTGGCTTACTGGCAAAACATAGACTCTATTAGCTTGGCTGCGTCTAAAGGTTTATTCGATGCGAAGATTATGCCAAAAGACGAATTAACTATTTTGGTGCAGACCACTGACCCACTTACTTCTGAACCATTCAATTTACGTTCAACAGGACAAACAACCAGCAAAAACCAAATTACAGGCTATTTGGTTGATAACGATGGTATGATAAACTTTCCTATCGTAGGCAAGATTCATGTTGCAGGACTAACAAAGACAGAATGCGAAGACTTAATCAAGAGTAAAATCCAGCCTTATTTGGCACGTACAGAGAATCCACTCGTATCGGTTCGCACAAGTAGTTACCGCATCACGGTTATCGGTGAAGTAAACAAACCTGGTGTTATTCCTGTGGCAACAGAGAAAATCAGCCTCGTTGAAGCATTGGCAGAAGCAGGCGATATGACTGTTTATGGAAAGCGCGACAACATTCTCCTTGTCAGAGAAGACAAAAGTGGAGAGAAACACAAGGTGCGCTTGAATATGAACGATGCAAATATTATAAATTCACCTTATTATTATTTGCAACAAAACGATATTGTTTATGTTGAGCCACATAAGGTAAAAGCAAGAAATACATTCTTCGGAAGCAACACAAGCATATTCTATTCTGTTATAGGTATAACAACATCGCTTGCTTCGCTACTAATTACCGTTTTAAGATAATACAGCATAGAAGAAGCAAGAGAGAGAATATAAACATTAAATAAATAGAATTAAAGAAAAGAGAAACATACAAATATGTGTGGAATTGTAGGATATTTAGGTAAAAAGAGACAAGCATACCCCGTTCTGATAAAAGGACTGAAAAGACTTGAATATAGAGGATACGATAGTTCAGGTGTTGCACTTATCAATAGCAATGGCGACTTGAGCGTATATAAAGCAAAAGGCAAAGTAAGCGAATTAGAGGCTTTCTGCGCTGAAAAAAATATTGAAGGCACTGTTGGTATAGCACACACACGATGGGCGACACACGGTGAACCTTCTTCAACTAATGCCCACCCTCACTATTCGGAATCGAAAAACTTAGCCATCATACACAATGGCATTATTGAAAATTACGCAGAAATAAAGAAGAACCTCAAAGACAAGGGTGTTCACTTTGCTTCTGATACCGACACAGAAGTGTTGGTGCAATTCGTTGAATACGTCCAAACAAAGAAAGAATTAGACTTGCTTACCGCTGTTCAGGTGGTTTTAAGTCAAGTTATTGGTGCATACGCCATAGCAATTCTTGACAAGCGACACCCCGACACAGTTATTGCAGCACGTAAGCAAAGCCCTCTCGTCGTAGGAATTGGCGATGGTGAGTTCTTCTTAGGCTCAGATGCAAGTCCTATTATCGAATATACTGACAAGGTAGTGTACCTCGAAGACGAGAATATTGCTGTAATGAAATTAGGTGAGGAACTCAAGATAGTAAACATTCAAAACGAGTCTTTAGCACCTGTAATAAAGAAGGTGGACATTGACCTTGGACAAATTGAGAAAGGTGGTTATCCACACTTTATGCTCAAAGAAATATTCGAGCAACCCGAATGCCTTATCAACTGTATGCGAGGACGCATCAATATAGATAACGACAATGTAACTTTAAGTGCCATTATCGACCATAGACAACGTTTATTAAGTGCAAAACGCATCATCATCGTAGCATGCGGAACAAGTTGGCATGCAGGTCTTATTGGCAAACAACTACTTGAAACATTCTGTCGAATACCTGTTGATGTGGAGTATGCAAGTGAGTTCCGTTACCGTAATCCTGTAGTTTCTGCTGACGATGTAGTAATAGCATTGTCGCAAAGTGGCGAAACAGCTGACACACTCGCTGCCATTGAGTTGGCAAAAGAGCATGGTGCATTCATATACGGAATATGCAATGCCATTGGTTCAAGTATTCCACGTGCTACCGACACAGGTACTTACATTCACGTAGGTCCTGAAATTGGTGTGGCTTCAACAAAAGCTTTCACAGGTCAGGTAACAGTTCTTACAATGCTTGCACTCACCTTAGCAGAAGCAAAGGGAGCTATTAAGCACGATAAATATATCGAAGTGGTAAAAGAGTTGTCGTCAATTCCCGAAAAGATAAAAGAGGTTTTGAAAACCAACGAAGCTATTGCAGACTTGGCAAGAACATTTACTTATGCACAGAATTTCCTTTATTTAGGTCGTGGATTCAGCTATCCTGTCGCACTAGAAGGTGCTCTAAAGCTGAAAGAAATTTCATACATACATGCTGAAGGCTATCCTGCTGCAGAAATGAAACACGGTCCTATTGCCTTGATAGACTCTGATATGCCTGTCGTTGTAATAGCAACACACAACTCAATGTATGAAAAGGTGCGCAGCAATATACAGGAAATTAAGGCTCGAAACGGTCGTGTAATAGCGTTAGTGTCAAAGGGCGACAAGACGGTTTCGCAGATTGCAGATGCAGTTATTGAACTTCCTGACACAATGGACTGCTTGGAACCACTCGTAGCAACCATACCGCTGCAACTATTAGCCTATCACGTGGCAGTCTGCAAAGGCAAAGATGTAGACCAACCGCGCAACTTGGCAAAGTCCGTTACAGTGGAATAAAATAGAAGAAAAAGTAACCTTGATAAATGGAGAAGAATATACATGAAGATTGCGGTGTTGCAATGATAAGATTGCTGAAACCGCTAAGCTACTTCAAAGAGAAGTATGGAACTTGGATGTACGGCTTGAATAAGATGTATCTTATGATGGAAAAGCAGCACAACCGAGGACAAGAAGGTGCTGGTATAGCAAGTGTCAAGCTTGAAACACAGCCCGGAAACGAATATATGTTCCGAGAGCGAGCCGAAGGAAAGAATGCCGTTACAGAAATTTTTGCCAATATTCACAGGCAATACAAAGACTACACCGAAGCAGAAATTGCTGACGTAGACTTCGCACAACGGCATTTACCTTTCGCAGGTGAACTTTATATGGGACATTTGCGTTACTCCACCACAGGAAAAAGTGGCTTATCGTATGTTCATCCATTTTTAAGGAGAAACAACTGGAGGGCTAAGAATCTTTCGTTTTGTGGCAATTTCAATATGACAAACCTCAGTGAGATATTCGAACATCTCACTGATTACGGTCAATGCCCACGCAAATACAGCGATACCTATTTGCTTCTTGAGTTCATGGGACACCGCTTAGACCGTGAAGTAGAGCGCAATTTCCGCGATGCGAAAGCACTTGGATTAGAGAAATTCGATATTACGCACTACATCGAAGACCATATAGAGATGAAGAATGTCTTACAAACTACAATGCAATACTTCGACGGGGGTTATGTAATATGTGGCGTTACAGGGTCTGGAGAGATGTGTGCCATGCGCGACCCTTGGGGCATTCGTCCTGCATTCTTCTACATGAACGACGAGTATATGGCATTGGCGAGCGAGCGTCCCGTACTCCAGACAACATTCGATTTAACCTGTGAAGACATAAAAGAGCTTCTACCAGGTCAAGCACTCATCGTAAACAAACGTGGTGAAAGCTCACTACACCAAATATTAGAGCCTAAAAGCGATACAGCATGCTCGTTCGAACGCATTTATTTCTCACGCGGTTCCGACCGAGATATATATAAGGAACGTAAGAAATTAGGCGAACAACTTACCGAAAAGGTATTGAAATCGATTGATAACGATACCAACCACACCGTAATTTCTTTTATTCCAAACACTGCTGAAGTAGCTTTCTACGGATTGCTGCAAGGTTTTGAGAAGTGGTTGAACACTAAAAAAGCAGAAGAAATAAAGGCTTTAGGAAGCAATGCAACCGATGTAGAGATAGAAAAAATATTAAGTCAGTCTATCCGTTCCGAGAAAGTAGCATGGAAAGACATTAAGCTACGCACCTTCATTACCGAAAGCAATTCGCGCAACGACTTAGCTTCACACGTCTACGACATAAGCTACGAGAGCATTACGCCCAACGAAGACAACCTCGTTATCATTGACGACTCCATCGTTCGTGGCACCACACTGAAAGAAAGTATCTTGCGAATACTCGACAGACTTCACCCAAAGAAGATTATTATCGTATCGAGTGCACCACAAATCCGCTATCCCGACTACTATGGCATTGACATGCCGCGCTTAGAAGAGTTTTGCGTGTTCGATGCAACCATCGAGTTGATAAAGGAACGCAATATGGAATCGCTCCTTACCGAAGTCTACGAGGCTTGTAAAAAGGAAGTTGCCAAAGGAAAAGGAGAAACCATCAACAACGCAGTCTGCAAGGTTTACGCACCATTTACAGTAGAAGAAATCAATAAAAAGATAGTGGAGATGTTGCGTCCAAAAGGCATGACCACTCCCGTAGAACTTGTTTATCAAAGCATTGAAGGTTTGCACGAAGCCATACCAAACCACAAAGGCGACTGGTATTTTACAGGAAACTTCCCTACTCCTGGCGGAATGCGCCTTGTAAACAAAGCATTCATAAACTTCTACGAACAAGTTTATCACAAGTAAATCAGCTAAATATTAAATCATCAACATACAAATTAAAATGAGGAATGTAACTTTAGTCTTAAATGACGGTACAGAATTTCATGGAAAATCATTCGGATACGACAAGCCTGTTGCGGGCGAAGTTGTATTCAACACAGCAATGATGGGATACCCCGAAAGTCTTACCGACCCTTCCTACGCAGGTCAAATGCTTGTCATGACATTCCCCTTGGTCGGCAACTACGGTGTTCCACCATTTACGATTGAGAAGAATCATATTCCTTCGTTCATGGAAAGCGACAAGATTTATGTCTCTGCACTCATCGTTTCCGATTATACGGAGGAGTACTCTCACTGGAATGCCGTTGAAAGCTTAGCATCATGGCTCAAGCGCGAAAAGGTTCCTGGAATCACAGGCATTGATACACGCGAGCTTACAAAAGTATTGCGCGAACACGGCGTAATGATGGGACAAATCATTTTTGACGACGAAGCTGACAACATTCCTACTGCCCACTATGAAGGAGTAAACTTTGTAGACCTTGTTTCTACAAAAGAAATCATTCGTTACAATGAAGGAGGCGGAAAGAAAGTGGTGTTAGTAGATTGCGGTGTAAAAGCCAACATCTTGCGCGAATTGATAAATCGCAACATCGAAGTAATTCGTGTACCTTGGAATTACGATTATACATCATTGGAATACGACGGACTTTTCCTTGCCAATGGTCCTGGCGACCCAGACATGTGCAGCGATGCGGTAGAGATTATCCGCAAGCAAATGAACCAAAGCACAAAGCCTATATGTGGCATTTGTATGGGAAACCAACTTATGGCAAAGGCTGCTGGTGCAACCATCTTCAAGCTAAAGTATGGTCATCGTGGACACAATCAGCCCGTCAGATTAGTAGGAACAAACCAATGCTACATTACTTCTCAGAACCACGGTTATGCTGTTGATGCAAAAACATTGGGCAAAGACTGGGAAGAACTCTTTGTAAACATGAACGATGGCAGTAACGAAGGAATCCGCCATAAGACAAATCCTTGGTTCAGCTCGCAGTTCCACCCTGAAGCAAGTTCGGGTCCGATAGATACAGTATTTATGTTTGATAAATTTGTAGAAGCACTGAAATAATGAAAGACGAATCAATAAAGAAAGTCCTGCTACTTGGTTCAGGCGCATTAAAGATAGGTGAAGCTGGTGAATTTGACTATTCTGGTTCGCAAGCACTAAAAGCACTGCGTGAAGAAGGTGTTTCTACCGTTCTCATCAACCCAAATATTGCAACCGTTCAAACATCGGAAGGCGTGGCAGACCAAATCTATTATCTGCCTGTTCAGCCTTATTTCGTAGAACGTGTTATCCAAAAAGAACGTCCCGATGGTATTCTTTTGGCATTCGGTGGACAAACCGCGCTGAACTGTGGCGTAGAGTTAGACCGTCTCGGCATACTCGAAAAGTACAATGTAAAGGTGCTCGGTACACCTGTAAAGGCGATTATGAACACCGAAGACCGTGAACTTTTCGTACAGCAGTTAGACGAAATCGACGTTAAAACCATTAAGAGCGAGGCTTGTGAAACTGCAGAACAAGCACGCAAGGCAGCTGCGACATTGGGCTATCCTGTTATTATCCGTGCAGCTTACGCATTGGGCGGACTTGGCAGTGGATTTGCCGATAACGAAGAAGAACTCAACAAACTTTGCGAAAAAGCCTTCTCGTTCTCACCTCAAGTTTTGGTGGAAAAGAGTTTAAAGGGCTGGAAAGAAATAGAATACGAAGTGGTACGCGACCAATACGACAACTGTATTACGGTCTGCAATATGGAGAATTTCGACCCATTAGGTATCCATACGGGCGAATCTATCGTAATTGCACCTTCGCAAACCCTTACCAACAGCGAGTATCACAAGCTCCGCAAATTAGCAATAAAGATAGTTCGCCACATCGGAATAGTGGGCGAATGTAACGTACAATACGCTTTCGACCCCAAGAGCGAAGACTACCGTGTAATTGAAGTCAATGCACGCCTCTCTCGTTCATCGGCTTTAGCAAGTAAGGCGACGGGCTATCCCCTTGCTTTCGTGGCAGCCAAATTAGGTATGGGCTATGGTTTGTTTGAATTGAAGAACTCTGTTACAAAGACTACATCGGCTTTCTTCGAGCCAGCACTCGACTATGTTGTCTGCAAGATACCACGCTGGGACTTGAGCAAGTTCCGTGGTGTAGACAAGGAATTGGGCTCAAGCATGAAGTCGGTTGGCGAAGTTATGGCTATCGGCCGCAACTTCGAGGAAGCCATACAAAAGGGATTGCGCATGATTGGGCAAGGCATGCACGGCTTTGTAGAGAACAAAGAACTTGAAATCAACGATATAGATGCCGCATTGCGCGAACCTACCGACAAGCGTATCTTCGTTATTTCAAAGGCAATGCACAAAGGTTATACCATTGACCAAATTCACGAACTTACCAAAATCGACCATTGGTTCCTGCACAAGCTAAAGCATATCATTGATGTTGATGAGCAATTAAAGACTTGCAACATCAACACACTCGATAAAAACTTGCTCCGCACAGCAAAGGTATATGGCTTCACCGATTTCCAAATCGCTCGTGCAGTAGGTTTGGAAGACGAAGTTGGCAATATGCACAAGGCTGTCTTGGTAGTTCGCCAGTTGCGTAAAAGCTATGGAATCCTCCCTGTTGTCAAGCAAATCGATACGCTTGCAGCCGAATATCCTGCACAAACCAACTATCTTTACGTTACCTACTCGGGCGTAGCTTCTGACATTAAGTTTGAAACTGACCGTAAGAGTGTCATCGTTCTTGGCTCAGGTGCTTACCGCATCGGCTCTTCTGTCGAATTCGACTGGTGTGGCGTACAGGCATTAAACACCATTCGCAAGCAGGGCTACCGCTCTATCATGATAAATTACAACCCCGAAACCGTATCGACCGACTACGATATGTGCGACCGTCTTTACTTCGACGAACTCACATTCGAACGTGTTATGGACATCATCGATATGGAAATGCCACAGGGCGTAATTGTTTCTACGGGCGGACAAATTCCTAACAACCTCGCCATACATCTTGATGCAGAGAACGTTCCCATACTCGGAACAAAGGCAAAAGACATTGACAATGCCGAAGACCGTGCCAAATTCTCTGCCATGCTCAACGATATTGGTGTGAACCAACCAGAGTGGCGTGCGCTGACAAGTATGGCAGACATTCAGGAATTTGTAGACCGTGTGGGCTTCCCCGTACTTGTTCGTCCTTCTTACGTTCTTTCCGGCGCAGCTATGAACGTTTGTTCCAACAACGACGAGTTGGAGCGTTTCCTCCAGTTGGCAGCCAACGTGAGCGAAGACCACCCAGTGGTTGTAAGCAAATTCATTGAGAATGCGAAAGAAATAGAAATGGACGCAGTGGCTCGTGATGGCGAAATCATGGCTTACGCAATATCTGAACACATCGAGTTTGCAGGTGTTCACTCAGGCGATGCCACCATTCAGTTCCCACCACAAAAGCTCTATGTAGAAACCGTACGCCGTGTTAAACGCATCAGCCGACAAATTGCCAAGGCATTGCACATTAACGGTCCGTTCAACATACAGTTTATGGCGCGCGACAACGACATACTCGTTATTGAGTGTAACCTTCGTGCCAGCCGCTCGTTCCCATTTGTGAGCAAGGTGTTGAAACTGAATTTCATCGATTTGGCTACCAAGATTATGCTTGGCATGCCAGTGGAAAAGCCAAACAAAAACCTCTTCGACCTCGATTATGTGGGTATCAAGGCTTCGCAATTCTCGTTCAACCGCTTGCAGAAAGCCGACCCTGTGTTGGGCGTAGATATGAGTTCGACGGGCGAAGTAGGCTGCATTGGCGAAGACACACACACAGCATTGCTAAAGAGTATGCTCTCTGTCGGGCAGCGAATACCTGCAAAGAACATACTTCTTTCTACTGGTGGAGCAAAGCAAAAGGCAGAAATGCTCGATGCTGCGAAGATATTAAAGGCTCATGGCTATAATCTTTTTGCAACTGGTGGTACTTCTAAATACCTCACAGAAAACGGTTTAGAAAACACATTGGTATATTGGCCATCAGACGAAGGCAAGCAACCACAAGCATTAGACCTTCTACACGAGAAGAAAATAGATATGGTGGTGAACATTCCAAAGGACCTTACACCACGCGAACTTACCAACGGTTACAAAATCCGCCGTGCGTCAATCGACCTCAACATACCATTGCTCACCAACAGCCGCCTTGCAAGTGCTTTCATTGCGGCGTTCTGCAATGTGAAGTTAGACGATATTGACATCAAGGCTTGGGGCGAATACTAAAACACCGTTCCATCTATCCAAATAAAGGCTTACACGATGCTAACAACGTGTAAGCCTTTATTTTATAACACAATAGCTTAGAAATATTTTGCTCTTCCATATATTTTGTTTAACTTTGCAACGAATAATACAAACTATTTGCATCTAAAGAAAAGATGCGTAAATGATGAATAAATTAAATATTAACTATTAAAATAATGGGCAAAAAGTCCATTACCTAATTTAACTAACAAGATTTTTATATGAAGAAACTGTTACTTTTAGCTTTTACAGCTATCTTAGGAATGAGTGTGAATGCACAGGAATTATTGCTTTCAGAGCGTCCAGACGGCGTTGTTAAAGTCTACGACCGCTCAGGTAAGGGCATCAAACTACAACAGGGAGATGGTGGCTCACTTGAAATGACCAGCCTTAATTTAGCAGATGCATCTGAATTTGAGGTTGTTTTTTTAGCCGACAACAAGACTGTTTATGTAAAGAACCCAATTGTTGCACTGCCCGAAACTTTTTCTGACGTATCAGATCGTTGGGTAAAAGGAAGCATAGAAGGTAATAAAATTACCATTCCTCACAAGTCTTTAATCCTCTCTATTAAAACAGACCAAGACCAGACCCTAAATATATATATGGGATATTATGGCATAGAAAACAATCAGGCTTCTCCTTGCAGTCCAACTGTAGATGTAACCTATACTATAAATGGCGATAAAATAACGCTCGATGCACCAGGAACCGACAAAGTTTATGTATTGTCATGTATTGCAGAAGACGATTCATGGTTTAGAATGAGCGAATACACAGGTGCTGTTTACACATTAAACCAAGAAAAAACAGCAAACGATATTACATCGGTAGAGAAAGAAAATAACGCACAAGCAATTGGCGAAACATACTACGACCTCTCTGGTCGCAAACTTTCTGAACCTACAAAGGGTGTTACTATCAAGACCATAAAATACAGCGACGGTACGCAAAAGGCTGTAAAATCTATCAGCAAGTAAATAAAAACAAATTCATAAAACAAAAACAAGCGGTGCACTTCTCTAAGTACACCGCTTAATTTTTGCCATTAATCATCGAAAGAAGTACACAGAGGTTCTGTTGTAACTTTCTCTCAACCTCCTGCAAGATACGCCGAATTTTTCATTATAAAAGTGCTATGGTAATTCCCAAAAGCTAAAGCAGGACGATGAAATTTCATAGGAACAACCTTTTCTATAAACGAAAAGTAGACAAGAAAACTGTAAATATTTTTCACAGATGCAACTATCGCATAACTTTCTGTTTTTCAACATATTATAAAACCTATTGTTTTGCATTCCAAAAGCGTAGGTTTTGCACGGTAAAAGCGGCTGTTTTGCGTTGCAAAACCTACGCTTTCGCAACGCCAAATCGAAATTATCATTTTTCTTGCGAACTATCTTTACAAAATTATAGCTTTAATGTAGGGGTGCAACTCATTGCGTTCCTCATATCCGTACTGCTTTTCTTCAGTGTCAGGAACGTGCTGAATCACGTTCCTACGTGTTAATACGAATCGTATAAACCTCATCATCAAAACCTAATGAAAAGCCATATGCACGAAAAAAAGAGTATAAAAAAACCACTGAACTCTGAGAGTTCAGCGGCTATTTCTTGATTGTGTAAGTAAATTTAATTACTTAACTGAATCAGCTGGAGCAGCTTCTGTTGTAGAATCACCCTGGAGTGAGTCGTTCTGCATGCTATCTGTCATTTCAGTTGAATCAACTTTTGCTGTGTCTGCGTCACCAGCTGGTTTGCTGTTACCACCACAAGATGCGAAAGAGATAGCTACGAAAGCTACTGCTACAAAAAATAACTTCTTCATTTTCTTTGCTTTTTAAATCTGTAAAACGATCATTAGTTTCTTAAAACGATGCAAAGGTAGGTATTTTTTTCAATAGTCGTACGTTTTTTAATACTTTTTTTTCACCCTTTCTGTAACTAATTTATATAAGACTGACTATCAGCTAATTACAAGTATAAGCAATCTGTTAAATATTGCTAACAACAATCTTTGTTTAGATTTTATGCTATTTTTATGCCTCTGAAAAACAGAACTTAACGCTAAATAAGTGCACCAAGACGTCCAAAAAAATGTCCAAATTATATATATAATAAGGTGTAAAGCGCGAAAGTAAACTTTAAACTTGCAAAATAATCTCAACAAATATACCGAAATTTGGAGGTATGCTGGAATAGCCGTACCTTTGCAAATTATGATTGATACATCTTCATTTCAAGGTAAAACGGCAAAATTCTACACCTTAGGGTGCAAGCTCAATTTCTCTGAAACAAGCACTTTCGCTCGTATGTTGCGCGAAATGGGTGTGCGAGAAGCCAAAAAAGACGAGGCTGCCGATATTTGCCTTATAAATACTTGTTCGGTAACAGAAGTAGCCGACCACAAATGCCGCCAAGCCATCAACCGTATGGCAAGGCAGAATCCTGATGCCTTTATCGTGGTAACAGGGTGCTATGCCCAGCTCGAAAGCGAGCGAGTGGCAAATATTCCAGGCGTGAACTTGGTATTAGGAAGCAACGAAAAGGCTGACTTAATACAGTATTTAAGCGATGCTTGGAACAAATTCGACGGACAAGAACAGCAAGGAACCTTCCATTCTGTAAAGACAAAAGACATTGTAAAGTTCCAACCCAGTTGTTCAAGGGGCAATCGTACACGCTATTTCCTGAAAGTACAAGACGGTTGCAACTACTTCTGCACCTACTGCACCATACCTTACGCACGAGGTTTCTCGCGCAATCCCGACATAGCATCGCTGGTAGCACAAGCCAAACAGGCTGCAGAAGAAGGTGGAAAAGAGATTGTGCTGACAGGCGTAAACATTGGCGACTTTGGCAAAACAACGGGCGAGAGCTTTCTCGACTTGGTGAAAGCCTTAGACCAAGTAGAAGGCATTGAACGTTTCCGAATAAGTTCGCTCGAGCCAGACCTTATCGACGACAAGCTCATAGAATACTGTGCGCAGTCGCGTGCCTTTATGCCTCACTTCCATATACCCCTGCAAAGCGGGTCGGACGAGGTATTGAAACTGATGCACCGACGCTACGACACAGCATTGTTTGCCCACAAAATAAACCTTATAAAAACAATTACGCCCGATGCTTTCATCGGTGTAGACGTCATGGTAGGCTGCCGTGGCGAAAAGCCGCAGTACTTTGAAGACTGCTACAACTTCATTTCGTCGTTGCCAATCACCCAACTCCACGTGTTCCCCTACTCTGAACGCCCTGGCACATCGGCACTTTCGATACCTTACGTGGTAGACGACAAGGAGAAGAAACGCCGTGCCCGCCAACTTTTACAGCTGTCTGACGAGATGACGCACAAATTCTACGCCGAGCATATAGGGCACGAAGCGGAGGTATTGTTCGAGAAAGCGGTGCGCGGAAAGGCAATGCACGGATTTACAAAAAACTATATTCGCGTAGAATTATCGCCGACACAGGTACAAGAAGTATACGACAACCAGATTATGCGGGTGCGTCTTGGCGACTTCAACTTCGATAAATCGGCACTAAAAGTAGAACTGTTATGAAAGTAGCCATTGTTATTTTAAACTGGAATGGGCGTGCTATGCTGCAGCAATACCTGCCTTCGGTGGTGCGCTACTCGCAAGCAGAAGCGGAAGTTATCGTAGCCGACAATGCTTCGACCGACGACTCTTTGCAATGGCTTGCAGAGAATTTCCCCCACATCAGAACCATTGTACTCGACAAGAACTATGGATTTGCAGGTGGCTACAATATGGCATTGAAGCAGGTGGAAAGCGATTACTACATTCTGTTGAACAGCGATGTAGAGGTAACACACCATTGGCTGACAACCCTTATTGAAGAAATGGACGCCCACGAAGAGATTGCGGCTTGCCAACCCAAGCTGCTTGCCGTTCACGACAAGGACGCTTTCGAGTATGCAGGAGCTTCGGGCGGGTTCCTCGACAAGTACGGCTACCCTTACTGTCGTGGCAGAATATTCGACAAAGTGGAAAAAGACAACGGGCAATACGATACCAATTCCGAAATATTCTGGGCTACGGGAGCTTGCCTTATGATACGTTCAAAAGACTATTGGGCGGTAGGCGGACTCGACGAACGCTTCTTTGCGCACAGCGAAGAAATAGACCTTTGCTGGCGTTTGCAGCTTGCCGGACGAAAAATATATTGCTTTCCAACCAGCTATGTCTATCACGTGGGAGGCGGAACGCTGCCCAAGTCGAACCCGAGAAAGACTTTCCTGAACTTCCGCAACAACCTTACAATGTTGTGGAAAAACCTTCCCGAGGAAGAATTAAAGTCTGTTATGCGCACAAGATGGGTGCTCGACTATCTTGCAGCCTTCGAAATGCTATTGCTGAAATTCAACTGGGGCGACTTCTTAGCAGTGATAAAAGCGAGAAGAGCTTTCAAAAAGTGGCGGAAATCGTTTGAACGGACAAAGCGACAAGGCTATGCCGACAAGCGCACCCCCTACTCTATTTTGTGGCAATATTATGCAAAGAAAAACGATACATTCGATAAATTGCAAGAAATATAAGCGCAAAAATGTTGCACACAACCACCGAATATGTGCCGAAAACAAAGAAAACAGGGCGCTGTATTTTAAGTTTTTTAGCTAATTAGTTGGCAAGTTAAATATTTTTTAGTATTTTTGCAAACGATACAGCATATTAAATAAGTCGAAGAAAAAGAAGTGAAAAGGTTCTATTACATATTGTTTGCATTGTGCATAGCTTTAACAAGCTGCCACATAAAATTGACACCCGAAGAGGAAGGTGTCAATGGCAACATCGTGGAAATAGAGCGTTACGACCGCTTAGAATACCGTTATCTTACCACGGGCGACTTTTCGGCTTTGCAACAGATGAACACGGAGTACCCAATGGAGACCCGTACGCTCATCGAAGACGTCGTTCAACTTGGCGATGCCACCGACCCCGACATTAATACAAAGTTCTTGAAGTTCTATCAGGATACCACTTTGCAGGCACTGATAGCATCGGTAGAATCGGAATATGCTAACGTCGACGACCTTAACGAACAGCTTAGTGCTGCTTTTAAATACCTGAAACACAAGCTACCCGATATGGAAGTGCCACGCTTCTATGCGCAAATATCGGCATTAGACCAAAGCATTGTGGTAGGAAACGGCACTGTGGGCATATCGCTCGATAAGTACTTAGGCGAGAACTTCCCCCTCTATCTGAAATATTACTCGCCATTGCAGCGGCAGCAGATGACACGCGAACACATCGTTCCCGACTGTCTGACGTTCTATTTAATGAGTGTTTACCAACTGAAGGATTTTGAAAGACGACCCCAAATAGAACAAGACCTCCACATTGGCAAGATAAACTGGATAGTAAATCAGGCTTTGGGACACCACGTTTTCCGAACAAAGTGTGTCATTGCAGTAGAAAACTATATGCAGGAACACCACAAGGTATCGTACGAAGAACTATTGAGAATGGCCGATTTCTCAAAGTTTAAGACGCTGTAAATAAGAATTATACCCTTCTTGTATAGTTCGTTACATCAGCATTTTTGAACTATCGGAACATTACAAACAACAGTTTGGAAGAAATTTATTGAGGAAGCGTTTTACTGTTTCTTGCTAAAGGAAAAGACAGTAAAACGCTTTAATTTTGTAAAGATTATTCTGTTAAAAAGTAGTGTCTGCGTTTTCACATTGCGAAAGCGTAGGTTTTGCGATGCAAAACAGCCGCTTTTACCATGCAAAACCTACGCTTTTGGAACGCAAAACAATAGGTTTTGTAAAACGTTGGTAATGAGCAAGTTAAACAATAGCCACTCTTGCGAAAAATGTTTACAGCTTTATCATCTGTTTTCCGCCTAAAAAACAAGGCGCATAGGCGGGGCAAGAACAGCTGAAACATTATAAAACAAAAAAAAGAGTACTTAATGAAAAGTACTCTTTTTGGTTGGTTGTTATTATTTCTTTTGAGCCTCTTGTCGGATTCGAACCAACGACCCCGAGATTACAAATCACGTGCTCTGGCCAACTGAGCTAAAGAGGCGAGGTGGGCAAGCTGTTCTTATCGCGTCGCTACAACCTTCTGCCCTTGCTACGTTCCCGTCCTGGGGGATTAAAAGGGAGCTGACCGTAAGAGACTTGCCCATATCGTCTTTTCATTTCTGAAAAGCGAGTGCAAAGATAGCAAGAATATTTGAAATAAAACAAGTTCGCAGACCTCTTTTTGCGTTTTTAACAAAAAAACATAATTTTGCGATGGCTATACCTTATATATAATATAATTTCTGTATTTTTGCAGTATGAATTACGAGGAGATAAAACAACTCCGTGCCTACGCACGATACGATGGAATATATTTAGCAATTGTATGGGCAGCAAGTTTCACTTGCTTCTTGGCATCGCCCCTGCTGGGCATTCTTGCCACATTCAGTTCTATACTCACATTGTCTACCCCATTCTTTGTAGCCTACCGACTAAAGGTTTACCGAGAGATTGGACTAAACGGCATCATTTCGTTCAAGCGTGCCTACTTCTATTGCATACGTGTCTTTATGAACGCTGCCCTGTTTTTCAGCTTGGCACAATGGCTTTATATGAACTTTTTAGACCACGGAAAAGTGGCAAGTATGGTAGCTTCGATAACGTCTTTACCCGAATACGATAGCTTTTTTGCTGCCTTAGGCATAAGCAGGGAAGAATTTACAGCAACACTGCCAGAAGCGTTCTCAGCCACGCCGATGGTGATAAACAGCCTGATGTACGAAATATTCTTTGGCGCAATCATCAGTCTTATCGTGTCAGCCCTTATGGCACGCAATAAAAAATAAAAGAAACAATACTTGAAGAAATACAATATGGACATATCTGTTATAATACCACTCTACAACGAAGACGAGAGTTTGCCTGAATTGCACGCTTGGATTTGCAGAGTAATGAACGCCAACCACTTCTCTTACGAGATTATCTTTGTGAACGATGGCTCTACCGACAACAGTTGGGAGGTTATCCAACGCCTCAGCAAAGAAAACGAAAACGTGCGTGGCATTAAGTTTCGCAGGAACTACGGAAAGAGTCCTGCGCTCTATTGCGGCTTTAAAGCAGCGCAAGGCGATGTTGTTATAACAATGGACGCTGACCTTCAAGACTCTCCCGACGAAATTCCTGCACTCTACAAGATGATTACCGAGGAGGGATACGACCTTGTAAGTGGCTACAAACAGAAACGTTACGACCCACTGACAAAGACCATTCCAACCAAGTTATTCAATGCAACAGCACGGAAAATAAGCGGTGTGAAGAATCTACACGACTTCAATTGCGGACTGAAAGCATACAAGAAGGCGGTTGTGAAGAACATTGAGGTGTACGGAGAAATGCACCGCTATATTCCATACTTGGCAAAAGAGGCTGGTTTCAAGAAGATTGGAGAGAAGGTCGTGCACCATCAAGCACGCAAATACGGCACTACAAAGTTCGGAATCAACCGCTTCTTCAATGGATATCTCGACCTTATAACACTCTGGTTCTTAACCAATTTTGGCAAGAAACCTATGCACGTGTTCGGCTTGTTGGGCAGTTTCGTATTCTTCATTGGACTTATTGCCTTCCTTTGGCTTATCGTTGAAAAGATAATCAACCTATTGAGTGGCATTTATGGCGATTTGCTCACCAACCACGCATCGTTCTTTATTGCACTAACAGCTATGATTTTAGGTACACAACTCTTCCTTGCTGGCTTCTTGGGCGACTTGATAAGCCGCAACAGCGATAGACGAAACGACTACCTTATAGAAGAAGAAATAAACTTATAAAGCAAAGAAGGGACAGGAATATGGCTTTCGCCACATTCTTCTCCCTTTTCTTCTTGCTTCTTGTTGCTCAACCGATAAACACAGATAAATCATGAATAATAAAACAAATAAAAAACTATTATGGCAGTTACCCTTCTTGGCGTTGCTCATAATAGGTTCCATTTTCATCATAAAGCAACAACGTTCCACTCCCTATCAACACAACGAAGGAGAGGTTTTTGGTACGTTTTACCACATAACATATCAAAGCGAACAGGACTTACAGAAAGAAATAGAAGCGGAATTAAAGAAAGTGGACAACTCGTTGTCTACCTTTAACAAGCAATCTGTTATCTCAAAGGTAAACAATAACGAACCTACGAAGCTCGACGAGTTGTTTGTGGAAGTTTTCGACAAGGCAAAAGCAATATCAAAAGAAACAAATGGGGCTTTCGATATTACGGTTGCACCGCTCGTAAACCTATGGGGATTTGGCTTTAAGCAAGGAAAAGAGCCATCAAAGCAAAAGATTGACAGTTTAAAGCAACTCGTTGGCTACGAAAAAGTTTCGTTAATAGGTAAAGGAATCAAAAAGACAGACAAACGCATTATGCTCGATTGCTCTGCCATTGCTAAAGGGTATGGTTCCGATATGGTGGCACGACTGTTCAGAAAGTACGACATCAAGAACTTTATGATAGAGATTGGCGGCGAAATTGTTGCAAGCGGAAACAGCGAAAGTCGTGTGCCTTGGAAGATTGGTGTGAACAAACCCGTTGAAGACAGTACCAATGCGAATACTGAAATACAGACAGTGCTCAACGTTACCAACAAGGCAATGGCAACAAGCGGCAACTATCGCAACTTCTACTATAAGGGTGGAAAGAGATTTGCACACACCATTGACCCCAAGACTGGCTATCCTGTGCAACATTCACTGCTTTCTGCAACCGTGCTGACAACCGATTGTGCCACAGCCGACGCCTATGCAACGGCATTTATGGTAATGGGAATAGAGGAAGCAAAGAAAGTTTTGGAGAACCACAAGGAACTTATGGCATACTTCATCTATGCCGACAACCAAGGCAAACTGCAAGTTTGGTACAGCCCAGAGTTGGAAAAGAAAATAGTGCAATAACGATTTGCCGATAAAGAACCCACCCCGAAAGAATGCTTCAGATATACGATAAACTCCTTGAGTTGCCCTTGTTTCTTGGTATTGGTGCTGCCGATTTAGCTGAAATCGTCAGTACTACGAAGTTTGGGTTTCTCAAACTGAAACCCAAAGAAACATTGGTAAAGGAGAACGACAGGGGTGGCAGACTCTATTTCCTTATGGACGGCAAACTATTGGTGGAAAGTTGTGCCGACAACCACAGCTATAGCGTCATAGAAGAAGTTGCTGCTCCCACAGCCATACAGCCAGAACGCGTATTCGGACTTGTACAACACTACTCCAAAACCTTCGTTGCAGAAACAAAATGCAACATCTTATACATTGATAAAAGCGAAGTCTTGAACCTTGCTAACAACTATCTCATCTTCCGTTTAAACTTTCTGAATATGCTTTCCACGCAGGCACAGCGTTGCAGTCGCCTACCTTGGCAGCAGCAACCCAAGGACATTCAGGAGAAGTTCATTCACTTTATCAGAACGCATTGCGACCACCCTGCAGGCAAAAAAACTATTAAAATAAATATGCAAACATTGGCTAACGAACTGCACGAAAGCAGGCTCAATGTTTCAAAAATGCTCAATGCTTTAAACGAAAATAATACTATTACACTGATGCGAGGCGAGATAAACATTCCTTCATTAGAAAAATTGCGTTAAATCTGTTGCGGTCTTTTGCTTTTACATAGTTTTTTCTGTAACTTTGTAGCATATTAGAGAGAAAGCAAAGCAATGACAGAAAATACAAATAAGGAGGGACAGCAACGCCTGAATCCCTTCTTTCAACCATACAATACACCACACGAAACTGTTCCATTCGACAAAATAACGCTTGCCGATTACGAAGAGGCTATGTTGGAAGGAATACGCCGTGAGGACGAGCAAATAGAGAAAACAATAAACGACCCTGAAGAACCTACTTTCGAAAACACGCTCATTCGTGAAGACGAAGTGGAAGGACGCAAGCATTATTACGACCTTCTTTCACGTGTAGAAAGTGCGTTTTTCAATATGCTTAGTGCAGAAACAAACGACGAAATGGACGCATTGGCACAGAAAATGAGTCCAATTCTCACCAAGCACGCTAACGATATCAGCCTTAATCCTAAACTTTTCGAACGCATAAAGGCTGTTCACGAGAAGCATCGAGAGCTTACTCCCGAAGAAAGCAAGCTGTTGGAAGAAAGCTACGATGGTTTTGTTCGGAGTGGTGCACTGCTCAATGAGGCTGATAAAGACAAGTTACGCAAACTTACCGAAGAAGCAAGTATGCTCGCATTGAACTTCTCTCAAAACGTATTGAAAGAGAACAAAGCATACGAACTCCACATTACCGACGAACAAAAGCTCGACGGACTGCCCGATTCCATTCGTGAAGCAGCTGCCGCAACCGCCAAAGAGAAAGGTCTTGAAGGCTGTATTTTCACATTAGATGCGCCGAGTTACGGTCCTTTCCTTATGTATAGCACGCAGCGCGACCTACGAAAAGAGCTTTATATGGCGCACAATACGCTATGTATTAAAGCTAACTCGGAAAACAATATCGAAGTTTGCAAACGCTTGGTGAACCTCCGCCGAGAGATGGCACAGCTGTTAGGATACGATACTTACGCCGATTTTGTAATGAAATATCGTATGGCAAGCAATGTGAAGAATGTCTATAAATTGCTTGACGACCTTATCAATGCTTACAAGCCAACAGCTATTAAAGAATACGACGAACTCTGTGAGATTGCCAAAAAGCAAGAAAGAGACGACTTTAAGATGATGCCATGGGACACAGCTTACTATGCGCACCAACTTAAATTAGCAAAATACGACCTCGACCCAGAGATTTTGCGTCCTTATTTTGAATTAAACAACGTTATTAAAGGCGTGTTCGGATTGGCAACTCGCCTTTATGGCATTACTTTCAAAGAGAATAAAGACATTCCTGTCTATCATTCTGACGTGAAACCGTATGAGGTTTACGACAAAGACGGCTCTTATCTTGCAGTGCTTTACGTTGATTTCTTCCCACGAAAAGGCAAGCGTGCAGGTGCGTGGATGACGGAATTTCAAGGCCAACGCATCACGAAAGAAGGCGAAAACATACGTCCACACGCATCATTGGTAATGAATTTCTCTAAGCCTACCGACGATAAGCCAGCACTATTACGCTTGGGCGAGGTTACAACCTTCCTGCACGAGTTTGGCCATTCGCTACACGGTATCTTCGCAAACAGCCGTTTTGAAAGTCAATCGGGTACAAATGTATGGTGGGATTTCGTAGAACTTCCATCGCAATTTATGGAGAACTTTGCCGTAGAAAAGGACTTCCTGCGCACCTTTGCTTTCCATTACGAAACAGGAGAACCGATGCCCGACGAACTCATCGAAAAGATTATAGCCAGCCAAAACTTCAATGCGGCAATGGCTTGCCTTCGCCAAGTGAGCTTCGGACTATTGGATATGGCTTATTACACACAGAAAGACGAGTTTAAGGAAGATATTATTCCGTTTGAAAAGAAGGCATGGGAAAAAGCCATTATTGGCGAACAAATCGACGGTACTTGTATGACGACACAGTTCTCGCACATCATGTCAGGAGGCTATGCAGCAGGATATTACAGCTACAAGTGGGCTGAAGTGCTCGATGCCGACGCTTTCAGCTTGTTCAAAAAGAACGGAATATTCGACCAAACCACTGCTCAAAGTTTCCGTGACAATGTCCTTTCCAAGGGAAGTACCGAACACCCGATGGTGCTTTACAAGCGTTTCCGCGGACAAGAACCTACCATCGATGCGCTCTTGGAACGCAATGGCATAGCAAAAACAAACTAAAGAGAAAGCAATATATATCCGCAAAAAACTATATGAAGACCGAAAAGCAAACACTTCTCGACTATCGCTACCTACGTATGGCGCGTGTTTGGGCAGAAAACTCCTACTGCAAACGTCGCCAAGTGGGCGCATTGGTGGTAAAAGACAAGATGATTATCAGCGATGGATATAACGGAACGCCCAGCGGTTTCGAGAATATTTGCGAAGACGAAAACGGTATTACCAAACCATACGTATTGCACGCCGAAGCCAATGCCATAACCAAGTTGGCTCGAAGTGGCAACAACAGCGACGGTTCAACACTCTACGTAACGGCTTCGCCCTGCATTGAGTGCGCCAAACTCATCATTCAGTCGGGCATTAAACGCGTGGTATATGGAGAAAAATACAGACTTACCGAAGGCATCGACTTGCTTGAGCGTGCCAAAATAGAGGTTGAATATTTAAATCTTGAAGACAATGAGTCAGAACAAGAATAATCGTTTCATGCCCTTGTGGCTGGCACTGTGCGTTGTTATCGGCGTGCTTGTCGGAACATTCTACGCCAATCACTTCTCGGGAAACCGCCTGAACATCATCAATAGCGGTAGCAGCAGGTTGAGCAACTTGCTGCACATCATCGACGACCAGTATGTTGATTCTGTCAATATCGACGAGTTAGTGGAGAAGGCATTGCCTCAAATCCTTGCCGAACTCGACCCCCACTCCGTTTATATCAGTGCTAAAGATGTGCAAATGGCTACCGAAGACCTGAAAGGGTCGTTCTCTGGCGTTGGCATCGAGTTCACTATTCAACAAGACACCATACACGTTCAGAATGTCATAAAGAACGGACCAGCCGAAAAGGCAGGCATTCTTGCAGGCGATAAGATAGTAAACATCGACAACAAACCTTTTGTTGGCGACAGTGTTACCAACGAAGAGGCACAGCACAGACTAAAGGGACCAAAGGGTTCCAAGGTGAAAGTGGGCGTGAAACGCTTTGGCGAGAAAGACATAAAATACTTCGTACTTACCCGAAACGATATTGCCATGAAGAGCGTTACAGCAACTTATATGCTCAACGACTCTATCGGCTATATCCGCATAAAGAACTTCGGCGAGCGCACATACGCCGAAATGCTGACCTCGCTGCAACAGCTGAACCTACAAGGAGCCGACAAATTGGTTATCGACCTGCGCGATAACTCAGGCGGATACCTTGAAAGTGCAGTGCAAATGGCAGAAGAATTCTTGCGTAAGAACCAACTTATTGTCTACACACAAGGTCGCAAGAGCCCACGACGCGAATACCGCAGCCGTGGCAAAGGCAGTTATCAGAATATTCCTTTGGTAGTACTCATCAACGAAGGGTCGGCGTCGGCTTCCGAAATCTTTGCAGGTGCCATTCAAGATAACGACCGTGGCACCATCGTAGGTCGCCGTTCGTTTGGCAAAGGCTTGGTGCAACAGCAAATACAATTCCCCAATGGCAGTATGATTCGCTTAACCGTAGCACGCTACTACTCACCTTCAGGACGCTGCATACAGAAGCCTTTCAAGCCAGGAGGCATTGCTGCATACGAGCAGGATATGCTGACACGCTACCAGCACGGAGAGTTCTTCTCACAAGACAGCATAAAGCATACAGGCCCTGCCTACCATACCAACAACGGACGCCTTGTCTATGGTGGCGGCGGCATTACGCCCGACATCTTTGTGCCTGAAGATACGAGCGACGTAACGTCTTATTACAAAGAGGCAGCTATGTGCGGACTCATTCTGCAATATGCGTTCAAATACACCGACGAGAATCGTCAGACGCTGAAGAAATATACAGAAATGAAGCCGTTGTCAGAGTACTTGACAGGCAGAAACCTTGTAAACGACTTCGCAAACTATGCGGAAAAGAACGGATTGCGACGGAGAAACAACCTTATCAACAAGTCGCACGCATTGTTAGAGAACTACATTTACAGTCGCATTATCTACAATATACTCGACGAACAAGCGTGGAATCAGTATCTGAACCGTAACGACGATATGATAAAGGCGGCAGAGAAAGTGCTCAACAGTGGAGAGGCTTTCCCGAAAGCACCTGCCAAGAAGGGACATTCGACAAAGAAACAACAAAACAGAACTACATAAACAAAATGGGGTTTATCGAGTCTGACTGACTTGATAAACCCCATTTTTCGTTTCAAACTTTTCGTACTTAACCTTATTATGATGAACAAAACAGAACTCAGAAAAGAGATACGCAACCGTAAACGCCAATATACGCAAGAGCAGCTACAAGCACTTTCTGCGCCCATCATCGACCGTTTGCGCCACCACCCCAAACTCGTTGCAGCGAAAACAGTAATGCTCTACCATTCGTTGCCCGACGAAGTGTTCACCCATACCTTTGTAGACGAAATGGTGGAAGCAGGCAAAGACGTGCTGTTGCCAGTGGTTATCAGCGAAACGGAAATGGAAATACGACGCTACACAGGTGCCAAAGATATGGCTATGAGTTCGTTTCATATCTTAGAACCTATTGGCGAACTCTTTACCGACTACGACAGCATCGAGTTTATAGCCGTCCCTGGTATGAGTTTCGATGCCGACCGAAACCGTCTTGGTCGTGGAAAAGGCTATTACGACCGCTTCTTGAAACAGACTGGACAAGCTTACAAATTAGGCATTTGCTTCGATTTCCAAAAGCTCGATAGCATTCCTACCGACGAATACGACGAGAAAGTAGACGAGGTGCTTTAAGGATAAAGTAGACGGAATTTTACCTTTATTTTGTAAAGATAATTCCGTTGAAAAACGGTAATTGCGTTTTGGCATTGCGAAAGCGTAGGTTTTGCGATGCAAAAGAGCCGCTTTTACCGTGCAAAACCTACGCTTTTGGAATGCAAAACAATAGGTTTTGCAAAGCGTTGGTAATGAAACAGTTACACAATAGACACACTTGCGAAAAATGTTTACACATTTCTCACGTTCTTTGCACTTACAAAATAAGAAATATTGCTGTATTTTAAGTTTCAGTGCAGAGCCATTGTGGCAATTCTAAATTCTACAAATCGCCCTGTTTCAGTAGATGCGGACTTCTGAAATAACAAACGAACCAACGTGCTCGTTCAGTCGTTTTACCAATTGCGTGCGCATCATCGACAGGTCTTGACGCAAGGCTGGATTGCTTATTTTCACAAATAAGGTTTGGTTGCGAATGCTCTTTTCCTGCGTATATCGTGCCACCGTAGCACCTACAACCTCGTCCCAAGCAGCTAAAATACGCTTCTGAAGCAAAGGCGACTCGAGTCCACCATCGCGCAACGCCTTGCCAAGCACCTCCGATAAAGATTTTACCTTGCGTCTAAACATTAGCTGCACTCCTTTCCGTTACTTCGCCATTTTCAACCGAAAAAAGCTTGTAGTCAAAGCTATTGTTACCCAATATCTTGTCTAAATGGTCGCGGTTGGTGTCAGTAATGAATATCTGTCCGAAGCTATCGCCCGAAACCAACTTCACTATTTGCTCAACACGGTCGGCGTCTAACTTATCGAATATATCATCAAGCAACAGCAAGGGCGTCTTGTTGCCTGCTGCACGTTTCAGGAAATTGAACTGTGCGAGCTTCAACGCCAACACAAAGGTCTTGTTCTGTCCCTGACTTCCTTCACGCTTTATGGGAAAACCACCTAACGACATAACAAGGTCGTCCTTATGAATACCATGCAACGAATAGCCCATAATGCGGTCTTTCGCCCTGTCGCGCTGTATAACCTCCAACAAATCACCACGTTCGCCGTGCGAAACATACTGCAAAGAAACCTGTTCGCGGTTTTGCGAAATGGCTTGATAGATAGATTGGAACACGGGCACAAGTTGTTCGATAAAGGCTACACGCTTCTTGTAAATCTCTGTTCCGTACTCTGCCATCTGCATTTCCAAGAGTTCCAACAGCGTACTGTCGGGTTCTTCCTCTTGTTTCAGCAAGCTATTACGTTGCTGCAAAGCCTTGTTGTAGCGCGTAAGCGATTCTATGTAAGGGCGGTCGTACTGAGAAATAACAACGTCCATAAGGCGACGACGTTCCTCGCTCCCACCTTCGATAATCGAAATGTCGGACGGCGATACGAAGATTAAGGGTATCAGACCGATGTGTTCCGACAGTTTCTTGTATTCTTTCTTGTTCCGCTTGAAATGCTTTTTCGAGCCTCGCTTCATACTGCAATACACTTGCTCTCGGTCTTCCGCATTTGTTGTATAGTCGCCTTCCAATACAAAGAAGTCGCTACTATGGCACATAACCTCCGAATCTTTCGAATTAAAGGCACTTTTACAGAACGAAAGATAATACACGGCATCGAGCAAGTTGGTCTTACCTACTCCGTTATGTCCAATAAAACAGTTCAACTTAGCCGACAAATTGAGTGTTGCCGCTTCTATGTTCTTGTAATTTATAATTGAAAGCTTGTCTAATCGCATGTAGTTTCTGCAAGTTTTGTCTAACAACTTGGGCATACAAAGATACGGAAATTAATGCTTATAATGAAAAATGTGCCCACTTTTGTTTTAAAGAACAAAAAAAGAGTTGCCTTTCGACAACTCTTTTTTCTTAACAACCACTACCGTCTATATTGCACGACGGTGCGTCGCTCCTGTTCGGTTGCAAGCCCGCATCCTCTGCATTCAGCGTTACGGTGCCGTCTTCCAACACAAAACAAGGTATGCCTGCATAGCCTTTCGCACGCGCTTCTGCAAAAACAGGGTTGTTGTCGCGCAAGCGTAAAAACTCTTTCAGAAAGCGAACGTGCTCGCCAATATCTATTACTTCGTATCGGCTGTCGCCTTTTACCTGCTCATCTACTGCCACACAGTCTGGGCAAGTTTTCATTCCATATATCTTTATCATAGCTATCGTGTTTAATGATTGCAAATCTTGCTTGCATCTACTGTAAATTCATCGCTGTTGGAAGGCATGAACTTCCCTTTTTCCTCAAGGAAATCAACAAGTTCTTCAGCCGTCATTCCTTCCACAGAACAAGTGTGGAAACGTTCCTCTGTGCCGAATTTATCAACAATTGCTTTTACTAAACTTTCCTTTGTGCTATAACTGTTGCCCTCCATCATGTGGAGAACATCGTGTCCATGTGCCATTTTCGTATCCTTTCTTTTAATTTGTTGCGTCGCATAAAGCGACTTCGTTTTTCTTAATTACTTTATAAAACACAGAACGAGGAATATCATTGCTGAAATTCCTCGTCCGCTTTGGGTGGACGGTGGGACTCGAACCCACGACATTCAGAACCACAATCTGACGCTCTAACCAACTGAACTACGCCCACCATGTTTTTGTTTGCTTTTCAAAAGCGAGTGCAAAGGTAGGAATTTTATTTATTTTACCCAAATAAAATCCGTACTTTTTTATTTCGTTTTATTACTTTGCAGGAGTTGCAGGAGTCTTAGCGGCTTCGCCTTGTGCTGCTGGAGCAGCTTGCTTTTGCTGACTTGCACCGAAGTTAGGCAAGTTGTTTGGATTGGTAGCACTACCTTCTGTTGCAGCCTTTTCAATTACACTTTGCTCTGTTACAGCCTGTGGTACAACGTAAGCAGTTGCAATGCTGACAACAACCATAAAGATTGCACAGCCCCAAGTTACTTTTTCAATAAAGTCGGTTGTCTTGCGAACGCCCATAATAGCGTTTGAAGATGAGAAGTTTGATGAAAGGCCGCCACCTTTAGACTCTTGAATTAGAACTACTCCAATCATAAGAATGGCTGCAATAACGATAAGTACTACTAAAAGCGTATACATTTCTTGTGCTATTTTTTATTATTGTTTATTATCAATTTCTCCAAAAATCGGATTTGGTCTGCAAAGTAACGATTTTTTTTCGGATATACCAAATTTAATCGCTGAATTATTTCCAATGCCTTAGAATATCTGCCTTGTTTTATGTAAATTCGTGCTAAAGTTTCGGTGAAATATCCATTTTCCTCTATTTCTACTTCTTCTGCACTGCTTTCTTCTGTGGCTTCGGGTTCGTATTCTGTATCTTCCTGCAAAACGATTTTACCGCCTTCATTATAGATAAAGTCGTCTATCAGACTTTGTCCGCGCAGTTCGGGTACTGTCTTTTCTTTCTTTTCCTGCTTTTCCGACTGCATTAGGAAGGCTACATAGTCTACTGTTGCATCGGCAGGGGTAGGCTTTCGCCCACTGTCAGCAGCCTCCTCAACATCTTTCGGAATTTGTTCGAGAAAACTGTCAATAAGCGAAACGGTTCTGTTGGCTTCTGTTTTCGGAGCCGTTTCTTCTTTCGAGGCAGTCGGTGCAGCTTCTTGGGCAACCGATGTGCGCAGCTGATAATGAGCAGACTCTACAAGGTCGAAGAGTATTCTACGGTCGGTGATGTAGATGGCAGCGCGCCGCAACTCCTCGTCGAACGTAGAATCGTGCAGCAGAAACAGGTTCTTCAGGAGCAAAACCCGTGCTGGCTGATAGAACGGATAGAGCGCAATAAGACTTCGGAGGTCGTATAACGTCTCCTTGTTCAGGTCTTCGGGGTGATTAAAATAATGTGCTATATCCATATTATTGTTTTCTTTACAATGCTGTAACGATTGTTTTTACCAATTGGCAACGGTTGCATTGAATATCTGGTCGGTAAGGTCTTTCACCATTTGCTCTACCAACTCTTCCTGCACAGAGTTCAAACTCTTTGTGGTATCGTAGCTGGCAGATGCCGTAAACTGCCTTTCAAAATCTTCGCTATGGTTGCTGTTGTTCGTGAAACGCACGTTCACGGTGATAGAAAGTTCAGTTTGAGCCGAATAGCCCTCGCTCGAAACACTCTTGTTGCGCTGCTGATACTGTGTTATTTCGCCCTCAATCTTCAAGTCGCCATTGCGTTTCACCTGCTCCAAGCGGGTATGATTGGCAAAGACATCTTTCAGTTTGTTGTTGAACATAGGTCCCATTGGTCCCCACACATAAGCAGAACGAATTGGAAAATCGGCTATCTGAATGCTGCGCACCTTGCTGTAATCGATGCTTGCGCCATTGAATTTATAGCTCACCGAACAAGCAGTAAGACACATCAGTGCCACCACTATATATATAAGGTGTATTTTTCTTGTTTTATTTACTATCCAAGCCATATTGCTTAATTCGTCTGTAAAGCGTTCTGTCGCTGATACCTAACTCCTGTGCAGCCTTCTTTCGGTTGCCGTTGTTGCGTTCTAAAGCCTTCTCAACCATCTGTCTGCCCACATCGCTGAGGTTCAAGACTTCGGGTTCTGATATTTCTTCGGCTTCTGCAAACTCTATCAAGCTGTCGGAAGCAGGGCTTTCTGCAACAGCGTGTTTGGCAGGAACGGGCATCGCCTCGTGATGTTTCTCGGGCAAAGGCTCAAATCCTCTCGCTCCGTTCAACGCACGTGTTTCTTCCAATTGCTTGCGAACTGTGTTTAAGTCGCGGCGCAGGTCGCTCACATTGCCACGCAGCTCGTAAAGTATCTGATACAGTATGTCGCGCTCGCTTTCGTAGCTATGCTTTCCACCTTTTTCAATAATGGCAAGCTGTGTGCTATCGGGGTCGCGCGGAATAAAGTCGGTCAGCATATCTGCCGTTATCTCACGCTGCTCGCTCAACACCGACATTTGCTCGGTAATGTTCTTCAGCTGTCGCACGTTTCCTGGCCATTTGTAGTGCAACATTATTTGTTTTGCATCGTCGGTCAGTGTTATTTTGGGCAAGCGATACTTCTCTGCCATTTGCATAGCAAAGAGCCTGAACAGCAAAAGAATATCTTCGCCACGGTCGCGAAGCGGCGGCATCTGGACAGGAATGGTGTTCAGACGGTAAAACAGGTCTTCACGAAACTTTCCTTCGCTCACCGCCTTGCGCATATTAACGTTGGTTGCAGCCACTATGCGCACATCGGTCTTGCGCACTTCCTGCCCTCCTACACGAATGTATTCGCCTGTTTCCAACACACGCAATAGCTTGGCTTGCGTTGCCAAAGGCAGTTCGCCCACTTCGTCGAGGAAGATTGTGCCTTTGTTTGCGGTGCCGAAATAGCCGTCGCTTTCGCCAATGGCACCCGTAAACGAGCCTTTTTCGTGTCCAAAGAGTTCGCTGTCAATCGTTCCTTCGGGTATGGAGCCGCAGTTGATGGCAAAGTATTTTTCCCGCTTTCGTGGTGAATTGTCGTGAATGACGCGGGGAATAATTTCCTTACCCACACCGCTTTCTCCAACGATAAGTACGGATAGGTCGGTTGGTGCAACCTGCAACGACACGTCTAAAGCTCGGTTCAGTGCTTTGCAGTTGCCCACTATGTTGTAACGCTGTTTTATGCGTTGAAGTTCTGTATTGTTCATTTGGCTGACAAATTTACCTATTTATTTTTAAAAGTCTGCAATTTTGGCAGAGTTTAACAAACACTAATAGTTTTCTTTTGACTTACCAGAAACCCCTACGAATATACCTGCGCTTCTCCCATAATACAGAAAAACTGACGGAAGGTTTCGCTCTGACTTTGTAAAGATAATTCCGTTAAAAAGTGATAACTGCGCTTTGACATTGCGAAAGCGTAGGTTTTGCGATGCAAAACAGCCGCTTTTACCGTGCAAAACCTACGCTTTTGGAACGCAAAACAATAGGTTTTACAAAACGTTGATAATAAAGCAGTTACGCAAAAGATATTGTTATGAAAAATATTTACATATCTTTCGCCTTTTCTCACCTATTTAATAAGGTCTTTTGCTATGCTTCAAGTTTCAGCAAACAGCAATAATTCTGAAAACATTGCTCTTTATCTAAAAACTTTTGATTAACTTTGTAGCATGAAGATAAAGGTTAATTGGAAAATGTTTTTAGTGTTCTTCGTCGTCATCGGAGGACTCTATTATATTACACAGAACTTTTGGATAACCGCAGGCATTATGGTTATCTTGTTGCTTATTGACGGCTTCTTGCGCGAGTACGACTTTAAAAAACGAGGCGAAAAACAAGCAGAGGAAATTTTAAAAGGCCTCGAAGAAGACGACAACGAAGACGATAACGACGAAAAGGAAGATACAAAGTAATGGAAAAACTCGTAGAACTATACAAGCAATGGGCAGGCAACGCTCCTGCAAACATAGAAAAAATGGCTGGTGCAGGCAGCAACCGAACCTACTATCGCTTTACTGACGACAAGGGGAAATCGGTGATTGGCGTTATCGGCACGAGTCGGGACGAGAACCACGCCTTTATTTATCTTGCCAAACACTTCGCACAACGACAACTGCCTGTACCACATATACTTGCTGTTTCTAAAGACGAAACACGCTATTTACAAACCGATTTGGGCGTAACATCGCTTTTCGATGCCATTCGGGGCGGACGCGAAGCAGGCGGTCGCTACAATCTTGCAGAGCAGGAATTGCTGCGCAAGACGATAAAAGAACTGCCCAACTTCCAACTTCGTGGTTCACGTGGGCTGGATTACAGCTATTGCTATCCGCAAGCCGAGTTCAACGAAGAAACCGTTCTCTTCGATTTGAACTACTTTAAATATTGTTTCCTGAAAGCCACAGAGCTTGACTTTCACGAGTTAAAGTTACAGGCTAACTTCCGAATGTTTGCAAAAGACCTTACATCGGAGAAGATGGACGCCTTTCTTTATCGCGATTTCCAAGCACGCAATATTATGCTCGATGCCAACGGAAAGCCACAATTCATTGATTTCCAAGGCGGACGGAAAGGTCCTTACTACTACGACCTTGCTTCGTTTCTGTGGCAGGCAAGTGCAAAATATCCGTTCAAACTGCGTCGCGAATTGGTTTTCGAGTATTATAACAGTCTGAAGCATTTTACCGAAGTGCCATCGAAACGCCATTTTGTAAACCGTCTTTCGCTGTTTGTACTCTTCCGTTTGCTGCAAGTGTTGGGCGCATACGGTTTCCGTGGCTATTTTGAACGCAAGAAACACTTTATCGATTCCATTCCGCCTGCCATTCAGAACCTCCGCGATGTATTGAGTTTGGGCGAGAAAGTGTTCCCTTATCCGTATATGCTGGATATGTTGAAAAGGCTGACACAGCTACCACAGTTCGCTCATATCGAACAACCTGCAAAGAACAGAACCGACGGTTACAAGGTTGCCGAGAAAGATGTGTACAAGGCAAACCCATTGGACGGTCCCGCAACCTTCTCTAAGTACGACGGAAAAGGCCCTTTGGTGGTGCGAGTGTTTAGCTTTTCGTTCAAAAACGGTATTCCTGAAGACACTTCGGGCAATGGCGGAGGCTATGTTTTCGACTGTCGCAGCACGCACAATCCCGGTCGTTACGAACCTTATAAAAAGATTACGGGACTCGACGAGTCGGTTATTCGCTTCTTGGAAGACGACGGCGAAATCTTGGAATTTCTTCGTCCAGTCTACAAACTCGCCGAGCATCACGTGGAACGTTATATGCAACGTGGCTTCACCGACCTTATGTTCTCGTTCGGTTGCACGGGCGGACAGCACCGTTCCGTATACAGTGCACAGCATTTAGCAGAATATTTAAACCGAAAATATGGTATCGAAGTGCGCATTACGCACCGAGAGCAAGGCATAGAACAGGTATTGGAAGCCAATCCAAAAGAAACTTAGAGGAATACATTTCCTTTCTTTGGTACTTTAAAACTACCCTCAAGGTTATATGTTTATTTCTTTGCTGTCTGAAATTTAATTAGTAAATTTGCACGCATTAAAAGCAGTAGACAATGCAATCAATGATATTTGCCGCTGGACTTGGCACACGTCTGAAACCTCTGACCGACAGAATGCCCAAAGCATTGGTTAGGGTTGGGGGCAAACCGCTTATAGAACACGTCGTCAGACAATTGGTTGCGGCGGGCAGCCAACGTGTGGTTGTGAATGTACACCACTTTGCCAATCAAATCATTGAATACTTACAGCAAAACGATTTCGGCACAGACATTCGCATTTCCAACGAATCGGAAATGCTGCTCGATACAGGAGGCGGAATAAAAAAAGCAGTATCGCTTTTCAATACCAACGAACCTGTACTCATTCACAACGTAGATATATTAAGTAATGTAGACTTACGCGCACTATACGATTACGCTTGCGAAGCAGAAACAACACAAAAGGCTGACGCCGTACTACTTGTAAGTCCACGAAAAACAAAGCGTTATCTTATCTTCGACAAAGCTATGCGCTTGGTAGGTTGGACTAACACAGATACAGGAGAAGTAAAATCGCCTTACAAAATCTTACATAATCTTACCTTCACGCAGCCTTACAACGACACCAATGCAGCCAACGAGCAACACGGTTACACGCTTTTTGCTTTCTCTGGAATACACATTGTTGGCAGAAAAGTATTTGAAACAATGAACGAATGTCCCGAGAAGTTCCCCATAATGGACTTTTATCTGAAGTATGCAAAGGACTTACACTTCGTCGGAAAGGTGAAAAACGACCTTAAACTTATGGACGTTGGCAAGTTGGATACGCTCTCCGAAGCTGACGCCTTTGCACAACAATTAGGCTATTAGGCAATAACGACAACGAAAGAACAGAAAAAACAACAACATACAGAATATGCAAAAAATCATCATCTTGGATTTCGGCTCACAGACAACCCAGCTAATTGGTCGCCGATTGCGTGAATTAGACACGTTCTGTGAAATTCTTCCATACAACAAGTTCCCTAAGGACGACCCATCGGTGATTGGCGTTATCCTTTCAGGTTCGCCCTATTCGGTTCACGACCCAGAGGCGTTCCAAGTGGATTTAAGCCAGTTTGTGGGCAAAGTTCCTGTACTTGGCATTTGCTACGGTGCACAATACATTTCGCATAAGAACGGTGGCAAGGTAGAACAAACAGGTACTCGTGAGTATGGACGTGCCAACTTGGCAACCGTTGATACAGATAATCCATTGTTCCGCGGCTTCGACAAGAACTCGCAAGTATGGATGAGCCACGGCGATACCATTACCGCCATTCCTTCCGACTGCAAGATTATTGCCTCTACAAGCGACGTTAAGTTTGCTGCTTACGCCTCAACAACACAGCCTTTGTGGGCAGTTCAGTTCCACCCAGAGGTGTTCCACAGCTTGCAAGGCAAAACTCTTTTGAAGAATTTCGTAGTAGATATTTGCGGCAGTAAGCAAGAATGGAGTCCTGCTTCGTATGTGGAAACAACCGTGAAAGAACTGAAAGAGCAGTTAGGAAACGACCGCGTGATACTCGGACTATCGGGTGGCGTTGATTCATCGGTATGTGCAACCCTGCTCAATCGTGCCATTGGTAAGAACCTTACCTGCATTTTTGTAGACCACGGCATGCTCCGCAAGAACGAGTTTACGAAGGTTATGGAGGCTTACGAGGGATTAGGACTGAACGTTATCGGCATCGATGCGTCAGAGAAGTTCTTTACCGACCTCGCAGGAGTTACCGACCCAGAGCAGAAGCGCAAGATTATCGGTCGCGATTTCGTAGAAGTTTTCAATGCCGAAGCTAAGAAAATAACCGATGCAAAGTGGTTGGCACAAGGCACAATCTACCCCGACCGCATCGAAAGTCTAAGCATTACAGGAATGGTTATCAAGAGTCACCACAACGTGGGCGGCCTTCCAGAGGAAATGGACTTGAAGCTTTGCGAGCCATTACAATGGTTGTTCAAAGACGAAGTACGCCGTGTGGGCTACGAGTTGGGTATGCCCGAACACCTCATCAAGCGTCACCCATTCCCAGGACCTGGCTTGGCAGTGCGCATTCTTGGCGATATTACCCGCGAGAAAGTGCGTATTCTCCAAGAAGCAGACGATATTTACATCGAAAATATGCACAACTATGTTTGCGAAGACGGCGAAGTGCTTTACGATAAGATATGGCAAGCAGGCACCGTACTTTTGTCTACAATCCGCAGCGTAGGCGTTATGGGCGACGAACGCACCTACGAGCACCCCGTTGCCTTGCGTGCCGTAACCAGCACCGATGCAATGTCAGCCGACTGGGCACAACTCCCTTACGACTTTATGGCAAAGGTTTCAAACGAAATCATCAATAAAGTAAAGGGCGTGAACCGCGTTTGCTACGATATTTCTTCAAAGCCACCCGCAACCATTGAGTGGGAATAAAACACAATGAAAATAAAGGTGAAGCAGTAGAAACCTCAGTGGGAATAATCCATTTTATGGACGAAAAGAAGTCCATAAAACCGTAAACAATTTTCGTAAGAGTTTCTATTGCATAACAAACTCGCTATCAATGCATTACAAAACCTATTGTTTTGCATTCCAAAAGCGGCTCTTTTGCACGGTCAAAGCGTAGGTTTTGCGTTGCAAAAGAGCCGCTTTCGCAATGCCAAAACGCAATTACCATTTTTCAACGAAATTATCTTTACAAAACCAAAGGTGTTTTCAGCATCAGTTTTAAGCAAGAAAAAGGAAATCAATGCTATCAATAATATTCTATAGAAACAATAAAGGCGCATCGAAAACGATGCGCCTTTATTGTTTCAGTTTACCCTCTCAAGAGGCTATATCCATTACTTGTTCTTCAACAAATCGCGAATTTCGCCAAGCAATTTTTCTTCGTTAGAAGGCTCTGCAGGTGCAGCTGGTTCTTCTTCCTTCTTCTTTGAAAGGCTGTTCATACCCTTAATCATTGCAAAGATACAAACTGCGATAATAAGGAAGTCGATGACATTCTGAATGAACATACCATACTTAACTTCAGCATCGCCTACCATTATGCTCACTTTGCTAAAGTCTACGCCACCTGTCAGCACACCGATAATCGGCATCATAACATCGTCTACCAACGAAGATACAATCTTTCCAAACGCGCCACCAATGATAACACCGACAGCCATGTCCATTACGTTACCACGCATGGCAAATTCCTTGAACTCTTTAATAAAAGCCATAAGATAAAATTTTAATCAATGCTGCAAGAAAACCTACAATCTTTTTCAATTAACATAAGTCAAGTTATCCTACCAACACATCTTTATTTAATAATGTTTAATACTCTTTTCGGTTGCAAATATAAGAACTTTTTTGTAACTTTGCATACGAAGAGATAAAAAATATTACTTTTCTCTTGAAATAAACTTATAGGTAATATAGTATTCACTTTAAATAAAGACAAATGATTAAAATTGGTATTAACGGATTTGGCCGTATCGGTCGTTTCGTATTCCGCGCAAGTCTTGAAGAGGCAAACGCTAAAGACGTAGTTGTAGTTGGTATTAACGACCTCTGCCCAGTTGATTATCTTGCTTACATGTTGAAGTACGACACTATGCACGGTATTTTCAATGGTACTATCGAAGCTGATGTTGAAAAGTCTCAGCTCATCGTAAACGGTAACGTTATCCGTGTAACTGCAGAGCGTAACCCTGCTGACTTGAAGTGGGACGAAATCGGTGCAGAGTACGTTGTAGAGTCTACTGGTCTCTTCCTTACAAAGGAAAAGTCTCAAGCTCACATCGAAGCTGGTGCTAAGTACGTTGTTATGTCTGCTCCTTCAAAGGACGACACCCCAATGTTCGTTTGCGGTGTAAACCACGAAAAATATGTAAAGGGAACTCAGTTCGTTTCTAACGCATCTTGCACAACAAACTGTTTGGCTCCTATCGCTAAGGTATTGAACGACAAGTTTGGTATCACAGACGGTTTGATGACTACCGTTCACTCTACAACAGCTACACAGAAAACTGTAGACGGTCCTTCTTTGAAGGATTGGCGTGGCGGTCGTGCTGCTTCAGGCAACATCATTCCTTCTTCAACAGGTGCTGCAAAGGCAGTAGGCAAGGTAATTCCTGAACTCAACGGCAAGCTCACAGGTATGTCTATGCGCGTTCCTACATTGGACGTTTCAGTAGTAGACCTTACTGTAAACTTGGCTAAACCAGCTAAGTACGAAGAGATTTGCGCTGCCATGAAGGAAGCTTCTGAAGGCGAATTGAAGGGTATTCTCGGTTACACAGAAGATGCAGTGGTTTCTTCTGACTTCCTCGGCGACCCACGTACATCTATCTTCGACGCTAAGGCAGGTATCGCTTTGACAGACACATTCGTAAAAGTTGTATCTTGGTACGACAACGAAATTGGTTACTCACACAAGGTTGTAGAGTTGATTAAGCACATGGCAAAAGTTAATGGCTAATCTTCCAATTTCATAAGAAAACATATTAAAAAGCCATTCGGTTTATTGCCGAATGGCTTTTTTTTATTATTTTTGTGCAATAAAATGGAGAAGATGCTTACGATAATAGGACCAACGGCGAGCGGGAAAACCACTTTTGCCACTGCATTAGCTGCCACAATGGGAGCAGAAATAATCAGTGCCGACAGCCGTCAGGTGTATCGTCGTATGGACATCGGTACGGGTAAAGACCTTGCCGACTATGAGGTGAACGGCATAAAAGTGCCCTATCACCTGATTGATATTGCCGAACCAGGCACAAAATACAATCTTTTCCAGTATCAGCAGGATTTCCAAACCGCCTATGCCGACATTGCCAAGCGTGGAAAACCCATTATACTATGTGGCGGAACAGGACTTTACGTCGAGGCAGTGCTGAAGGGTTACGCTCTTTCGCCAGTTCCGCAGAACGATGCTCTGCGCGCTTCGTTGGCAGGAAAGTCGCTCGCCGAACTTACCGAAATTCTTTCTGCACTGAAAGCAAAGAACCATTCGGCAATGCACAACCGCACCGATGTTGATACAACCAACCGTGCCATTCGTGCCATTGAGATAGAAACCTACGAGCTGGAACACCCTACGCCCGACCGTTCGATGCCTGCTGTCGATTCGATAATTATCGGTGTAGACATCGACCGCGACGAACGCCGTCGCAAAATAAGCCGTCGCTTGAAGGCAAGGTTGGACGAAGGTATGGTCGACGAGGTGCGGGCACTGCTCGACTCGGGCATTCCTGCCGACGACCTCATCTACTATGGCTTGGAATATAAGTTCGTTACACAATACGTTATCGGCAAATTAAGCTACGACGAAATGTACCACAACTTGGAAATAGCCATTCATCAGTTTGCCAAACGACAAATGACGTGGTTCAGAGGAATGGAGCGACGTGGGTTCTGCATTCATTGGATAGATGCTGCAACACCACTGAACGAAAAGATTGCACACGTCCAGACACTCATCGAAAAAGCATAAAAAACGGTTCAAACGAGATAATATATATGGTAGACGAAAAGAAATGGGGCATACTTTATTGCCCGAAAGGAGGATTGCTGAGCAGTCCACAAAAGCGTTGGGAACGTGTAGAGCGTTACCTTAAAGCACACAACATCGCTTTCGACATGATTCAGAGCGAAAGTTCGGCAGGTGTAGACCGTCTTATCCGTATGATGATAGGCAACGGCTACCGTACCATCGTTATCTTCGGTGGCGATTCGGCACTCAACGACACCGTCAATTGCCTGATGCAAGAGAAGAAAGAAGTGCGCGACAGCATCGTATTGGGCGTAATTCCCAATGGTGTTATGAACGACTTTGCCCATTTCTGGGGATTCGACGAAGACAATATCGAACAGACCATCGAGTGGTTGAAGGCACGCCGTGTGCGCAAAATAGACCTTGGCTGCATTCGTTACAAAAACCGAGAGGGCGAAGGCTGCCACCGCTATTTCCTTAATTGCATCAACATCGGACTTATTGCCACCATTATGAACCTTCGCCGCCGTACACGCAACCTGTTCGGTTCGCGCAGCCTTTCGTTCATATTCTCGTTCATTCTCTTGGCTTTCCAACGTTTGGACTTCCACATGCACATCAAAATAAATACAGACGAAATAAAGCGTAAGGTTATGACGGTCTGCTTAGGCAATGCCCTTGGCTACGGACAAACGCCCAACGCAGTGCCCTACAACGGACAATTAGATGTCTCGGTGGTGTACCACCCCGAAGTAACCCAACTGTTCGAAGGCATTTATCTCTTCCTGCGTGGCAAGTTCTTGAACCACAGAAGTGTGCACCCCTATCGCACACAAGAAGCCACAATACACGTAGAGCCACGCACGCTTATTGGCATAGACGGCAGACTGATGGCAAAAACGCCTGTCGGTCCATTTAAGGTAATGGTAGAAAAAGAGGTTATCAACTTCCTTATACCTGCATAGTTTATCGGTGTAGAGTCCTTGATTTTGCACTTATTGCTGTGCCATAGAACTTAAAGTACAGCAATATTTATTCATTCAATACGAGCAGAAAAAAGGCGAAAAAGGTGTAAATATTTTTCACAAGCATAATCGTTACGTAACTATCTTATTACCAACGCTTTGCAAAACCTATTGTTTTGCATTCCAAAAGCGGCTGTTTTGCACGGTAAAAGCGTAGGTTTTGCAGCGCAAAACAGCCGCTTTCGCAACGTCAAATCGAAATTATCGGTTTTTAAAGAAATTATCTTTACAAAACTGTCGCACTCATACTACCTTGCAATGGGATTTTCTTCATACAATCAAGGCGAAGATTTTCCACCCTTCCATTAGAAGATTTACCTTATAGAAAACAATGCGGGATTGCCTATTCAAAGACAATCCCGTAAATGTTTCTTGCTATATTAAAGTCTTGACAAACACCAATGCTTGCCTTCGCTCTTACTTCTTTGCAGCCTTTTTCGTTGTAGCTGCCTTTGTTTTCTTTGGTTTATCGCTCTTTTCGTATTGTTCTAACTTTGCCCGCAGCTTGTCGTTTTCATTCGCCAGCTTCTCTGCTTTGGCTTTCAACAACACTTTTTCCTTCTCTTTTGTCTCTATTTCGCTCGCCTGATTGCGTATTGCAGTCAGCAGAGCGTTCAGTTCTTCGTTGTCTATATCGGCAGGATAAAGCGCATCTACACGACTGATAAAGTCGCCCAAAATATTCATATAGTTGGTGAAAGCATCGAACGGCGTACTGTAAATGCCACGGTCTACACCCACAGGCACAGGCTTTGTGCTCATTGCACTGAAATTGTCGCTCGCCTGCAGATAGTCCCAGTCCTGATTAATACGCGAATCGTTGGCAATGCGCACTCTGTCGGCGATGCTATACAGCTTATTGAACGCCTCGCGCTGCATAGAGTTTCCAAGCCACGTACTAACGTCGCGTTCCTCGTCGCGCCAACTTAACGGATAAGGAACAGAAAGCTCTCCCACACTCTTGGCACGTTCGCAAATCTCCGTAGGGGTAGAGAAACTTATGCCACGCTGGCGGGCACATTCGGGCAAAGCCTTGAAAAACTCAAGTATATTGCTGTGCAAGGGCTGCTCAATGCCCAATGCGGTAAGGTTCATAAAGATGCCGTAGATTTGCTCTTCGTCGGGTTGCGATGCTATCTTGTTGATGTAGTCGTCGGCAAACAGTGGGTATCCCTCCCACTCCGAGTTGTTGAAGCGGAGCGATATATCGTCGCTCAGGGCTACGTCGCGCAAGATAAGCTTCAGCTGTGGTGCAAGTGCGCAATGGTAAAGATAATGAGGGCTCTTCCAACCCAATACGTGTTTTGCGCCTTCGGTTATCATTCCCTTGAACTTCATCTCGGCAGCCATTCGTCCAATCTCGTCGCTGTAAATAAGCGAAGAGTTGCGCAATACCTTCGGTGTGTAGTCGAAATACTCCTTAATCTTCTTGCTCAGTCGTTTCACTTCTGCCTTGAAGCTGTCTTCATTGCCTAATGCAGCCAAGCCGTGCGAATAGGGTTCGGCAAGAAATTCCACACAACCTGTCTTGGCAAGTTCCTGTATTTTCTCTATCACTTCGGGGGCATACTGCTCCAAACTCTCTATACCCACACCCGAAAGGCAGAGTGCTACCTTGAAGTAACCGTTGCTGTCTTTTATCATTTGCAGCAGTGTGTCGAGGGCAGGTATATAGCTGCGTTGCACAATATCGGTAATGCTGCGTTCGTTTTCGTAATCGTCGTAATAATAATGGTCTGTGCCAATATCGAAGAAACGATAACGACGCAAGTGAATAATTTGATGTATCTCGAAGTATAAGCAAATTGTTTTCATTGTTTCTTGGTTTTAAATGTTGTTGATTTTGATTGATACAGCCTTTCTCGCCTTAATGTTTCCACCCCAATGTACGGAGATAAAGTTCGCGAATCCATGCACCTACTTTCTCCCACGTTATATTGTCTACCTCTCGTTTTCCTTCTTCCGACAAGTACTCGAACATACTTTCGTTGTGGCAGATAGAGTACATGGCATCTGCCATCGCCTCTATGTCCCAGTAATCCACCTTTATGCAGTTGTTCAAAATCTCGGCACAGCCACTTTGTTTTGAAATAATGGTGGGCGTTCCGCATTGCATTGCCTCCAAAGGAGATATACCAAAAGGTTCGCTCACCGACGGCATGACGTAGACATCTGATGCCTTCAGGCACTCATAAACTTGGTCGCCTTTCATAAAACCTGGGAAGTGGAAACGGTCAGCAATACCGCGTTCGGCAGCCAAAGTTATCATTTGGTTCATCATATCGCCCGACCCTGCCATACAAAAACGAACGTTGCGTGTGCGTCGCAGCACCATATTGGCAGCCTCGACAAAATATTCTGGTCCTTTCTGCATCGTGATACGACCGAGGAAGGTTACCACTTTCTCCTTTCCTTTGTGCGAAGGTCGTGGCAGGTTTGCCACCTCTTCTCGCAACGGATATACGGCGTTGTGCACCGTGAACACCTTTTCTGGGTTCTGATGATACTGCTTGATAACGGTTTGTCGGGTAAGTTCCGACACACACATAATGCAGTCTGCATTGTCCATTCCGTCTTTCTCTATCGCATAGACCGTAGGATTTACCTTGCCTCGAGAGCGGTCGAAGTCGGTCGCATGCACGTGAATGCACAGCGGTTTTCCCGATATTTTCTTGGCGTGAATACCTGCTGGGAAGGTAAGCCAGTCGTGGGCGTGGATAATATCATAATCCATGGCACGTGCAACCACACCTGCTATAATGGAATAGTTGTTTATCTCTTCGTGCAAATTGGCAGGATAGCCACCCGCAAACTCCATCGCACCAATATCACTCACGTTCATATTGCTGAAATCGGCGTAGATATTATCGCGCAACTTGTAATATAAGTCGGTGTCCATAATGTCGCCCAATCGCCAATTCAGGTAGTCGTGATTGATGTCGCGATACACAATGGGCACGCAGTTCATCGCCACGATGTTGGCAAAAGTCTTATCTTCATCGCCAAAAGGGTGCGGCAGACAGAGCGTAGTCTCTATGTCTCCCTGTGCGTGCAAGCCCTCTGAAATACCAAAATTAGCAGTCGCCAATCCGCCAAATACATGTGGTGGGTACTCCCAACCGAACATTAATACTTTCATTTTGTGTCCTCCTAATCTTAATATTTATATTTTTCGAGTAGTGCCAACGTACGCAGCACCTCACCAACATTCATTGCAAACGATATTGCACCGCGTCCCGAATAGGGCGGATTGCCATCAAAATACTCGGGAATAGTGCCCAAGCAATGGCTCGTAACTTCGTCTTCGTAACCTATCAGCTGTCGTTCAACAAAACTCAAGCGGGTGCGCTTGTAAAGCTTCAGGCAGGCTTCGAGATAGAAACCGCCCAACCACGGCCACGCTGTGCCTTGATGATAGATACGGGTGCGGTGGTCTTGGTCGCCTACACAGACAGGCGTGTATCCCCCACTCTTTGGCGAAAGCGAGCGTAAACCTTTCGGTGTAAGCAGTTCGCGTGTACAAATGTCCACCACACTCTTCTTCTGACTCTGCTCTAACGGCGAATAATCGAGTGCAGCAGCCAATATCATGTTCGGGCGAACACTCCAGTCTACCATGTTTCCGTCTACATAATCGTACAGATAACCGTAGTTATTCAAGAACGTTGCAACAAATGCGTCCTTGCACAAGCTTGCCATTTCTTCTAAATGTGCTGCATATTCGGTTTCGGAAGTGTCGCCGAACAGCCACGCTACAAACTTTATGTCGTTATACCAAAGGGCATTAAACTCTACGATATAGCCCGAACGTGGATTTACAGGCTTGCCGTCTATCATTCCATTCATCCACGTTATGGCTTTGTTTTTGCCTTCTGCGTACAGCAAACCATTGGTATGCAAGAACAAGTTGGGGTGCTTTCCGTTTTCAATGTAGGCTATCATATCTCGCAGAAAATCGCCATAGAGTTTCAAGCAACTCTCTTTTCCAGCTTCTTTTGCATATTGCTGAATTGCCCAGATGCACCACAAAATCACATCGGGTTGCTCTATTTCCTGTATTTCTACCGTCAGCGGTTCGTTCTGCATAAATTCCCGCAAACCTCTTTCGGCGGTTTCCATAACAAGTTCAAAGTAATCTTGCTCCTCAATGCTTAGTGTAAGTCCAGGCAAGGCGATGAACTGGTCGCGTGCCCTACACTTGAACCAAGGATAGCCGGCAAGTATGTAGCGGTCGTCGTTCTTCTTTCGGTTGTGAAACTGGTGGGCAGCATTCACAAGACAATGGAAGAAGTTGTCGCGCGGAGGTCGTAAATCAACCTCTTCATCGAAGATTCGCTTTAGCGTAGATGTCTTTATCTCCGACGTTGAGCCAGAGAAAACAATGCTTTCGCCTTTCTTTATCTTCATTTCAAAATAGCCGGGAACATACAAATCCTCGTCTGAATAATAGCCTCGGGCTTGCTCCTTGGGATATTCCAAGCCACGATACCAATAGGGTTCGTAATGAAACTCGTTGTCTTTTGAGAACTGCATGAACAGTTGCGGATAGCCTTCGTAAAGGCAAGTGGCTATTCCGTTTTCAACATTGTGGTATTCACGGTTTATGGCAGCATTCTCGTGGGTAAACTCGCGCACGCTTCTAAAAGCGAGGAAAGGACGGAACTGCAACAGGGTTGTGCCCTGCCCTTCCAGCAAAGTGTAACGCACAAGTATGCGTTCTTCGTAGCATTGCAACACTACTTCCTTTTTCAGCACCGCATTACCTACCCTATATACAGTGGTAGGTACTTTATCGCAATCAAATTCACGAATGTACTTGTGTCCGTTCGGGCTATAATTTCCTCCGTGATACTTATGCAATCCGAGGTTGAAAGCTGCTCCGTGCTGTATCACTGTTGGGTCGAGCGAACTCAACAGTACGTGGTTCTCGTTGTCTAATTCGGGAACAGGCACAACCAGAAGTCCATGATACTTTCTGGTATTGCAATCTACGATTGTAGAACAAGAATATGCTCCTGACCGATTTGTGCGCAACAACTCTCTTGGCAGGGAATCTTGCAGGTTCGTCATCAAAGCTTTTTCAAATTTAAGGTATCCCATATTTCTCTCGTTTTTATGTCTATACTTAACTATCAAATACTTATATGCTTTTTGTGTGATAGGTGTAAACAACCTACATTATTGGTCAAAGGTACAAATAATATTTATAAACAAGAATTTTATTGCCACTTTTTATACATTATTATTGCTTTTACTAAATTGTAAAGATACATAGTGAGAATAGCAAAAGTTTAGTGAAAAAAACTTGTTTTATAAACGAAAAAGAGGTTATAAAACCGTAAAGATTTTTCACAAACAATTCTATCGCATAACATCTTTATTACCAACACTTTACAAAACCTATTGTTTTGCATTCCAAAAGTGGCTGTTTTGCACGGTAAAAGCGTAGGTTTTGCAGCGCAAAAGAGCCGCTTTCGCAACGCCAAATCGAAATTACCGTTTTTCTTCCGAATTATCTTTACAAAACAAAAGAAACTGCATTTAGTTGCTTCAAACAAAAAAAAGGAAATCAACTCCCCCACGCAAGGAAACAAAAAAGAGGCGAACCCTGCATAGGGAACGCCTCTTATATAAATAATGTAATACAGAATTACTTGTTCATGAACTTCTTACCATTCTGAATTACTACACCCTTGTAGTTCTTACCTACACGCTGACCAGCGAGGTTGTACATTGGAGCATTCTCGTTTTGAGTTGCCTGAACGGTGTCGATAGCATTAGGAACAACCTTTTTAATCTCAATGAGGTTGATTGATGGTACACCTTTGTAAACAGAAGCAACAATACCAACAACATCATATTCGCCTGTTGCAACGAATTGTGCCATATCGTTGAAAGCAGAAAGTTGGAAACCATTGTAAAGCTGTACCTTCTTTTCGCCGTCTACAACGTAATATCTCTTTGATTCTTCGGCTGTAATCTTAACTTTTTCCAACTTAACCAAGTCGCAAAGGTTATCTATTGCGGCAGCAGGAGCAATAACCTTTGGTTCAGCAGCAGCACCTTCAACGTGGTTGAGCTTATCGAGGTTGGTAACGCCAGCTACTTCTATCAGCTCAGGAGTAGCATTGTATTCTGTGTATTGACCCACGATTTCGCCGTTAAGGTCTTCGTTAGCCTTCAAGCCCAGTGTGTGCTTGTAGAAAAGAATTGCACCGGAGTGGTCGCGAACATAAATACTGATGCTGCCACTGCTTAATGTCCATTTGTAAAGTACCTTTGCATTAACAAGTTTCAATATAGCTTTCTTGTCTTTGCCGATAGCCTTAAATTCTGCAATTGAGTTTGCAACAGCAAGTTCTTCCTTTGTGAAAGTCTTTTCAGCAACAGAGCTTTGCTTTCCGTCCTTTACTGCAATTGCCTTTACAGTGGTTGTAGCAGTAAGTTCGAAAGGAGCACTATACAATGTAGAAGCAGTTGTAGGAGCTTCGTTGTTGGTTGTATAATAAATCTTTGTGCCTTCAGCAGCCGAAAGTGTTACGGTTGTTTTGTCCAAGAAAGGAGTAACACCTTCGATAGAAGGAGGTGCAACTGTGTTTGGGTCAGTAGCGCCAATGGTTACGACAACCTTAGTTGCACGAACCTGATACTTAGCTGCGAACTCAACAGCAGCTGCATCGCCTGTCCATGTTCCTGTCTTTTTATCTTCTGTAAAGGTATAACCTTCTACACCTTCAAAGCCATTAGCTCCATACTTACCCTCATTATTAACTTCGCAAGCAAACTCTATCTTTGTGATATTGCCAACAGTTGATGTTATGGTTGTCTTTGAATCCTGATAAAATCTGTAATGCTTGTTGCCTTTAGCATTAAAGGCCGCATTTGTAGATTCAATGGTAATACCACCTTTTTCCATTTTGTCGGGTGTTCCACTTGCACTCGTTGTTCCTTTTGTTTCACTTGGATTGAATGTTACCACTGTTTGTGCATAGGCAGCTGTGCCCACCATTGCCAACACGGCAACGAATGCATTGCGTAAAAATTTGTTCATAATTAAATTAATTTTAATTGATAATGTTGATTAAATATATTTTATTTCGTTGAGATTTCAAAAGTCTAATGCTGACAGCAGGTTTTACTTCACGAACTTCTTACCACCTTTTATATATATACCTTGTGGCAGGGCTGTGTGGTTTGTACCCACATATCGCCCGTCAAGCGTGTAGATTCTTTCGTTGGCAGGTTCGCTATCCGTAGCTATTGTGTTGATGCCTGTTGGGTCTGACTTCTCCAAATAGTTGAAAGTAACGGTTTGTTCCTTTTCATCTTCTGTAATATTATAGAATGGTTTCTTGAGAGTACTCAAATTCAACTTTATTTCTAACAGTTCCGTTATTGCCTTCTCACCAGGGAATGGGTCGCCCTTGTGGCTTTCTCTGTATCTCTTGCGTTCCTCTTTGGTCTTTGCTGTGTAGCTTGAGAACAATTCGCCGTCAGCTGGAACGACTGTCATACCAGGCTTTCCTGGCGTGTCGTTCACGTGGTCGTACATATTTACGCTGCTTTTACCATAGTTTACACGGTAAATCAACATACCGTGTCCTAACTTCGCAACGCCTGAATGCCAGTCCTTGTCTTGTATATTGTGCAGTATAATGTACTCGTCGGTGTTCTCGCTTTCTATCTTGCGTGCCTCATCAGCCTTCAGCGTAACGGTTTGCGCCTTGTCTTCGAGCGTTGTCAGCGACGTCCAGCCCATTACTTCTTTCTCCCATGGCGTGTAAGGAGTAGGAGAAAAGCCGTTGTTGGTGTATTCGCCACCGTCCATTAAGTCCCAATATTCCATACCTTGATTGTCTATCCTTGCTGCATCGGCAATAGGATAAAAGTCTGGCAAGCCCATTGTGTGTGAGAATTCGTGGCAGAATAAGCCAATACCGTTTATCATCTTCACAACCTGTCCGTCTTTTACAGGAGAGGTTCTGTTGGCATTCAGTTCGTTGCTGACACCATAGCGACCTATGGTATAACCGTCGATAACGACGCTTCCAAGTAGATACGACGACTTAGGCCATATATCGGTATCTAAGTTTCCACCCATTGATTGTGCATAACCAGCATAGACAACATAAACCAAGTCTATAATCTTGTCGTTGTTACTGTCATAGTCCTTCCAGTTTATCTGACCTTTTGCAGCCTCGCAAGCATCTTTTATCAGTTCGATAATATTCACATCGTGGCTTGAGCCAGCATCTTTACCATAGAATGCCAATGGCTTCGGCATACGGTAAGGTCCCACCAGACTAAACTGTGGCGTGAACTTTCCGTTGCTCATATCCTTGAAATACTGGCGTACACTACCATAGTTTAATTGTTCGTTTGTGCCCAACGACTTGGGTTTTCCCTCGCCGTTAAGATATTGTTCAAAGCTTGCTTTAGGGTCTTTCACCGTAAAAGGATTGTCGCTGAAGTCTACAAGAATGGTTAAAACCTTCGGGCTACCTTCGTGTGGGAAGTAAGGTATCGATGGCTGACCGATACCAATAGCACGTCGTGCAGCTGTCACCTTTTGGTTTGCACACTCGAAAAAGAGCGTTTTCTTTTGCGCTTTTGCCATCTTTGTTTCTGCCGTTGTACGGTTTTCAGCATTATGTGCCAATAAGTTTGTGGCTTCCAATACACCGTCAGAAGTAACATTTGCAACATAGTAGCCTTTGTTTTTCTTTGCTACCAATATGCCGTCGAGCGTTGAAATCCAACTGAAATGCTCGTCGCCGTGCAACACAAGCGTCAGTTGTGTGCCGTCGGGCTGCGTTACAACAAATGGTGTAGGGTCAGCTTTAGCTGCTCGTGCTACAATTGTAGCTGCAACCAAACAAAATGTAAGTAATAGTTTTTTCATATAATATCTCGTTTATTGTTTTCTTAATTTATGGTTCAGGCAGTGTGATTACACTGTTTATTCAACTTTTTCTAAACACTTAGCCATTTCTTTTGCCAAAGAAATACTGCCCCTTATGCTTAGTCCTGTTTCCATATTCAATAGCATGGTGCGGGCAATGGTGGTAGCAGGCAAAACAAGTTAAGCATTTTCCATTATTCTTCCACTTTGGTTCTTTACCCATTCCTCCGTCTATATCGCCAACGGGACATACCTTTGCACAGATGCCACATTGCACACATTTCTCGCTGTCTACTCTAAAAGGCTTGTCAGTTATAAGGAAATGAGTGAAGAATGCTCCCACAGGACCAGAGAAGAAATCGGGTATTGGACCACGTTTCAGCTGCTTCCAGCCTAATGGCAGGTCGCTTTGACGTGCTTTCTGCTCCTTCACTGTCGAAGCAAAACGAAGAATAACCTTCTCAGCATCTTCTATTTTCTTGCGTTCTTTTTCAGGTTTGTCTACGTCCATTCCTGGCAATCCGACATAAGATTCGGGCATTATCACCGACTCAACAGCATTCAAATCTAACGCTGCTCCAGACTTTACCTTTCTCATCAGCTTTACAAAACGCTCCATTGTTCGCCCAATAGAATCGCCCGTTGTCAGCAAGCAAAAGGTATAATGCCTTGTCTTACTCTGCGAATCTATCTCGAGTAGCTCAAGTGCATGCATGAATTCATCAACAATGCGTGGCACTCGCCAACCATGAACAGGGAATACAAAACCCACTATCTCATCTTTCTGCAAAGTAAATTTAGTGTTTGTCCCCACTGCATCACTTATGGAAACAATGCGTTCGCCGAGACATTGCCCTAACAGCTCTGCTGCCCAACGACTGTTTCCTATACCCGAGAAATAGAATATCATGGTGCAAAAATACTCATAAATTCTGAAACAGCAAAGTCTTAGCAACCTTTTAATCAGTTTTAGTCTTTTATTTTACATTCCGTTCATTCAATACTTAAAAGCCTAATCCTTCCAATTGTAATAGCTTTTGAAAGAAATAGAAATATCAATACAATTGTTTTGCAAATTGAACAGATTTTCAAAAAAATCACATATAAAGTATTGTGGTTTACAATTATTTGTTTAAATTTGCAACCACTGAAGAAATATAATCTCAGATTTTGATATATAAGTTTCATTTAAAATTATTACACAAACATGAAAAAATCTATGATGAGCCTTCTTCTCATGTTGTTGTTCGCACATACCTCGTGGGCAGCACCTGTGAAGTTAAGTACAGCAAGTCAGACTGCTCAGAAGTTCTTGCAGCAATACGGCAAGCAATTGAAGAGCACAAATGCTGCCTATGCTCCAAGAATGAATGCGCAAGGAGCACAAACAACTGCTCCTTACTATGTCTTTAACTCTAAAGATGGCAATGGTTTTGTAATTGTTTCTGGCGACGACCGTACCTCAGAGATTCTTGGCTACAGCACAACTGGTAGCTTCGACATTAACAAAATGTCTGCAAACATGAGAAGCTTTATGGACGGTATGGCTAAGGAAATCAGCTTACTGGACAAATACCAAGCTAATAATACGGCAAAAGCTCCTTCACAAATGAAGGCAAGAACCCCAATTGAGCCATTGGTAAAGGCCGTGTGGAATCAAGATGCTCCTTACAGTGATTTGTGTCCAGATGACCCATACAACACAAGTGTAAAGCTTCCTACAGGTTGTGTAGCTACTGCTATGGCACAAGTAATGTATAAGCACCAATGGCCAGAAACTGTAACAAATTCCATTCCTCCATATACAACCAGAGTGTATGAGAATACAAATAAGTATGGTCAAAGTAAATACAAAACGATTTCGGTAGGCGGTGTTGAAGCAGGCACCAAGATAGACTGGGCAAATATTGAGCCAACATATAATGCTGAAACACCAGCTGAAAAGAACAAAGCAATTGCAGAATTGATGATATACGTTGGCCGTTCAGTAAAAATGGGCTACGATAGAGATGTCAATGGTGGTTCTGGTGCATCTGGTTACCATATAGCTACCGCTTTGAACAAATACTTCAACTACAATGCTTCTACTATTCTTCGTACAGAATATAGCTTAGATGAATTTGAAAACAGACTTTACAATGAAATGGCAGCTGCGCGTCCAGTAGTATTCTGCGGTCAATCAGAAGGTGGTGGACACGCATTCGTTATTGATGGCTACGATGGTAAAGGCTACTTCCACGTAAACTGGGGTTGGGGCGGCGACTCTGACGGCTATTTCAAGATTGCTATTCTTAATCCAGGAAGCACAGCAGGTATTGGTGCAAGTTCTACTTCAGACGGCTATGCAATGGGGCAAATCGCAACAATAGGCATCTCTCCTAACACTTCAGGCGAGCCTGTAGCACTCTTGTTGCAGCCAGAAATTAAGAAAGCATCAAAAGCAGGAAATTCTATCACTTATACAATGTCTAACTTCAACAGAGAAAGAGTAACTGTTGAAACAGGTTTGGGTAAGATTGAAGATGATGGCAGTGTTTCTCCAGTATCAGATATATCTACTTTAGGAGTAAACCCAAATTACCTAATGAAGAAAACTGTTAGAATTACAGGCTTGACTACAGCAGGCGTATTTAAGGTTACACCTATCCAACGTCCTGTTGGTTCTACTGGAAGATGGTATTACGACCCATACATATATGCAACCGTAACAACTTCAAGCACAGGTCAAACTGTAGAATTGAGATTCGATGACTACGGCGATTTCAAAAAGTTGAAAGCTTCTAACTTTAACGTAACAACGGGTGGTGTTATTCGTAAAATGAATAATGTAAACGTAACTGTAAAGAATACAGCTGACCACGAAGTACACACCACAGTTTACTTGATTTACGAAACTACCAATAATGCAGGACAAACTACAAAGCAACTCCACTCACAAGTACCTGCAACCGTTCCTGCAAATAGCAGTATTGTATTGCCAATGAGCTTCTATGCTGATAAACTTGGCCAACATAACGTTTCTTTGTGTATAACAGAAGACTACCAAAACTTCCAAAGTCTTGGTGCTGGAAAAGTAGAAGTTGTAAGCGCACCTACCAAAGAGTCATTGTCTTACAGCTATAAATTTAAAGGCACAAACAACACAACAGTGTATGGTAACAGAATTGAAGGCACTGTAACAATCAAAAATAAAGGTAACGAGGCTTTCCACGAGAAATTAACGGTTGCCAGAGCTCATTCAACCGACAATCAAGACCAAGCATTCGGTGCATCAAAAGAAGTATCACTTAACCCTGGCGAGTCTACAACAATTGACTTTGAATTTGACAATTGTGCATACAGCAAACATATTATGGTTGTAACTTATTACAATCCTTCATCAGGAACAGGTATTAAGAAAGGTTCAGCTAAGTATGTAACTGTCAAGAACGGCTTCATTGTTTACAACGGCGACGGTTCACGTCAAGGCTATGCTCCAGCTGCTACCATTACAGTTCCAGCAGAAGCTGCAGCTGTAGACTTGCGTGGTATTGAGTTCACTACTGTTGAACCAAACAGCAATCCTAACACATTGTACTATGTAGATGCTGCCAAGGCTTCTGCAGCAGGCTTACCTGCACAGAACGTAGTTGTAAGCGAGAAGGCTACAAAGGTAGTACTTACCGATGGTAACGACTTCTACTGCCCAGCAACATTCACTGCTGACGAAATCTCTTACACACGTAAGTTCGACAAGGCTTCTGATGGTAAGACAAACTACGAAGGTCTTTACATTCCATTCACTCCAACTTCTATCATGGACGGTGCAAAGACATTGGCATGGCAGACTAAGGACGGCGAAGCTAAAGACTTCTTCTTGATGCAATATGCTGGCTCTAACGCCAACAAGCTGAACTTCGTTTACGCTGACGAAACATTCAACGGCAACATTCCTTACCTCATGGCTGTACCTCAAGCACTCGTAGGCAAGAACATTACTTTCGGTGCCAAGAATGTGAAGATTATAGACAATGCAACTCGTTTCTGCTCTGCAGACAACAATCACTTCGTCTTCACTGGTGTTTCAAGCAAGAAGACTTTGGCAGAAAACGACTATGCACTTTCTGCTGATGCTAAGTTCTTCGAGTTGAAGCCAGCAGCTACAGTTGATGCTTTCCGTGCATACATCATCGGCCACGATGGTTTGGATAAGCTCGAAATCTTGTTCAACGGCGACTTCGTTACAGGTATCAACGGCATCAACAACAACGACACTGAAGTTAAGACTGTTTACGACCTCCAAGGTCGCCGTCTCCCAGCTGAGGCAGCAACCAAGAAGGGTGTTTACATCATAAACGGCAAGAAAGTTGTTGTGAAGTAAAAGACAACGCTTCCCACATTGTTGGGACAGATAAACAAATACAAGAGGTTGTATCATACTTTTGATACAACCTCTTATTTTTTGCAGTAAACCGTGCAGTGGCATCGTTTACATAACAATTCCCCCACTCTTTCTCCTCCTTTAAAGAACTCATACCCGTAACTTCCTTCCCTTTTCATCTTCTCCAAGGAGGCAATATTTGCCCCAAAAATCTTTGTCTGCCAAATTATTTACGTGTAAAGAAATATTTATTTACACGTATGGAAATATTTACAAACACGTAGAAAAATATTTCTTTACACGTAAATAATTCTTCTGTGAACAGCTGAAGTTGGAAAACACTTTAGAAAATACAACGAAAAACAGAAGGGAACACTTCATTATCCCAAGCCACCAAGCCATCGTCCCACTGCTGTTTACACTCCTCATTTTTCGGTATTTTTCTTTATCACACTTATATAACAAAATCTTTTAGTACCTTTGCACACGTAAAAAGATAGGATATGGCAATAAAAGCAGCATTTTTCGATATAGACGGTACACTCGTTTCGTTTAAGACTCACAAAATTCCACAATCAACAATCGATGCAATAACAAGGGCAAAGCGCAAAGGTATAAAGATATTTATTGCCACAGGACGTCCCGTTGCCATTATCAACAATATTACAGACATAAAGCATCTGGTGGACGGATACATCACTTTCAACGGTGCTTACTGCTTTATGGGCAACCAAGACTTTGTACTCTCGCCTATCCCCAATGCTGATGTGCAGACGATGATAGCCGATGCCGAACGCCGCGACTACTGCGTATTGGTATGCGGAAAGCAAGAGGTGGTGATACACAACTACAAGAAGGTATTTACCGACATCTTCGTACACGACTTGGGAGTGAACAATGTAGACGAAAGCAGAACGATTGCTGACTTACAGGGTCAGCCCATCTTGCAACTTACACCTTTCTTCACGCAAGCCGACGAAGACATTATAATACCCGATATGCCCCACTGCGTTTCGGCACGCTGGCACCCTGCATTCACCGACATCACCGTAAAAGGTGCCAACAAAGGCAATGCACTGACCACAGTGGCTGCACAATTAGGCATCGACATTGCCGACTGCATAGCCTTTGGCGATGGTGGCAACGACCTTTCCATACTGAAAGCAGCAGGCATTGGCGTGGCTATGGGGAATGCCAACAACGAGGTGAAAGCGGCTGCCGACTACGTTACAACATCGGTAGACGAAGACGGCATTTGGAAAGCGATGCAACATTTCGGGGCATTGGAAGAGGAATAACAAAAAGGCAATACTCGATATCCCGACAGAACGACTTATCGTTAAATTGAAAAGGTATATCGAATATCCAACAAAAGAGAACAGACAATTTGAAAACAAAACATATAGAAACCATCAAACAAGAAAAGCGTGTGCGCTTTGTGGTGCTCTTCACTTTACTCATCATAGCGATAGAAGTGATTGTTGGCATCACTTCTCACTCTATGGCACTCTTGGCTGACGCCATTCATCTTAGTTCGCACGAACTTATATTAGGGCTGAACTGGGCTGCATACCTGTTGGTGCGCCGTCTGCAAAACAAGCAGTCGGAGAACTACGACACAAGCAAGATACTGAGCTTATCGGCTTTCACAAGTGGAATATTTCTGCTCGCAACGGCTATCTTCATTGTTATAGAAGCATTTGAACGCCTGAACGGGCACGAAGGACACATTACGAACCACAACTTTGCCATAATTACGGCGGTTGTGGGGTTAGTGGCAAACATTATCTGCGTGCGCGTAATGTACGATAAGAATGGCAAAGCCGACTACAACAGCCACGCTGTCTACCTGCATTTACTATCCGACATCTTGGCAAAGGCAGGCATCGTTATTGGCATTGTGTGCGCTATGCTGTGGGATATACTGTGGATTGATGCTGCTGTCGCCATCATCTCGGCACTCATTGCAGCCCATTGGGCAAAGAATTTGCTATGGGATACAGGTCGCACACTAACAAAGGCGTAAGCAGAAAACAAGACAAACAACAACACATACCAATGAGCATACTTCCTGAATACATAAAGAAACTGTTTGGAACAGGGCGACAAGCAACGAGCAAAAACGTTGCCTTGGTGCTCTCGGGCGGTGGCGCAAGGGGCTACTTCCATATCGGAGCTATCGAAGTATTGCAAGAACGGGGCTACAATATCGTAGCCGTGGCAGGCACATCGATGGGCGCATTGGTAGGTGCAGCATACGCCAACGGAAAGCTGAACGAACTAAAAACATTCGTTACAGGGCTGAACAAGAAACAGATAGCAAACATAATCACTCCCACTATGGGGCTTGACCATGTAGCAAGCGACAAGAACCTCATAGAAATAATGAAACCGTTATTAGGCAAAACCAAGATAGAAGACTTACCTATACCCTTCGTCTGCTGCGCATCTGACATCGTAAGCGGCACAGAACGTGTGTTTCAGAAGGGTTCGCTGCTAACAGCCGTACGCGCATCTATCTCCATTCCTTGCTTCTTCAAGCCTGTAAGCGAGAACAACCATATTAATATAGACGGCAGCATACACAATACGCTTCCGTTAGACCGTGTGGCACGACAGGCAGGCGACCTATTGGTGGCTATCAACGTGAACGGTTCCGACACCTGCCCGTACAACGCTTACCAGAAAACAGTGGAAGAAGAGAATGGCTTTTTGGCAAATATAAGAAAACGAATGCCTTTCCACAATGTACAGTTTTCGGCAAACTACCTGAATATGGCAATACGTGTGGCAAGCCTAACCATACAAACCAACACGCAACTGGCACTCAAGCTGACACCTCCCGATATATGTGCCGAACTGCCGATGAACGCTTTTTCGCTCTTCGACTTCGACAAAGCCACAGAAATAATAGCGTGTGGGCGTGCGGAAATGGAACGTAGGCTTGACGAATACGAACAAAAGACAAAGAATTAAGAAAGGAAACAGAAAATGACAGAAACAATAATCGGCTTATCAATACCACTTTTGGGAACGGTTTTAGGGTCGGGATTTGTGTTTTTTATGCGCAATGAAATGCCTGCGCGCCTACAAAAAGCATTGCTGGGCTTTGCTTCTGGCGTTATGGTGGCAGCATCTATATGGTCGCTCATCATACCGTCTATGGATATGTGGGCAGACCAAGGACGCCTGCGCATAGTGCCCGCCTTGGTTGGTTTCTTAGTGGGTATAGCCTTTTTGTTGCTCATCGACTATATCACACCCCACCTTCATATTGGCAGCAGTAAACCCGAAGGACCACGCACCAAGCTGAGCCGAACGGCTATGCTCACCTTTGCCGTTACCATTCACAATCTTCCCGAAGGTATGGCAGTAGGTGTTGTACTGGCAGGAGCCTTGCAAACAGGAAGTTACATATCAACAGCTGCAGCGATGACGATGGCGATTGGTATTGCCCTTCAGAACATTCCTGAAGGTGCCATCATCTCTATGCCGATGCGCGAAGCAGGTAACTCACGTATGAAATCGTTCATCATCGGTTCGCTTAGTGGCGTAGTAGAACCTATTGGTGGCATACTCGTAATACTGTTGGCAAGTGCCATAACGCCCGCCCTGCCCTATTTGCTGAGTTTTGCAGCAGGTGCTATGTTCTATGTGGTGGTAGAAGAACTCATACCAGAAGCATCTGAAGGCGAACATTCCAACCTTTCTACCATTGGTTTTGCCATTGGCTTTGCCCTTATGATGACCTTAGACGTGGTGTTAGGATAATTCTCGATAAGTGCTTTTATAGCTATTAGTGAACCGAAAAACACTTGTCGATAAAGAAAACTTTTTCTTTTATTCAATTTTTTATTGGCATTTAAAGTGCTAATATTTAACGATATAAACCTAAAACTCATAATTTTAGGAAGAAAATAACACAAAAAAAGTAGGGAAAATATTTGGAAGTATACAAAAAACTCACTAACTTTGCCATAGTTTTTTTTAGTGGTTAATTTAGTTTTAGTATTGGAACCTTGGTTGATGTGATATCAGTCAAGGCTTTTTTATACCTGCTATTTTTATTCGTTTTGTAAAGAACAGCAATGCCAAGCCGTTCTTACATTATCCTTTCCTTTATATCTGTACAATACACAACCTTCATAGCAAATCTATCAAAGTACAAATTAAAGCAATTGATTTATATCATAAAACAACGATAAAAGGGCTCAAAAGTTACAAAACAAACTATTCAATGCATTAAAAATAAAAAACTTTCGTATCTTTGCATCGTAAGATTAAGGATAATAACAAACAAAGCTGTCGGAATAAAACATTGCTGGCAGCTTTTTAAAAAGAAAGGATTAATTATGACAATAGCATTATTAGCAACAACAGCATTCGTAGTATCAACACTCGTGGCTGCATTCGACAATAAGTATTAAGCGCAAAACAAGGTATCGCTAAAGGGCTGTATTCCTTACAACGCAAACAGTTAAAGGCATAGCAACAAGCGATACAACGATACTAAAACGAAAGAACCCTAAAACATTCTTCGCAATAGCAAAGACCTGTTTTAGGGTTCTTTCTTATTTATATATATTGTTGAATCATTCTTTTGGTAGGCTAAAAGCGGTTGAAAACATACTTTCTTGCCCAAAAGAACTGAAGAATGCCACGGAAAGAAAGGAATATAAGGAAGGCTATCCACAAAGCATTGTTGCCCAAAGATGGCTTGGCAACATAATAGAAAGCAAAGAAGCAAGCCATTGCTATGGCAGAAGGAACAAGCATTCCCTTTGTTTCGGTCATACCGATAAATATGCCATCGTATATAAAAGCTGCAACACCTGCAAGCGGAATAAAATAAACCCAAACAAGATAAGGTATCGAAGCTCGAACAACATATTCCTCATCGGTGAGCAAACGAAGAAAATCGAGGCCGCCGAAAACGTAAACCGACGTGAACAAAACTACCATAACGCCGCCAAAAATAAACAAACGGCGCACCATTTGCAGAAATCTCGCCTTATCCTTTGCCCCATATAGCTTACCACTCAAAGCCTCACCAGCATAGGCAAAGCCGTCCATAAAGTAGGAAAAGAGGGTAAACATCGTCATCAATAGCGTATTTACCGACAGCATTAGCGCACCTTGCTTGCCACCTGCGCTTGTGAAAAAGAGATTGACAGCTACCAAACAAAGCGTGCGTAGAAATATATCGCGGTTTACAACGAAGAAGCGTTGCCAAGCCTCAACGTGGGCAAGTGTAGACTTGAAAAGCGATAAGGAAAGCTGTGCAGTAGTTGCCGATGCATAGAAAGTTTTGTTTCTAAGTCCACGGTGCACAAAGAACAATGCCATAAAGAAACCGCTCCATTGCGCTATTAGTGTGCCTGCAGCAACTCCTTCTATCTTCCAACCAAAGGCAAAGACGAACAACAACGAGGCGAAAATATTGATAATGTTTTGCACAATGGCTATCAGCATAGGTATTTTCGTATTCTGCATACCGATAAACCACCCCGTCAGCCCGTACAAACCAAGCATAGCAGGTGCTCCCCAAATAGCTATGCGAAAGTAAGCACGCACCAATGGCAAAGAAGTTTCGGGGGTATTCATTGCACGAACCATTCCCCACTCTATCGCAGACTGGCAAACAATGAACGTCATACCCATACCGACACCAATGGTTAAGGCACGAAGCAACACACGAAGCGCGTCCTCCCAATCCTCTCTGCCGTATGCCTGAGACGTCATTCCACTTGTACCCATGCGCAAAAAGCCCAATATCCAATACATAATATTGAATATCATAGAGCCGATAGCAATAGCACCAATGTAGTTTTCGTTGCCTATATGTCCTACAATCGTTAAATCGACCAAGCCCAAAAGCGGCACGGTGATGTTGCTAACGATTGACGGAATGGCAAGGTTGAGTATTTCTCTGTTTGTCTTATCCACGCTGTTTCATCGAATATAGTCTTTCGACACCAAGTCGTAGTAAAGTGCTTCGAGTTCAGCTAACGACAATCGCTCCACCGAATGTTCTATTATTCTTATGAGTTCTGCCTTTCTTGCGTCGTCTTGTATTTTGTCGAAATCCATATTTATAATCTTAATTCTAATTCGTTGATGGCCTCTTGCATATCTGCTGCAAAGGTTGTGTGGTTGCAAAGAAACTCTTTTCTGCCTTTGGCAAGGTGCGCATAGAGTTCCTTATTCATATCGTTTACATACGATGCAATGGCAAATTCGATGTCATCTCTTTGCGTTTCGCTATTGGAAAACTCGTAAACACGATATTTCTGATGCAGAAAACAGTAGGCAGATTCTATACTATCCTTGTTTATCATAGGTTATTGGCTTTGCAAAAGAATTGGAACAGTTATACAAAACCGAACAACTTCCGCTTCGTTCTTCGTAAGTTCTTTGCGTTTGCATATTGCTTTTGGTTAGTAAAGAACTATGGTTTCACTTTAAATCGCACACGAAACGACCGACTGTACTCGTCCCAATTTGTACCCAAAAGTTCAAATTTACCTATCTGTAACGTAGAACGAACGTGCTTGCCGATGCACGGACACACATCGTAATCGCCTATTCTAACGAGTCTTATCTTCTCTGAAGCATCTTCAGGAAGTCGTTCGAGCGTTACTCCTTCGGGCAATTCGGTGCGTTCCACAAGCTCGTAGGTTACAGGAAGGTCAGCTTCGATGAGCCTGTTCATTTCGTCTTCTATCGCTTTTTCGTCTTTTCGAGATGGTTTTTTCGAAAGTACGAAAGTCATTTTACTTTTCTTTCGTTCTATGTGCGCATTCTTACTGCGCTCCGTTCCGAACATTCTTACCATGAGTTGGTTAAGAAGATGCTCTGCCGTATGTGCAGGAGGAAACTCTTCCTTATTATGTTGATTGAATGTGTAATCGTCTAATTCCATAGCTTAAAATTTATAAATCCTTCCACTAAGTCCTACAACCACCATCTCGACAGGACTATCTTGCTGCAAAATAGCCGTTTGTTGGTCGCCTGAAAGCAAATCAACCATATCTTTCTTACCCTCTGTCAGCTCCATATAGTCGAACGCATGGGCAGGGATATTCACACGAACGTGAGCCTCAGCTTCGCCAAAGTTGGCAACAACAAGCAAGGTTGTATTGCCAAAACTGCGCAAAAAGGCAAACATTTTGTTGCTATCGAAGTCTTCATTCGCCTCGTTGGCATACATAAGGTCGAACGTTTTGCCCTCGCTGACGGCTTTCTCACTATTGCAAATATTCAATATTGTGTGGTAATCCTTTTCCAATTGCAGTTGTTCAGCCGACAACTCGCTACGCTCAAAGAAACCTTTGCGAATGGCATCAACGCTCCAATAGTCGAAAATAGTAGAGCGACCGTCTACGCCTGAGAAGCCTTCGCCGTCCACTCCTCGCTCGCCGAACTCCTGTCCTGCATAAATCATCACGGGATTACGCTGAAACAAGGCTGAAACAATAAGCGCAGGGATTCCTTTTTGCATATTTCCGCAAAAGAAATCGGACGCTATTCGCTGCTCGTCGTGGTTCTCAAGGAAGTACAATATATGCTCACGAATATCGTCGGTAGCCTGCCATTGCTGCGAAATATTACTTGCCGAACGGTACCCACACATCACATCGCGCAAGCAATCGTACATGCCCACCTTGTCGTACAGATAGTCGAAACCTGCTGCAACATACGTTCTATACTGATTAGGGTCGTACACTTCGCCAATGAAAACGATGTGGGGATACTGCGCTTTTACCTTTTCGGTGGCATACTTCCAAAACTCATGGGGCACCATTTCTGCCATATCGCAGCGGAAACCATCAACTCCTTTAGCCGCCCAGAACAGCAATATGTCGGTCATTTTGTGCCAAGTATCGGGTATTGGTTCAAAATGGGTGCTGCGTCCGCCCCAATCGCAATAATCAATACCGTAATTCAGCTTGACGGTTTCGTACCAATCGTTGGCTTGTGGGTGTGCATCGAACCTGTCGTTACCCGTGCAGCGTGCCACCGTCTCGGTGTATTCAGCCGCCATTTCGTTTGAATTATCAGCCTCAGTACCCTTGGGAAGCGGTATCGCTGATATATCCAAAGGTTCGTTAGGACAATAATAGAAGTTGTTATTCACATCGAAATGCTTGCCCGTATCGTCGGTTTCGCCCAAATCTTTCACGCCCTTTGGCTTGCAAATGCTCTTGTATTCGCGCGCCACATGGTTGGGAACGAAGTCGATAATCACCTTCAAGCCTTCCTTATGGGTGCGTTTTACCAAGTCTTCAAACTCGCTCATACGTTCCGCAACATTATCAGCGATGTCGGGGTCGATGTCGTAATAGTCGGTAATGGCATAGGGCGAACCAGCCTTACCCTTAACAACGCGTGGTGTCTGACGTGGAATACCGAAAGCAGAATAGTCGGTGCAAGTGGCATGACGAATGACACCAGTGTACCAAATGGTATTTACACCGAGCGACTTTATCTGCTGCAACGTTGCAACATCAAAGTCATTCATCTTTCCAACACCATTTTCTGCAAGCGTACCGTTTGGCTTTCTATTGCTGTTCTTGTTGCCAAAGGTACGTGTAAACACTTGGTAAATTACTAATTTCATAAGTTTTGGCTTATATCCGATAGAATAAAAAGGACACAACTCCCCACATTTCCTTACACCCCCTTGGGCTTTTCAAGCTAACTTTCTACGAGCCAAGCAACAGGAAATACAGGGGCTTGTGTCCCTACATGAAAATTATTGAGGTGGAAACAGCACTGCTATCTATTGCAGTTGCCGTGCTATATTATTCCACTCCGTGAGCATTCACTTCCTTATCTATCTTGCTTATCATACCTTGAAGTGCCTTTCCAGGACCACATTCAATAAATTCGGTTGCACCATCGGCAATCATGTGCTGTACGCTTTCGGTCCAACGAACGCTCGATGTAAGCTGTGCGATAAGGTTTGCCTTTATTTCTGCTGCATCGGTGTGTGGCTTAGCGTCTACATTCTGATATACAGCGCACTTAGGCGATGCTATATTGGTAGCCTCAATACCTGCCTGCAACTCGTCTTTTGCAGCCTGCATGAATGGCGAGTGGAATGCTCCGCCCACCTTCAAAGGCAACGCACGCTTGGCACCAGCTTCCTTCAACAACTCACAAGCCTCGTCGATACCTTCCTTTGAACCAGAAATTACCAACTGACCGGGGCAGTTAAAGTTGGCTGCAACAACCATTTTGCCACTCTTTGTAACTTGTTCGCAAACCTCTACCACCTTTTCGTCAGCCAAACCGATAATCGCAGCCATCGTACCAGGGTTCAACTCGCAAGCTTTCTGCATGCAGTTTGCACGCAAAGCAACGAGCTTCAAGCCGTCTTCAAACGACAATGCGCCTGCTGCTACCAATGCCGAGAACTCGCCGAGAGAGTGTCCTGCCACCATTTCAGGCTTGAAATCGTCGCCCAAGCAAAGTGCTGAAATTACACTGTGGAGGAACACTGCAGGCTGTGTTACGTTGGTTTGCTTCAACTGTTCGTCTGTTCCTGCAAACATTATATCGGTTATCTTAAAGCCAAGAATTTCGTCAGCTTTATCGAAAAGTTCTTTTGCTAAAGGGTTGTTGTCATACAGGTCCTTGCCCATACCTACAAACTGTGAGCCCTGTCCAGGGAATACAAATGCTTTCATCTTTATTTCTTTTTATTTAATCTTTTAGGGTACAAAAGTACAATAATAATATGAAACACACAAATTTCCGCCCTTTCACCTTATATATAATTAGGTGAAAAGATGATGATTATAAAGTTGCCGTTCCCTAAATCGACTGCTCATACATAAAAATAGAAATAAAACCTCTTCTTTTAAAATAGCTTTTGATGTGCCTGAGAGGCTGATTTCTGAATTATCAGAACTTTGAGAAATATTTATTTACGTGTAAAGAAATTATTATTTACGTGTAGAAAAATATTTATTTACACGTAAAGAATTTGTCAGATTAATCGTTTTACCATGCGATTACACCACTAAAAAGAGGGATACTCCACATTCCAGAGAAACAAAGCATTGCCAGGCATACTCTCGCCAGCATCGCTTCGGGTGCCGCTATCTACTATCTTGCGGAACTCATCGAGCGAAATCCGACCCCTTCCCACCTCTATCAACGTGCCGACAACGGCGCGAACCATATTGCGAAGGAAACGGTTGGCAGTAATCACGAAGCACCATTCCTCTGCTTCGGCTGCATCATCGTGAATGGATAGCTCGGTCTTGCAGCGTTCCCAGCGTGCCTCTGTCAAGTTGCAAATGGTGGTTTTGTTGTCGCCCCCAGCCTTGCAAAAGCACTTAAAGTCGCGTTCACCGACAAGATAACTTGCTGCTTCGTTCATACGTTCGTAGTCTAATGTGTAAGGCATCTCGCAAGAATAGGCTCTCAAAAATGGGTTTCGCCCATGGTGTATATAATAATGATAGGTGCGAGAGGTGGCTGAAAAGCGTGCGTGCAGTTCGCTATCGACAGCGAAAACAGCCGTTACAGCAACATCGCGGGGCAGCAAGCGGTTCAGTTTGTACGCCAGCTGCTTGCAGTCGATGCCCTCTTGTCCATCAAAATGGGCTATCATGGTGCGTGCGTGCACTCCCGCATCGGTTCGTCCAGCCCCTGTTACGCTTATCTTTGTGCGCAATAAGGTTGATAAAGCCTTTTCCAAGACCTCTTGAACCGATATTCCGTTGGGCTGAATTTGCCAACCGTGATAGTTCGTACCGTCGTATGAGAATTTTATAAAGTATCTTTGCATAAGTAGATGCAAAGATACGGAAAATTATTCCAAGTTGGTTCGTTTGCTGAAAAAACTAAATAAATACCACACACAAAACAGAAATACGTACCAAAGAAGCACTTGCAAGACATTGGGGTGCAGCCCTTCGATGCTTGCGCCCTGCAAATGGGCTACCCAATGCAAGGCTGCGTTCATCGAACCGACTACAAACAGCAATGCCTTTCCCACCAAAAGCTGCACCTGCGGTATAAAAAAGAACACAAGAAGCAGCACCGCAGCATAGAGAATGGCAGTGGCATACGGAATAACAATAAAGTTGGAAAGTAGGAAATAGCAGCTAAACCGACCGAAATAGAAGGCTACCAAGGGTGCTGTACCCAACTGCGCAGCAACGGAAACCGTAGCCAATCCCCACACCCAGCGAAGCAACCAATGGTGTTGAAGCAGCTTTGGAGAGAACAGCCCATAAAGCAAAGGTGCGAAAAGAACAATGGAAAGCACCGCCACGAACGACATCTGAAAACCTACGTCCCACAGATTCTGTGGACGAACGACCAACAAAACAATGGCTGTCAATGCCAATGTGTTGAGCGAGAACTTATCTCTGTTAAGCAATCCGACAACACTGTAAACGGTAATCATCGTAGCCGAGCGCACCACCGAAGGCGAAAAGTCTACCAACAGCGCATACAGCCATATAAGCAACAGCACGAACAGGTCGCTTAAATGGTATCGGACAAGAAGATTTAAATAAGGAATGCCCTTGCAAAGATTGAATCCGAAAAGGAAAATAGCATAGATAATGCCAAGGTGCAAGCCCGAAAGAGCCAGTACGTGGCTTGCGCCCGAAATGGAATAATCGTCTTTCACCTCCTTTGAAATAAGCTGCTTGTCGCCCAAAGTCATAGCAACCGTAACGGCAGCCGACTGCCCATTGAGCCCCACACGTGCATAAGTCTGCAACCATTGTTGCTTTGCTCGCTTCAGTTCTATAAGCGTGCGGTCTACGCTACTAAGAAACGACAGGTCTACCGAAGCCTTTTTCCAACTCCGATAGTAGATGAATGTTTCTGCATCAAAGCCGTGCAAGCGCAGCCAACGGACATAATCAAATTCAGAATCACGGAAGTTTACAGGCTCTTCCAACTGCGAAAAGGCGGTGATACCATCGCCAACATGCAGTCTTTTATAGTTTTCGGAAACCGTATCGCACAGTATCGAAGCCTTCACCTTCATTACTCCGTCGGTCGTAGGTATTGCCAAGTCTACCTTTATCACTTTTCCGTGTCGCACAGGCTCCGTCAGCAATACAGCATCGTAGCGCAATGGTTCTGCAGGAAGCAATTTCTGCATGTCCATTTCAGCATTTGCCATAAGCAAACCACCAACCGAAGCCACCGAGAAAAGCAATGCCCAACTGCCCAACAGTCGTCTTTTCCCACTTAAAAACACCACTGCCAAGCACAAAATAGCAACAGCAAACCAGCCCCATAACGGCACCACACTCAAGGCAT